>NC_014844.1:2116980-2419406 GCF_000176915.2 Pseudodesulfovibrio aespoeensis Aspo-2
GTTGCGGCCCTTTGCCAAGGGCCCTGAAAAAAGTTCGTGAATATGAATAAACCCGCCAACGCGCATCGTGTGCGCGGCGATCAGGGGTCAGTACGACGTACCAGTATGGGATGAGTGAGAGCTAGCCCAGCTCTTCCTTGGAGCTATCCCGTAGTAGTCGCTTGCCTCTGCGGGATAGTAGGAAAAGGGTGTAGAGCGGCCCGGAAACGATATAGCCCAGGAAGAAGACGAACCCCAGGAGTCTGGGACGGGAGGCGATCAGGGAAAAGACCAGGATCGCCGTGACCATCCAGCTGAAAGGATGGGCGGTGAACGCGCTGAGTTCCTTGAAGGAATAGAAGCGGATGGTGCTGACCATGAAGAAGGAGAGCACGTAGACCAGCACCAGGGTGGCGGTGGGCAAGAGCGTCTCCATGGCCGATGCTGGCAAATACACGGTGAACAGCACCAGGGTGGCCAGGGTGCAGGCCGCAGCCGGGATGGGCAAGCCCACGAAATGTTTCTTGGAGGTGGTGGCGGTCTGGACGTTGAACCGGGCCAGCCTGAGCGCGCCGCAGGCCATGAACAGAAAGGCGGCGATCAGCCCCAGCCTGCCGAAATCCTCAAGCACCCAGAGATAAGCCATGACCGCAGGCACCACGCCAAAAGCCACCAAGTCGGCCAGGGAGTCGAGCTGGACGCCGAACTCGCTGGTGGTGTTGGTCAACCGCGCCACCTTGCCGTCCAAACCATCGAACACGCAACTCGCCAGGATGCACAGGGCACAGGAAGTAAAATCCCCCTGGATGGCCCAGATCAGTCCCAGAAAGCCGATGAACAGGCTGGCCGTGGTCAGCAGGTTCGGCAGAAGGTAGACGCTCTTGTGTCGTGGCAGGCTCATTTCTCCAACCAGATTGATCTGTTATCCAACATTCTCCGGGGTTACGCCTTGCGCTTTTCCGCCAGAGCCGTCTCGCCTGCGACCACCGTGTCGCCGACCTTGACAAGTGATACATAGCCATCAGGCATGTAAAGGTCAACTCTTGAACCGAACTTGATCAAGCCAAACCGCTCTCCCCGCTTGAGCTTGTCCTGTGGCTCGGCCCAGCAGACGATGCGCCGCGCGATGAGCCCGGCGATCTGGACCACGGTGAAACGCTGGTTGCCCTTGCCGGTGATGACCATCACGTTGCGCTCGTTGTCCGTGCTCGCCTTGTCAAAGGAGGCGTTGAAGAACTTGCCGGGGATGTAACGGACCAGCTCGACCTTGCCGGAAACAGGCATGCGGTTCACATGGACGTTGAAGACGTTCATGAAGACGCAGATGACCTGGCGCAACTCGCCGCTGACCGGGTCCGACGCCTGGCCGACCTTGATCACCTTGCCGTCTGCGGGCGAGCACACGGCCTCGGCGTCCTCAGGCCCGACCCGCTCCGGGTCGCGGAAGAAATGGCCAATGAAGCAGGTGATCCCCAGACCGATGACGGCCATGGGCCAAAAGCCGATGACCGCGAATATCAGGGTCGCGAAGGCCGCGATGAGTATATAGGGAAGACCCTCAAGGGCAACGCCCACGGACGGTTTCAGCATGTCGTCTCACTCCTTTGTCTTTCCCGGATATCTACCCGCCACAAGCACAAACCGCAAGTTCGTTTTACAATTCGGGCCTCATGGCATATCATGGGCCATGGACCCGGTCACCCACATATCCTCGGGCGTCATGGGCGCGCTGGCGGCCCGCAGGTGGCTGCCAGGGGCGCGATATCTCGTCCCCTTTGCCATGCTCTGCGCGTGGATTCCGGACGCAGACATCTTCTTTGGCGACGGTGACCCGGAATTCGACCTGCTGCACCATCGGGGCATCACCACCTCTTTCTTCGGCGGGCTGGTCATGGCCCTGGCCCTGGCCGCGATCTACCGGCGCATTTCAAGGAACACCTCCTTTGCCGCAGCCGCTTTTTTCGCCTATGCCATGATCCTGACCCACATCTGGCTCGACCTGATCACCACCTACGGCACCCAGATCCTGGCCCCGTTCTCCACCCACCGCTTCGCCCTGGACGGCGCGTTCATCATCGACCCGCTCTTCACCCTCATGGCCCTGGCCCTGATCGGTCTCGCCATTGTCATGAAAAAATCCAGGCACGCCATCGCCCTGGCGGGCATGGTCTGGTTCTTCGCCTATCCGCTGGCCAACATGGCCGCAGGCGCGTATCTTGAAGGGGTTTACGCCCGCCAACTGACCGCGAGCGGCGTTGACTTCGACGAGGTCCACGTCACGCCCGACGCCCTGTCGCCCCGGTACTGGAAGGTGGTCACCACCCTTGACCAGGACTACCTGCTGGACACCATGGACCTGCTGGGCGGAGCGGTTGAACCGCCCCGCCGCTACCGCCGGGCCGACACCGGCGAGCTTGAAACCCTGGGCGGGCAGGAGTCCATGTTCGCCACCTACGCATGGTTCGCCAAATGGCCCTATGTCACCCGCGAAGCCTCGCCCGACCCCGCCGGGACCGCGGTCGCTTTTGGCGACCTGCGCTTTGCCAGCACCAATCCGGTCCTGGCCCGCCACTTTGGCGGCAGGCGGCAGCCCTTCGTGCTCACGGCCTTTGTCGACGAGGCGGGCAGGCTCAAGCGCTGGAGCTTTGCCAAGGGCGCAAGCTCCTTTGACGAATCCCTGGAGCATTGATCCGATCAAACGAAAAGCCCGGCACAAGGCCGGGCTTGAACGTCATCATCCCGAAACATCTAGGTCAAATACCGATAGAACCCCGTGCCCAGCCGGTGCATGGGCAGCACCCGCCCCTCGATGATCAGCCCCTGGGGGATGAACTCGGCGTTCATATACTCCGGCGGGGCCTGGAAGGCGTTCTCCTTGGCAAAGATGAGGGAGATGCCCGCCTGTCCACTGTGGGCGATGAGCCCCTCGGGGAAAAAGGCGGCCCGGTCCGCATTGCCTGCCACTGCGCCGAAAAAAGCCTTGTACTTGTTGAAGAAGTTTGCCTCGCACAGGGACTGCTGCATCCCGGCCACCATCTCGTTGGCCACGTAGCTGATCATGCGGCCGCGCAGGATGTTGTAGGCCCCTTCGCGGGTGGGGTCGGCCAGCATGACGCTGCCCGCGCCCAGCGAGTGGACCAGATCGTGGGTGCGCTCGCCCGAGACCGGGTCGGCCTGGAAGCCGAGGGTCTGCACGTCGGCAAAGCCGTTGCGCCGCGCCTGGATCTGCTGGGCCAACAGCATGATGCCGGTCCCGGCCCCGATGTCTACTCCGAGGTAGGGTCCAAGATAGGGTCCGTCATGGGGGTGGGATGGGCGGGGCGCGTCGCGCTGGCCGATGACCGCGCGCATGACGTGGGCCGCCCTGGGCGCGTCCGCCAGAGCCCGAAGCACCGGCGACCACTGCCTGAGCCGGTTCATGATCTCGATGTCGTCGCCCGGCTCGTTGAGGCTGTGATGCCGGGAGAACTGCCCATACAGCCCGGCTATCTCGCCGTACTCCACCCGCTCCCCGTGCGCCCCGTCATGGACGTAGGCAAAAAAATACTTCACCGCCACGTTGAGAAAACACTCGTCGGTCGCCACCTGATCCGGGTCGCACAGCCGCTCGATGTCCTGCGCCAGACTGTCAGGGGTGTAGAAATCCGGCGCAATGCCCGATCCCGCATAATCCAGGGCGGTCGTGAAATTCCTGGCCTGCATGCCTGCCGAGGCAAGCGGCGAGCCGTTCAGAAGGAACGCCGGGCGTTCCTCCCCGGCCCGGCGCGGCCCATGTGTCTGATGCGTCTTGTTCATATGTGGTGTGCGACGGTGTTTCGGTTTGGGAAATGTTTGCCGTCGCACGCCACTTTGCAGAGACCATACCGCCACGCGCGATAATCGTGACAAAAAAACAACCTTTGTCAATATTGCCAAAAATACCCTGTCCGCACAATATGTTGGATAATGGAGAGAAAGGAAGGCCTGTCGCTTGGCCAGGGAGAAAAAAGCCGACCCTCGGATAAGGGCCGGCTGGCATGCTCTGGAGCGGGAAACGGGATTTGAACCCGCGACTTCAACCTTGGCAAGGTTGCACTCTACCACTGAGTTATTCCCGCGCGTGGTGTTCGGGAAAGGGGCCGACCCGTAGGTCGGCCCCGAATAGCCTGGAGCGGGAAACGGGATTTGAACCCGCGACTTCAACCTTGGCAAGGTTGCACTCTACCACTGAGTTATTCCCGCGCTGTGGAGGCGACATCCGGATTTGAACCGGAGAATGGAGGTTTTGCAGACCTCTGCCTTACCACTTGGCTATGTCGCCTCTTCTGGAGCGGGAAACGGGATTTGAACCCGCGACTTCAACCTTGGCAAGGTTGCACTCTACCACTGAGTTATTCCCGCTCTCAAAAGCGAAACACTGTTTACCCACGCCACCTTGAGGTGTCAAGCCTATTTTGCATTTTGGCCGTAAAAGCAAAGAGTATGAACTCCTTGAATTTTTTCGACTAATGGAAAGGCTTTACTTTTGGGTCAGTTTTGGTATACCTACGCGCTTTAATTCGTTGATTTCCAATCGACGAAACCCCTCAACCGACCCGCTGCCAATCCAGGGGAGACGTATGGACGCACAAGACCTTCAGTACTTCAAGGATGCCCTGAACGGAATGCTCGATGATATTCTCAGGAAGAGCGAAGAGACCATCGAGGACATGACCGAATCGGGCGAAGTCTACGCCGACCCGGCTGACCGCGCCACTGCGGAGTCCGACAGGGCCTTCACGTTGCGCCTGCGCGATCGCGAGCGCAAGCTGATCAAAAAGGTCCAGAAGGCCATCAACCGCATCGAGGACGGTAACTTTGGCGTCTGCGTAGAGTGCGGCGACGACATCTCCATCCCGCGCCTCAAGGCCAGGCCCATGACCACGCTCTGCATCAACTGCAAGAGCAAGCAGGAAGAAGACGAAGCTGTTCGCGGCGACTAGCCGCCCGTTCGTCGCGCCGCCCGCCCCGCAAACGCCATGGAAGCAAACTTCTTTCGCTTCCTCGCCGCCGAGCTGGGCCACACGCTCCTTGGCCGCCGCATCGACAAGGTGTTTGGCCCTGTCCCCGGAGTGTGGACGCTGACGCTCCAGAGCGCGGGCGAACCGCTCCACCTGCTCTTCAGACCGGCCAGACTGGCCGGTCTCCTTTTCCTGTCCGTTGTCAAACCCCCCAATCCCAAGGACGCCCCGGCCATGGCCATGTGGTTTCGCAAACGGCTGCGCAACCGCAAGATCATCGGCTGGACCATGGACTGGCCTTCCCTGCGTCTGGCCCTGGAGCTGACCCCGCGCCAGGATCCGCCTTGCGGCGACCATCTCGTCCTTGATGTGCGAAACGGCATGAGCCTTGTCGATTCCTTAGAGCCCGGGTTCGGCGCACAGCCCGACTGGCCCGCCCTGGAAGACGTGCTTGAGGACCCGGACATCTGGCGCGAGTATCCGCACATCTCGCCGCCGCTGCGCAAGGCTCTGACCGGCCTGCCGCCTGACGAGGCGCACCGGCTCTACCTGAACGTGGCTGGCGGCACGGCGCAGACCTTTCATCTCCCGGCCCAATCCGACACGCCCCAGCCGCCCCAGGCGTGGCCGGGCGGACAGGACGACGACTCGTTCAGCACGGCTATTGGGGCGGCCAACGCCTTTGGCCAGCGCACCCTCTTCCCGCTCCTGGAGATGGAAGAGGAACGACCGGAGCAGACCCGGCTCAAGCGCGAACGAAAGAAGATCAAACGGAATCTGGCCCGGCTGGACGAGGAAGAGGCACGCCTGCGGGAACTGGCCAACGAGAAGATCATGGCCGAGGCGTTGCAGGCCGAGCTGTACCGGTTCAAGGACGCAAAGTCTCTGGAAGCAATCACCGTGACCCACCCGGAACGCGGACCCATGACCGTGGCCCTCAACCCGCACCTCTCGCCCGTGGAGAACATGACCCTCCACTTCAAGCGGGCGGCCAAGGCCGAGCGCGGATTTCCCCATATCCACCGACGGCGCGCCGAACTGCTGGACCAGCTCGACCAGCTTGAGCGCGGCGTGATCCAGCCCCTGGCCCGGCCCGACGAATCCGACATCCCCCTGCCCCAGGGGCCTCCCCCCCTGCCCAAGCGGTATAGAGGACTGGCGGTCACGGTCTTCAAATCCAGCGACGGCTTCACCCTGGTGCGCGGCAAGAACAAACGAGCCAACCACGACATGCTCAGCCGCGCGGCCAGCCCCTTTGACTACTGGTTCCATCTGGCGGACGCCCCCAGCTCCCACGTCATCCTCAAGCGCGACCACCCGGCCCAGGAAGTGCCGGAGCGCACCCTGATCGAGGCCGCCCGGCTCTGCGCCATCAAAAGCCACAGCAGGGACGATGGCAAGGCCGAGGTCATGTACGCCCTGGTCAAAGACGTGCGCAAGGTCAAGGGGTTCGCCCACGGCCAGGTGGTGGTGGACAAACGGCTGGGCACCCTGCGCGTGGACCTGGACCCGGACATCGAAACCTCCCTTTCCCGATAAAAAAGGCGCGGTTTCCCGCGCCTCAGAGTATTGACAAAGCCCACTCTGGCAGGCTGCTGAGAAAGGTTCGAGTGCTAGGCGCGAAAAAAAGGCAAGACCGACGCGTATATATAATACGCGAGGGTTTGCCTTTTTTGAAGCAACGACGCAATCGGGCCTTTGTCAGCAGCCTGCTAGACCATGCGGCTGAGCGGCGTGTGCTCCAGCATGTTCAGGGCCAGCTGCTTCTCCTCGTTCAACCGGCTGACCACGCTCTGGCGGACCCGCTTGGTGGACGAGCCAAACTGCCCCTTGCGGGTGTCGTACACGCCCTCGATGAGCTTCTCGCTGAACTCCCCCTCGCTGGCCGAGGTGACGAACCGGTCGATGACCTTGCCGAAAATCCTGGCCGCGCCGGTGGGACCGTGCTGCACCGCCGTGCTCCAGAGCACCTCGCGCAGGGCGGGCGGCGCATTGTCGAAATCAAGCCCGGTCTGGTCGAGGATCATGGTCCTGGCGGGCGCATAGGTCTGGTCGACGATGAACTCGTGCTGCAAACGCCCGAACCTCTCCGGGTCCTCGGCGGCAATGGCCTTCCAGGCGGCGGGCATCCCCCCGTGTGTTGAGCCGGTGTCCGCCGATCCCGCGTTGCGCAGTCGCTCGCCCCAGGCCGGGGCGTGCTCGTCGAGATAGGAGAGAAATTTGTCCATGGTGCCGGGTTTCGAGGCGATCTGGTAGGTGCCGTAGGAGGTGCCGCCCACGCTGTCGTAGCCTATTGCGGCCACCCCGGCTTTGCCGGACTCGAAACGCGCCGAAAGCGCGCCCACATCAGCCATGTCCGCGCCGGTCGCATCTCCCGTGGCCGACAGGCCGGAGCGCGCCCCCGGCCTGCCCGCCCCGATCCGGGGCAGCCCGGCCTCGTCGCGCATGAGCCGGTTGATGGTGGCCAGGGCCTCGAACATCATGGCGTCGTTGACAATGGAAACATCCAGGCCGCCCCTGCCGCCCTCTTCATAGTCCCTGCCCCGTTCGCCGAACAGGCTCTGGGTCATGTGCATCTGCGTTTCAAAGGCCTTCTGCAACGTCGAGTCGCGGCGACCGGGCTTGCTGGTCCCGTCCGCCTGCCCGTCGCTTCGCAGGGATGCCATGGCATCAAAATTCGCACTGGTGCCAAAGGTCATGACGATTCTCCCAAGTCAAAAGTTTGGCATGAAACCATGCCTCCGACCTGGATATAGCAAAGGGCGTGCCTTTCGCGGCAACAATCTGTTTTGACGGAAGAAACGGAATCAGTCGTGCCGACCGGCATCAAACCATCCGGCAGCGCGGGCATCGCGCTCCATGAACTCGATGAGCCGCCTGTGCCCGGCCGGAAAGGCGTACTCCGCCAGTTGCGCGGGCAGGACAAAGCCCCCTTCCGCGGCCTCGTTGAACACCGGGACCGGCTCGGCATCGCCCGTCAGGCGGCACCGATAACAGTGCATGGTCACCCGGTAGCGGGTGTAGGAATAGGCGACCACCGTGATCTTCTCCACCGGCTCTACCACAAGCTCGACCTCCTCGCGAAACTCGCGGGCCAGGGCCTGCCTCGGCGTCTCCCCCGGCTCGACACAGCCGCCGGGGAACTCCCACAGACCGGGCCAGACATCGCCGGGCCGCCGCTTCTGGATGAGCACCCGCCCGTGGCGCACCAGGACGCCGGTGGCCATCTCGATGCGGATGGCTTTGCGGGAGGGCGGAAGGACGGGCCGTGAGTCCGCCACGCCGCGGGCATGGGCCAGACAGTGCGCCCGCACCGGGCACTCCCCGCACCGGGGGCGCTTGGCGCAGACCAGCGCGCCCAGCTCCATGAGGGCCTGGTTGAAATCGCCGGGCCTGTCTTCGGGGATAAGGGCGCGCACAGTCCGTTCCACGGTCTGCCGGACACCGGTTTCGGCCACTGGCGCGTCCAGGTCGAGCAGCCGGGCAAAGACGCGCAGGACATTGGCGTCCACCGCCGGTTCGCACAGGCCAAAGGCGATGCTGGCCACGGCCCCGGCAGTATACGCGCCCACGCCGGGCAGGGCGCGGATGGCAATGGGATCGGACGGAAACACACAGCCGTGCGCATGCGCCAAGACAGACGCACTCTTGAGGATGTTGCGGGCACGGGAATAATAGCCCAGCCCCTCCCAGAGCTTGAGGACATCCTCCTCGCGGGCCAGGGCCAGGGATTGCAGGTCGGGATAACGGGCCATCCACCGGTCAAAATATCCCACCACGCGGTCAAGCTGCGTCTGCTGGGCCATGATCTCGGATATCCAGACGCGGTAGGGGTTGGGCTCGCGCCGCCAGGGCAGGTCGCGACCGTTGGCGTCGTACCAGTCGAGCAGATGTGAGGTGAAAAGGTTCCCGTCCATGACGGGCCAGCACTACCCGCCCTTGGCCTGATTGGCAACCGCCTCGGCAGCCCTGGCCGCAGCCTCCTGGTCGCCCAGGTAATACCGGTTCAGGGCTTTCAGGCTGTCGTCCAGCTCGTAGACCAGGGGCAGGCCGGTGGGGATGTTCAGCTGGGTGATGGCCTCCTCGTCCATGTCGTCGAGGTATTTGACCAGTCCTCGCAGGGAGTTGCCGTGGGCCACGATGAGCACGCGCTGGCCCGCATGGATTTGCGGGGCCACGGTCTCGAACCAGTAGGGCATGGTCCTGTCGATGGTGGCCTTAAGGCTCTCGCAGCGCGGCACCTCCCCCGGCGAAAGGGCGGCATAGCGGGGATCGTGGCCCGGATAGCGGGCATCGTCCGGTTCGAGCGGCGGCGGGGGCGTGTCAAAACTGCGTCGCCAGGCAAAGACCTGCTCGTCGCCGTAGCGGGCCGCGGTCTCTGCCTTGTTCAGCCCCTGGAGCGCGCCGTAGTGGCGTTCGTTGAGCCGCCATGTCTTGAAGACCGGCAGCCACATGAGGTCCATCTCCTCCTGGATCAGCCACAGGGTGCGGATGGCCCGCTTGAGATAAGAAGTATGGGCGATGTCAAAGGCAAATCCGCCGTCGCGCAGGAGGGCCGCGCCGTCCACCGCCTCGCGGACGCCCTGGGCCGTCAGGTCCACGTCGGTCCAGCCGGTGAAACGGTTTTCGAGGTTCCACTCACTCTGCCCGTGCCGCACCAGTACCAGCTTGTGCATGTCCCCCCTCCGTGTGCTGTGACAATACCTGCCCTGCATTGTTATCCGCAAACCGCGACAAATGGAAGAAGAGGGGAAGAAGAATCAGTAACGACGCGGGGCCGTGTCGCGCATCTCTTCGTCAAGCTGCTCGAACAGTTCCCGTTTTCGCTTCTCGAAGGTGAAGGCGCTTTTGATGGCCGCCATGGCGAGGCAGAGGATGCCCAGGATGATGACCAGCCCCTTGGTGAACTCCCACTGCTGGCCCCGGATGACATCGAGGATCCAGTTGCCCTGCACATCGCGGGTGAAATAGATGAGGCCGGGGATGGAGACCAGGGCCAGACCAAGGCCGATCAGCTCGAACCAGATGAAATTGCGCCCCAGCATGAGCACGAAGAGGGTGCCGTCCCGGATGATCCGCAGGGTCACCAGCCGCCCCTGCAGGGCGTCTATGCGCTCCTCTATCTCGTCGAGATAGCGGATGGATTTCCTGAAGTTGTCGGCGTCTTTCAAATGCTGGGTCTTGACCCAGTTGATCTTGTCGACGCAGAAGTTGAAATCCTTGTTGAATTCAAGCAGAAGCCGGGGGAAAGGAAACCAGGCCGCCTCCTTCTGGATGTTTCTGACCCGGTCGGCCTGATACTCCAGGTTGGCGTTGATGCGCTTGATCTCGCGCTTGACCTCGTCGTCGAGGCTGGACCCGAACTTCTCGGCCCCCCGGATCAGGAGCCTGAAGGCCACGAAGTTGTTGGTCGCGCCAAGCTTCTTGAGCCGCTCCAGCTCCTCGCTGGCCGTCTCAAAATAGGGGTGGCTCTCGTCGAACCGCTTGCCAATGTCCTCGGTCAGCTTGATCACGCGCTCGCGGACCTCCACGGCCTCCTTCTCGGCCTCGGCCCACCACTCCCACAGCGAGCTCATGAGCTGCACGCGCCCCCGGTCGAGTTCCGGGTCGATCAGGATGCGGTTGAACACATGGGGGTCGCGGCCTATGAGATCGTAGAACATGTCCATGGCCTGGCCAATGAAGCCCATTTTGACCATGCACACGGCCTGCCGGTAGACCGGATCGATCCATGTGGGCGAAAAGCTGTTGGCGTGCCTGTACCCGTTGATGGCGTCCTTGAGGTTGCCCTGCACCTCCATCAGGCGGGCCTGGAGATAGGCGAAATACCCCTGCTGAAGCGGGGTGTAGCTCATCCGCTCCGCCTCCTGCCAGTGGAAGAATGCCTGATCGGAATCGCGGCCTTCCATGTTCCAGAAGCCGAGCAGGGAATGCGGCTGGTAGCTGCGCGGGTATTTGAGCTGGGCCTGCTTGATCAGCTCCTCGGCTGCCTCCCGATCATTGTCCAGCAGGCTTTGCAGCGCATCCCAGACGTATTCCCCCTCCTGTGGTGCCAGCTGCTTGAGTCCCTCGCCCCACTCCTTGCCCCGGCTGCGCCAGACGAGCTTGAGGGTCCGGATCTGGCCGGGGCAGTTGATCTCGTACACGGACCGGGCCAGGACGCTCTCAAGACTGTTCTTGGTGTGGACCACATCGTGCATTGCCGAGGTGAAGTCCTTGCCCTGCACAGCGGCGTCTATGGCTGTAAACCCTTTGGTGAACTCCTTCATGTCCGTCTT
Organism: Pseudodesulfovibrio aespoeensis Aspo-2; assembly: GCF_000176915.2. Classification (NCBI taxonomy): domain Bacteria; kingdom Pseudomonadati; phylum Thermodesulfobacteriota; class Desulfovibrionia; order Desulfovibrionales; family Desulfovibrionaceae; genus Pseudodesulfovibrio; species Pseudodesulfovibrio aespoeensis. The sequence goes on from NC_014844.1 coordinate 2,128,217, forward strand.
GGCGAGCAGATGCCAGACCTGGGGCTGGGGTGTGGTCAGCTGCTTGGCCGGGCACTGCTCCGGCCTGTGGCTCTTCTGGCCGCAGTAAAAGCACTCGTTGCCCTCGGGGGTGGTGAAGGCGGCAGGCAGGGTCACCTGCATGGTGCCGTGGCCGAACTGTTCGCCACCCTCGCGCAGGCCGATGGTGCACCAGGAGTCGAGGGAGACCGCCTCGGTGCCATACCGGGCCTCGTTCATGCGGAACCATTCCGAGAGGAGAAACCCGTCCATGAACCGGACATGGGGGAAATCCGGGGCCATGCGATTCCAGTCCAGCCCTATCTTCTTGGGCAGATCGCCTGTGAACTGGAGGTTGCCCTGGGCCACGGCGACCATGACCACCGGCCAGTACTGCTTGGCCGGATCTTCCTTGAGGGTCTTGATAAGCGTCAGGATTTCGCTGCAAAAGGAGCGCAGCAACCGGAAGTTGTCCAGGGGAAAGAAAATGAAGCCGTCCTTGACATCGGAGATGTAGCGCAGCCCGTTCTTCTTGAGCAGGTCCACGATCTCGATGGAGAAATCCCGCCAACCGAGGATGCTGTCCTTGTCGGACATCTTGCCCAGGGGCTTGATGACGAAGTACCACTTGCGCACCGTCTCGTAGTCGAGACCATGGTCTGCGTGCAGGCCGAGCCAGTCCACCGGGGCAAGGCCATCCACGGTGCCGACGACCGGCGAGGTCAGCCCTGGAATGGTGTTCACCCGCTCCTTGAGCTTGGGATGAATAAACACCTCAAAATCTTCGGGAAAACGGCATTCCTGCCTGTCCAGCTCCACGGACAGGGAGACCGAATGGGCCATGTCATACCCCACCAGCAGGGTCAGGGGCACCACCTGGCAGAAGACCGGCACCGGATTGACCTTGGCCCATATCTGCAAACGGGCCAGAGCGCGAAAAATCTCGTTGGTGTTGCAGAACCAGAGGGCCTGGTCGATCTCGCGAGCCACCACGAGAGCACCGTACTCGCGGAAGGTGTTCTCCACCGCGTTGTTGAGGTTGCCTCTCCAGGCCACCCAGACGCCAACGCCGGATGCGACCAGACGTGATTGGCTGATCTCCGGCAGACTGTCTATGAGCTTGGCGATGGAAGGCACTCTCAACCTCCATCCCGGCGGGGCGTGGCCGCAAAGGCGCGGCAACGGGACCGGGCGTGTGTGTCAGCGGCGCGGGCCGACGTTTTCGTCATGAATTCAGGGGAACTTCCTTCCCCTCGCGGGCCATGCAAAACAGATTCCAAACGCGCTGGGCGTCTTCTGTTCTTCCCCTCTTTTCGCACCCTTGCGTATAAATGGCAACCTTGCGCTCCAATTCGTCCAAAGCCGCGGCGCGTTGCCGGGCGTCAAGTCCGCCACCCTGCAGGATCTTGAGCAGTGCGCGAATCCGGTGCTCGTCCGCACAAGGCACGCAGTTGGAGAGCTGGTCCGGCCTGCCGCCGTGCTTGACGGTCAGGGGCTCGGCCACCAGCCCGACCGGATAACGCAGGCAGGCCCGCAGCCACATGTCATAATCCTCGCAGGACGGCATGGCCTCGTCAAAGGGGCCGATGTCCGCCCAGGCGCGCCGGGTGAACATGGCGCACGAGGGGCTGATCAGGCACATCTTGAGCGACTCCTCGAAGAACCACCCCTCGGGCTTGGCGTACTTGTTCTTCTGGTTGACGCGCCTGCCATTCCTGATCCAGATCTCGTCCGTCTGGCATATGTCATAGCCGTGCCGCCGCATGTAGGCCAGCTGCCTCTCCAGCTTGTCGGGGAGCCACTGATCGTCGGAGTCGAGGAGGGCGATCATGGCACCCGAGCTGGCGCGGATGCCCGTGTTGCGGGCTGCGGAGACGCCCCGGTTCTCCTGGCGCAAACGGACCATGCGCGGGTCGTCATATTGGTCGAGCACGGCCTCTGTTCCGTCGGTGGAGCCGTCGTCGATGACCACCAGCTCCCAGAGCGGCCAGGTCTGGGCAAAGACCGAGTCCAGCGCGGTAGGGAGGAACCCGGCCCTGTTGTAGGTGGGGAGAATGATTGAAACGAACGTATCGTCCATGAAGGTCAGCCCTTGCATTCACGGTCGCGACCTGTCATGCTTTGTACACGACAACCCCTGACCGGTGGAATCAATGAAAATCTTCCAAGTCATCAACGTACGCTGGTACAACGCCACCGCGTGGTACGCCATCACCCTGAGCCGCCTGCTGGCCGATGCCGGGCACGAGGTGACCGTCCTGACCCAGGCCGGCACCCCGTCCGAGGAGGCCGCGCGCGGATTCGGCCTGAACACCGTGGCAGTGGACCTCAACACCAACAATCCGGTCCGCCTCGCCATCGCCGCAAGGCATATCATACAACTGCTCAAAGCGCACCGCCCGGACATCGTCAACTGCCACCGGGGCGAGGGGTTCTTTCTTTGGGGGCTGCTCAAGCTCCTGCGCTTCGACTACAGGCTCGTGCGCACCAGAGGCGACCAGCGCCCGCCGCGCAGCGACGCCTTCAACCGCATGCTCCACGCCGAGGTGGCCGACGCCGTGGTGGTCACCAACCGGCGCATGGCCGACTATTTTCTCCGCAAGATGCGCACCCCGGCCCACGGACTGTGGCTCATCCACGGCGGGGTCGATACCGCCCGCTTCGCCTTTGACGCCAAGGGGCGCGACAGGGTCCGGGCGGAATTCGGCTTCGGCCCCGGCGATGTCGTGGTCGGGCTGGTCGGACGGTTCGACCGGGTCAAGGGGCACAAGGAAACCATCGAGGCCGTGGCCCGGCTCCGCGACCGGGGCATGGACACCGTGCGCCTCTTCCTCATCGGGTTCGACACGGCCATGACCAGCTCCCAGATACAGGCGTCCATCGACGAACACGGCCTGGGCGACATCACCCGCATCAGCGGCAGACGCGATGACGTGCCCGCCTGCATCTCGGCCCTGGACATCGGCGTGGTCGCCTCGCTCTGGTCCGAGGCCATCGCCCGGTCCGCCCTTGAGATCATGGCCGCCGAGCGGCCCATGGTCTCAACCAGCGTCGGCGTCATGCCGGACCTGACCGCCCCGGCCATGCTTGTGAAGCCGGGCGACTCCACCGGGCTGGCAGACGCCCTGGCCGGGCTGATCAACGACCCTGCCCTGCGCAGACAGGTACTTGAGGCACAGAGGCGGACCCTGTCGCAACTGACGCTGGAGGAATTCCTCAAGCGCAGCCTCAACCTCTACACCAGCCTGATCGACGGCGGCTAGTTCCCGAAAAATTCCCCAGCCTTTCCTATCCTGTCGGCCACGGCCATGATGGTCAGGGCGTAACTCTGCGAATGATTGTAGCGGTAAATGACCTTGAGTTCGGCCTCGCGGTCGAGCCCGGTTTTCCAGCCGTGGCGCATGACGAAATAGGCCATGCTGTGCAGGGCGTCGGTCATGTCGAAGAGATCAACGCGGCCATCGCCGTTGCCGTCCCTGCCGTAGCTGACCGCGCTTGAGGGGATGAACTGGCACAGCCCGATGGCTCCGTACATGGAGCTTGGCATGGTCAGCGGGTCGAGGCCGTTCTTGTCGGCGTACTCGATCAGGGCCTTCAGTTCCTCGTAGGCCCAGTTGCCCTTCTGCTCGGTCCTGCTGACAAGCCACCCGGCCATCTCCGGCGAAAGGTCGGTGCGCGCGACAAGGGGCCTGATCAGCTCAAAGTCACGGGCCAGGGCCATGCTCGCCAGGATGGTCATGGCGTTGTGCTTGCCCACCTGCGTGCCGAGCTTGGTCTCCACCAGCAAGAGCGCGGTAAGCACGGTTCCCGGCACGCCGTAGCGCTTCTCGATGGCCGCGAGCACCTTGTTGTGCTCCAGGTAGAAGGCGTAGGCCCCGGCAATGAGGATGGGATTGAGGTAGCGCTCCATGACCTGGGGCTCGGCAGGCGGGCCGGGCTTGCGCGCCGCGAGTTTGGTCTTGAGCAGCGCGTTCATCTTCCTGGCCATGATCTCGGGCGAGAATTTCAGGCTGTCATCGGCAAACAGGGCGTTGACGCGGCTCTTGTCCAGGCCGTCGTCTGCCAGCCGCCGGACCAGCGGTGCCCAGGCAGGGTCACCGGCCAGGGCCGGTGTCCGGCAGGTCGCGACAAGGAGGAAAATGAAAACGGCGGCCAACGAGATGACGCTGGCCGCGCGTTGCATGTGTCCTTTCAGGTCGCGGTCAAATACGGTCCATGGGTACAAAGCCCATCTCCTCTTCAAAGTCGTCATCCATCTCCGGGACAAACTCCTTGAGGGGGTAGATCGTGCCACAGTTCGGGCAGCGCAGCATGACTTCGCGGCATTCACGATGGGCGGTCAGGTCCAGCCTGCACTTATCGCACACCATGCCCTTGGCCTGCCACGTCCTCTTGCGACGGGCGAACACCCCGGCTATTCCCCGGTGGTCAGGCCGAGGTTTTTCTCGCCCATGGAGACATAGAGCGAGGAAATGGCGGTGCCATAGTCGGCCAGAGCCTGGGAGAGCTGGGCCTCGCTGGTGGTCAGGCGGGCCTGGGCGTTGAGCACGTCGGTGTTGGTGCCCACCTGGGCCTGATAGCGGGCCACGGCCATGCGGTAGGCCTCTTCCGCGGCCTCCACGGACTTGTCGGCCACGTTGATGCGGTCGGCGGCCTCGTAGATGTTCAGCAGCGACTGCTTGACCTCGAACCCGGCATTGAGGCGCGTGTCCTCAAGCTGGGCCTCGACCTGCTTCACGATCTCCTCGAACTGCTTGTAGTCGTAGTAGTCCGCGCCCCACTCGAAGATGGACATGGAAGCGCCCACGCCGACAGTCCAGTATTCCTTGGAGGTGTATGGATAGACCCCGCCCCGGCTGAGACCGGCGTCCACGCCCTTGTTGTAGTAGTTCCAGTCCGCCTCCACCTGGGGGTAGAAGCTGCTGGCCGCGATGGTGGAGTCCTTCTTGGCGATCTCGACGCTCTTCTGGCCGATGACGAGGTCGGGCCTGCCCTTGTAGGCGCGGGTCAGGCACTCCGGCAGGGTCAGGCTGAAGGGAATATTGACCAGCTCGCCGACGTAATCGACGTTGGTTTCAATGGGAATGTTGAGCAGCGTGTTGAGCTGCGCCTGCTGGGTGGAGACATTGTTGCGGGCGATCAGGAGATCCTGTCTGGCGGTGGCCAGGTCAACCTCGGCGTCGAGCACTTCGGACTTGGGCTTGAGGCCGACATCGTAGAAGGCGGTGATGACCTTGAGCTGGGATTCGAGGCGGGCCACCGAGTCCTCACCGCTCTTGACATCCATGCGCGCCTTGAGCAGCGACAGGAAGTTGGACTGGACGCTGGAGATCAGGGACAACTCGACATCGGTCAGCGAAGCCTCGTTGGACTCCTCTGTCAGCTTGGACTTCTGCCAGGTGGCGAGTAGGTTGAAACCCTTGAACACCGGCTGATTGATGTTGACGTTGGAGACCCAGTCGTCATGCTTGTCGGAAGTGGACAGCCTGCGGCCATAATTGGTGTAGCCGTAGCTGCCGCTGACCGAAGGCAGGAACTTGCCGAAGGATGAGCGGGTGCCGAATCTCGAACCCTGGAGTTGGGCCCGGATGGCCGTCATGTTCGGGTTGAGGGACAGGGCGCGCTTGACACTGCGCTCAAGATCAAAGGAACCGGTGATGTCCTGTGCCTCGGCAGCCGCGTCCGTCCCCGGCTCGGGGTCCGCATCCGCGGCTATCGCCAGGCTGCCAATGGCCAAGAGGGCGGCAAGGGCCAGAATCATGACCAGAGACCGGGTGAAGCGCATAATGTCTATCCTGCTTTCATTTCAAGTTTTAGTTGAACTAGCAACAATTGATCTTGGGGAATATACCAATTCTCCCCCCGGCCTGCAACCAGAAAATGAGCGATTTACTTGCGTAAAACAGCGCAATCCGAGGGATCGCCCTGGAGTTTTTCCAGGGCGTGGCGCAAGGTTGGCAGGATCGGCTCCAGGCATTCGGCCACGGCCCTGGGGCTGCCGGGCAGGTTGACGATCACCGCCTGCCCCAGCGTCCCGGCCACAGCCCGGGAGATAGCCCCGTGCGGCGTCTTGGCAAGGCTGGCCGAGGTCATGGCCCGCTCGAATCCGGGCAGCCGCTTCTCGATGACGGCCAGGGTGGCCTCCGGCGTGATGTCGCGCGGGCCGACGCCAGTGCCGCCGGTGGTCAGGATCAGGTCGAACCCCTGGACCAGGGCGAGATCGACCATGAGCCCCTTGAGCAGTCCGGCCTCGTCCGGGATGACGAACCCCTGGACAAGACCGAGGTCGAGCTTCCCGGCCACCAAGGCGCCCACCAGGGGGCCGGACTCGTCCGTGCGCTTGCCAGCCGCGCCCTTGTCGCTCAGGGTGATCCAGGCCAGGGCATAGCCCGGTCTGGTCACCGTGAAGGGTCCAGTACCCGCAGGCACTTCGGTTTCGGCCCGCAGCAGGTACAGGGGACGCGAGGCGCGCCCCTCTCCGCCGGGCAGCCAGCCCACGGTGAGCAGGCACAGGGCCGCGCCCCCGCTGTCAAGCCGGTCGCCAGCCCGCAGGCCGGGCAACAGTTCCATGACCGTGGCCCATCCCGCCAGAGCGCCCTCGCCTTCCTGGCACAGATGCACGCACTCGCCCGAAGCGAGTGGAGCCGCAAAACTCACAGTGATCATACGATCGGACATGGCAACTCCTCCTGAGATCAGGCCAGCAGCACGGCGAGCACCCCGGCCACCAGCACCCCGCCAAAGGTTCCGGCCCCGCCGATGGAGACCAGGGGCGTGGCGATGCGGTTGCGCAGGCGCGGCGTCAGAAGCAGGGCCACGTTGCCGCCGAGGATGGTGCCCATGGTCCCGGCCACGTAGGCGGCCAGCGGGCGGATCGGCTCAGGCACGAAAAAATAGACGGACACGAAGGTCATCAGGGCGGGCATGAACAGCGGCACGCGCATCCCGGTGAGCACATCGGGCCTGGACACGGCGTAGCAACCAGCCGCCACCGCGACCAGGGCAAACCCGATCCAGCCAAAACCAACCGCTCCCACGGCATCGGCCATGCCGAGCAGGAAGGTCAGGCTCAGGAGCAGCGGCAGGACGCAGCCGCCCAGGTTGACGGCAAAGACCTGCTTCTTCAGCTCGTTGGCCGGTTCGTCCTCGACACACGCTCCCTGTCCGCGCGTATCCATGACGCAGCGCACGGAGATCGGGCGGCGGACCATCACCAGCCTCTGACTGGTATGAACCGGGATGTTCACGGTCCTGCCCACGACAATGGCCATGAACATGAGCACCCCCTGAAAAGTGGTCAGCCCCAGGCGCGAGAACGCCTCGGCCACAATACTCACAGGCAGGAAGACGAGGATGAAAAACAACCCGGCCAGGAAGAGCAGGGCTCCGATCACGCCGCCGGAAAATTGGAAGTATGGATTATTCATGTTTTTTTGTCATGTCGCGCGCGCCAGTTGCGGGTTGCTTTTTGGACTGTCCCGGACCTATAGTGCAATGCGTCCGCGCAGATGGGATGTACCCCAACTCGCATGCGAAGTAAATCACAGGACCAGCGAGGCCCCTTATGAAAGGAATCATTCTGGCGGGCGGCTCCGGCACCCGGCTGCACCCCCTGACCCGTGTGGTCAGCAAGCAGCTCCTGCCCGTCTACGACAAGCCAATGATCTACTATCCCCTATCCACCCTCATGCTGGCGGGCATCAGGGATATCCTGATCATCTCCACGCCCCACGACCTGCCCCGGTTCCAGGAGCTGCTGGGCGACGGCTCACGGCTCGGCATCAACCTCGAATACCGGGAGCAGCCGAGCCCGGACGGCCTGGCCCAGGCGTTCCTCATCGGCGAGGAGTTCATCGGCGACGACACCGTCTGTCTCGTGCTGGGCGACAACATCTTCTACGGCCACGGCCTGGGCTCCATCCTCAAGCAGGCTGGCTCCCTGACCCGCGGAGGCATCGTCTTCGCCTATCTGGTCAAGGACCCGGAACGCTACGGCGTGGTGGAGTTCGACGCCGCCTACCGCGCCCTGTCCATCGAGGAGAAGCCCGCCCGGCCCAAGTCGAAATACGCGGTCACCGGCCTCTATTTCTATGACAACGATGTGGTCAGGATCGCCAAATCCCTCACGCCCTCTGCGCGCGGCGAGCTGGAGATCACGGACATCAACAAGGCCTACCTCGCGCACGGTGACCTGGAGGTCCAGACCCTGGGCCGGGGCTACGCATGGCTCGACATGGGCACCCACGAATCCCTGCACGGTGCGGCCAGCTTTGTGCGCGCGGTACAGGAGCGGCAGGGCTATGTCATCTCCAGTCCGGAGGAAATCGCCTTTCGCATGGGCTTCATCGATGCGGCCCGGCTCCAGGAACTGGCCTGCGCCATGAGCAAAAACAGCTACGGCCAGTACCTGCTCAACATCGTGCTGGAAAGCGACGCCCGCCCCTGCGAAGCCTGACGCCCACAGCCCCGCGCACGCCCACAGACGAAAAGAGCCGCATTCCCTAGGGAATGCGGCTCTTCGCGGAAAAATGGCCGGGCGACACAGGGTCGCGCCGATTCTTCGTGTCTAGTGGTGATCCTCGGCCATGGCTTCCTTGACGCGGATAACGCCAATGGTCAGGATCCATGCGAGATAAATGAAAATCAGGGACACGCCGACAAAGCCGGCGCCAGTGCTGTGTGCCATCCCGGAAAGCAGTTCGCCAATCATGTCATTCCTCCTCGGTCAACCCGTCTATGGCTTGAAAAGATATATGTTCTTTGTCTTCTCGGCCACGAAATGTCAACCCCTCAGCCGGGAAAATGCGCATCGACGAACCGCCCTGGCCTGGCTGCCCCCTTGCCAAAGTCGCCTGTTTTGCATAGGCTCGGTCCGCAGTCCCGCTCCACGACAACACAACGGTGAATCATGGGTTTTCTTGACTTCTTCACAAACCTCTTCGCGCGCTCCGGCAAGGCGAAATCCAGGGCAAAGAAAAAATCCGCCAAAAAGACCCAGGCTCCAAAATCCGCGCCAGCGGCCAAGGGCGGCAAAAAAGGCAGCGGCGACGAATTTGGCGTGAGCCTTGCCAAGGCCAAGGAGAAAAAGCGCAAGAAATCCACCCAGGTCTCCGCCGCGCCCATCGACGAGAAAGCGCTTGGCTTCAGCATCTCCCTCAAGGGCGAGGACGCCCAGTCCAAGAAGCGGGAGGCCCTGCGCATCCGGGTGGACAACCTGTTCGTCCATGTCTCGCGGCTCAACAAGAAATATCCCGTCACCGACATCAGCGCCACGGGCCTCGGCTTTGCCTTTGAAAAACCGCGCGTCAAAGGCGGGGTGGAGCTGGTCATGACCATCATCGTCGATGGCAAGGTGGCGGCCAAGGACGTGCAGTGCAAGGTCATGCGCCACGAGCGCGGCTCGGTGGGCTGCGTGTTCGTGGACCTCGACCGCGCCCAGGATGATGCGGTCCACGCCATCGTGCTGCGCGGCCAAAAAGAGCAGGCCGCCAGAAAGGCCGCCCAGAAGAACCGCGACTTCAAGATTCCGGAGTGATCCCGGCTAGACTTTGCGCCTCAACTCCCCGATGAACACATCCAGATCGTTGGGCTCCCCCGGCGCGTGGTCCTCCGGATACAGCAGCGCGGTCATGAAGAAAACGCTGCCGATGCGCAGGGCCGTGCTCGCGCTCATGGAGAACTGCTCAAGCCGCTGGGCAATGGCCTTGCCCTCGTCCCCTTCCAGTCTTTTGGTGATTTTCCAGGCGTCCTCGTTCAGAGAGGCCAGCAATTCGGCCTTGGCCTCGGCCTTGATCTGAAAGGCCCGCTGTCCTTGGCCCGCCAGGACCGCGTCGGCCTCCCGCTCCAGCCGCCGGACCTCGTCCGCCTTTTTCTCAAGAAACTCTATCAATTCTTCAAGCACTTGTTTTTGCATGATCTCTCCTGGTTCTCTCCAGTGTAACCGCCCCTGCTCAAGAAAACAAGGACAGCGGCCACCACAGGCGCTCCGCCTGCCCGCGCCACTGCCGCGCGGCGAGGATTTGCTGGACATCGACACCGATTGGTCATACCTCATGGGCTGCCAGAAAACGGTCATTACGGGTATTTCGGAGGACAGGAAGTTGAGCATTCTCTCCGCCAGCCTCGGGCTGACGCGCTACCGGATCATCGAGGACGTTCCTGCGGACCTGCTGCGCCAGGTGCCGGAGAAACTGCGCCAGTTCTGCTTCGTGGACATCGACGCCACAGCGGAGGAGCGCTCGTTCGGCTGGACCAACATCGACGACATGCTGGACATGAACTGGACCAAGTCGCCACCGGAAAAAGCCGAGTATTTCGCCTTTGGCCTGCGCCTCGACACCCGCCGGATTTCGCCCGCGGTGCTCAAGAAGCACACCACCATCGCCCTGAACAGGGAGCTTGAACACAACAAGGAGCAGGGCAAGAACTTCGTCTCGCGCGACCGCAAGCGCGAGATCAAGGAACAGACCACCCTGCGGCTGCGCGCCCGCACCTTCCCCATCCCGGCGGTCTTCGACCTCATCTGGAACCCAGGTGCCAACCGCGTCTACCTGTCCACCACCAACGCCAAGGTGCGCGCCCTGTTCGAGGACTACTTCACCCTCACCTTCGATCTGCACCTTGAGCCGCTGACCCCGTTCTTCATGGCCATGGACCTGCTTGGCGAAGACGCCGCGCCCAGGCTCGAACACCTCGACCCGACCATCTTCGTATAAGGATCTGACGCCATGGATCTCTCCCTCGTCGAACGCGAAAACGTCCTGCTGGGCCAGGATTTCCTGACCTGGCTGTGGTTCAAGACCGACAGCGAAACCGTCCTCTTCTCCCTTGCGGACAAGCGCACCTTCAGCCTCCAGATGGAGCAGCGCGTCTCGGTCCAGGGCGGCGAGGGCGAGGGGCTGGAAACAGCCACCGTCTCCAGCCCGCGCGGCGAGCTGACCGAGGCCAAGACCGGCTTGCGCACCGGCAAGAAGGTCAACAAGGCCCAGCTGCTCTTCACCATGGATCAGGACCAGTGGCTGGTCCAGGTCAATGCTGCGGATTTCGGCCTCTCCGGCCTCAAGACCCCCAAGATCTCGACCAAGGACGACGAGGGCGAGGACACGGACGGCAAGTTCCTCGAAAAACTCTTTCTGCTTGAGCGGTGCCTGGAGATGTTCGACATCGTCTTCGCCCAGTTCCTGGGGCTGCGCATGAGCAAGGACTGGGCCGCTGAAACGGCCAGGGTCAAGCGCTGGATCAACGACTGAGACCAGGGAACCCCATGACATCCCCGGTTCGCATAGCCTGCTTTGGCGACAGCCTGACCGAAGGGTACGGCCTGCGCCCCGGCCAGGCCCTCCCGGCGGTGCTTGAACGGCTGCTCGACGAAGAGGGGATGCGCACCCGGTGCCTGAACTTCGGCGTGTCAGGCGACACCGCCTCCGACGGCCTCAGGCGCATCGACACGGTGCTCAAGGCCGTGCCTGACGCTGCTGTGGTGGCCTTCGGCGCCAACGACTGCTTTCAGGGCGACCCGGTCCCCCTGGTGCGGGCGACCCTGGGCCGGATCATCAAGACCCTGCTTGACCGCTCCATCCCGGTCCTGCTGGTGGGCATCACCGCCGCGCTCAATCCCGACGCAGAGTACAGACGCGCCTTTTACCCCATATTCACATCCCTGGCCGCAGAACACGGGCTGGACCTGTTCCCGGACATCCTTGTCAGCTACTCCGGCAACCCGGCCCTGACCCTGCCGGACGGGCTGCACCCCTCGGCCTCCGGGGTGGAAGCCATTGCCCGCGACCTGCTGCCCCAGGTCAGGCAGCTCGCTCTTTCCGCCCGCTAATCCCCTTTTTCGGCCTCGACAATCCTGCGCTTCATCCGGTGGACAACCACCGCCAGGACCACGCCCGCCGCGAGAAGGGCCACCGCCGCCTCGACCGAGGCCCGGCCCGTGATGCCCGAATGGAGCAGATGGCCGCCCGAGGCCAGGAGCAGCGTCTCGGGCAGCATGCACAGCCATGTCAGAAACACGAAGGGCAGCGGCCTGACCGAAACAATGCCCAGAAGATAGCTGGTCGCGGGAAACGGCATAACCGGGATCAGACGGCTCAGGGCCAGGACTCGAAGCGGATGGGAGACGCTCAGCCGCTGCATCGCCCTGAAGACCGGATGCTCCCCGTAGCGCCGGACAATGACCCGGCGCAGCCCGTGGCGGGCGGCCAGGAACGCGCCCAAAGCCCCGATGGTCATGCCGATGCTCGCCAGGAGCCCGCCGAGCTTCCAGCCGAACATGGCCCCGGCGGCCACGGTGAAGAGCGATTGCGGCACCAGCAGCATGACGGCCACGGCGTTGATGGTCACAAAGACCGCACCGGCAAGACTGCCCTGGGCCGCCACAAAGGCGGAGAGCAGGGTCATGCCCCCGCCGCCCCAGTGCTCCATGGCCCACGAGACCGCGCCGAGCACGGCCAACACCGCTCCGACCTTGAGGATAGTCCGCCACACCCCGCCGTTATGCCCGTGTTCCATGTTCACAAGAGATCGCTGCTCCGGATTTTGCGTCTTGAACTCGCCGCGCGGATACCATAGCGTACCGCTCAGGATTCCCCTGTCCGGCCATGATCTCCTGTGTACGGCGAATCGGCCGGAAATTGAAGAGGGAAAATCCGCAGAGGAGCACCATGCGCTACAAGCTGCAAATGATGAACACGGACTTCGGGGTCGGCATGTTCGCCGCCCTGCCCGATGTCAACCTGAGCTTCAACGAGATGGCGGCCCATCTCCGCACATATCCGTATGACGACTTCATGCACGAGTTCGTGCTCCAGGGGTTCAAGGAATTCCGCCCCCGCAAGATCGAAAAACTCATCAGCGAGGTCATGGCCGACACGGGCGCGTCCGACCCGGTCATGACCGCGGTCATGTACGAGGCGTGCCTCTGCCACCAGCGGCTGCGCTCCCTGCTGCCCCTGTTCGACGGCCTGGACCCGGCAAGCCTGCTGCCGCACACCCCGGCCATCCACATCCGCTCGAACCTGCTCGCGGACCAACCCCTGCACCGGGAGTGGATCAAGGTTTTCAGCGACAACATCTTCGGCCTGGCCCCCCTGCCCGCACCGGACGCGACCGGCCTGCCCCCGCTCTTTTCGCCGCAGGATCTGGAGCGGCCCGCGCCCATGGCCGCCGCCGAGGTGCGGCGATCCCTGGAGGGGAAACTTCCAGAGCCAAAACCCAGGCGCCCCCTGGCCGAGACCATTCAATTCGCCCTGGCCGCCCTGGAAAAGGCGGACGCCTTTCTCGGCCCGGCCATGGAACACAAGGCGTCACTGTCGCCCGTGGCCCGGCTGCGCCACTGGATGCCCAAGACGCGCTGCGTCAATGGCCGGATGAACAATGGCCTGGAAGGCATCCAGACCTGCTATGGCCGGGGGCTCACGCCGGAACGGGCCGAGGCGTCCTACGCCATGGAGATGGCCGAGCGGTTCTCGTCCTATGCCAGCTTCGGCCCCAGGGGCGTGCTGGGCTATGCCAACGACTACCCGCTCACCCGCGCCACCCAGGACGAGCTTGCAGCCGAGGCCCTTGATCTGCGCGCCATGCGCCTTGAGGTGCCCTATGCCGGGCAGACCCTGCACTGGTTCACCGGGCACACGCCGGACAGCGCGGGCGGCACGGTCCCCCTGCTCATCCCGGCCCAGCTCGTGTTCCTGTTCTGCAACCTCGACGAGCAGTCGCTGTTCTCGGCCCTGGGGTCCACCGGGCTGGCCTCGGGCAACACCCTGGCCGAGGCCAAGGTGGCCGCCCTGACCGAGGTCATCGAGCGCGACAGCGACGCCACCACGCTCTTCGACCCGGCCCGCTGTTTCCGCCTGGAGTCCGGCGACCCGGAGATAGCCCGGCTGCTGGCCGCCTACGAGGCGGACGGCGTCCATGTCTGGTTCATGGACGTGACCACCGAGCTGGGCGTGCCCTGCTACAAGTCCGTGGTCCTGGGCAACCTGGGCGACGTGAACAAGGGGTCCGGCTGTTCGCTGAACGGCAGGGCGGCCCTGGTCTCGGCCATGACCGAAACCGCCTACCCCCACCCCGGCCCCAAAAGCGGCCCGGCCCCGGACAACCTGCCGGTGCGAAGGCTCGAAGACCTGCCCGACCTCTCCACAGGCAGCGCCGAGGGCGACCTGATGGTCCTCGAAGCGACCCTGCTCGCCAACGGCTGTTGCCCTGCCTATGCCGACCTGACGCGCAAGGATCTTGGCATCCCGGTGGTCCGCGCCCTGATCCCCGGCCTGGAGATCATCTCGGATTTCGATCAATACTCTCGCGTCAGCCCACGGCTTTATGCAAACTATCTCGATATGTTCCGTTGACAACAACAGGCCGCACGGCCCGATTCCCGCCTCGAAGGGCGAAATCGGTATGCATTTGCGGAATGTTGATATTCCTCGACTGCGACTTGGACTATGATTTCTCTTGTACGCAAATTGATTCTTGCATATAGAGGACAGGAAACGCGTTTCTTTTTCCATCGTTCAATGAGCACTGTGACCTCCCCGGACCACCATTCTCCTCAGGAGGCCTCCATCCCCTGTGCTCATTGTTCATCGAGGGCATTCCCACCTCCCCGGGGATGCCCTCACCTTTTTGTCCGTCACCCCGGCTTTTCACCGCCCCCATTGTCCGCCACCGTCCCACCCGGCAAAAGACATTGACGCCGCGCCGCGTTGCGGGATAATGGAAAAACCCTTGCCGAGCCGCGGGGCGCAACGGCCCGTGGCCCGCGCCCGCCATCCGCGCCCCGCCTCCGCAACCCCAAGCCTGGGTGGTGGAAATGGTAGACACCCGAGACTTAAAATCTCGTAATCTTCGGATTGTGCGGGTTCAATTCCCGCCCCAGGTACCAAATTTCGATCCGGCACTGCCCGGGATTGTCCAGAAGGCCCCCGCACTACGGGGGTTTTCTTGTCCACTTGCAAAGGAGACGGACTTTCACCTAGCCCGATCAAAGGACAACTGGTCCGCGCTGAGGCGAACAGGATGCGGGTGGCAAACACCGGCGCGGAGCACTTGCCGGAGGCAAATAGATGATGCAGCATGGGCCGACTCCCTAGACAGCTTTAAAGGTGCGGCACGATTATTCCCATCCAAAGCAATGCCCGGCAGTTGACTGATGTTACCTGTGAGGTTACAACGTGATCAAGAGCTTTTCACACAAAGGGCTTGAAGTCTTTTTCAGGAGCGGGAGCACCAAGGGCATACAGGCCAAGCACGCGGACAGGCTCGGCAGGATATTGGACCGACTGGACGCCGCCGCCGAGGCCCGAGACATGAACGCGCCGGGCTACGATCTTCACCCTTTGAAAGGGAATCTGGCCGGGCATTGGTCCGTGAAGGTATCCGGCAACTGGCGTGTGACCTTCCGCATGGACAATGGCAACGCCCACATCGTGAACTATCAGGACTACCACTAGGAGACCGCACCATGGGCACCACAACCCGCAAGCCGACCCATCCGGGGGCAATCATTCGCCAGGACTACATGGAGCCGCTGTCTTTGACCGTCACGGGTCTGGCGGCACACTTGGGTGTCAGCCGCAAGCATCTTTCCCAGATTCTCCATGAAAGGGCCAGCGTCACATCCGGCCTTGCCCTTCGCCTTGCCAGGGCTTTCGATACCACCGCCGATCTTTGGCTCAACCTCCAGCGCAAGCGCGACCTGTGGGAAGCCGAGCGGGACACGCCCGGCCTTGAAAACGTCGAGCCATTGCCAGGGTTGCAGGGGATGGGCAGGGACGCACGATAGACAATATTTACGCGCGCTGGCTTGAGGGTAGTGACCTTCCTCCAAGTGAAAACCCCGGCCTCCCCCGAGGTTGGGTGTGACCTCACATAAGGGAACAGGTCGATGGAGGGGAAACAGTGAGTTCATTGCTAATAAGATTGGTTCCTCGACGCGGCGTGTGGAATTGACCCCATTGGTCTGTTCCAGCCTGGTCAGCGGGTAGCCGGGCAAGGCAAGGATGTTACCTACACAAGAACACCCCTCTTGAATAAAGAGCCTTTTCGGGTTATGGGTTTCCTCAAAAAAGGGACTCCCCGCTGTAAAGTCCCCTTTCATAGGGCCAGTTAACGGTAGAGACTCCCGACAGTTTTCGGGGGGGTTGCCCAGAGGGCAGGGGGTACCCCCTGCCCTCTGGGCAGCAAAATTTATCGGCGACATATTCCCCAGGGATTCATGAGGACGTCCCTCGTTGTACTCACGGATAAAGTCCTCCGTAATGGCCCGAACTTCGCTCAGGCTGTTGAACACGTACAAATCAAGCACTTCTTCTCTGTAGGTCCGGTTGAACCGCTCGATGTATGAGTTCTGGGTGGGCTTGCCAGGCTGAATGAACTCCAGATTCACGCCATGCGATTCTGCCCAGGCCGCCATGACAGTCCCCGAGAACTCCGGACCATTGTCCATTCGCAACCTTTCGGGATAGCAGCCACGCTCTTCGGCGACCCGATCCAGCACCCTTACCACTCTTCCTGCTGGCATATTGGTATCGATTTCCACGGCCAAGGCCTCACGGTTGTAATCATCTACAGCGTTGAAAGTCCTGAAGACGCGACCGCTGTAAAGGGTGTCCCGCATGAAATCGATCGACCAGCAATGGTTTGGCGCAAGCGGCTGGGCCACTGCCGTCCGAGAGGCTTGCGGAAGCCGCTTCTTGGCCTTGCGCTTCAGGTTCATTTTCAAGAGGCAGTAAACCCTCCAAACCTTCTTGTGGTTCCAGGGCTTGCCCTGCTGTCGAAGGACGTTGAAAAGTTTACTGAAGCCCCATGTAGGCTTTTTCTCGGCCAGTTCAGTCAAGGCTGCGATGACATCGCTATCGTCCCGCGGGTGCGGCTTGTAGGCGTAGTAGCTCCTACTGATGCCCATGGCCGCGCAGGCCTTGCGCGAGCTCAGCTCAAACGCGTTGACCATGTGCGTGACAACTTCCTTGCGTTGAACTGGCCTCAGAGTTTTTTTTCGATTACATCCTTGAGCGCCATGTTTTCCAGGCTGAGGTCGGCGAACATCTGCTTGAGCTTACGGTTCTCCGCTTCGAGATCCTTCATCCGTTGGATATCGGATGCCTCCATGCCGCCATACTTTGACTTCCACTTGTAGTACGTGGCGCTGCTCACGCCGTGCTCGCGGCAGACATCGACGACAGTCCGTCCGCCTTCCACTGCCTTCAGGATCTTGACGATCTGGTACTCACTGAACTTCGATTTACGCATACAAAACTCCTGTCCCATTTTGGGCCAGAAGTCTCTACTTGGCAATGGACCTAGTTTACGGGGACTTTACACCCGCCATGACCAAATCCAAGGTTCTTTTTCCTTTACTATTGCTGGTCTTTATTGCCGCAACCACACCCGTTCCGGCTCAAAAAAACTCCTTTGTGGAGGGTTTGATTAAGGCTGCCGAGCAGGGGGATGTGGATGCGCGATTTTGTCTAAGATTCAGAATGATTCAGTCTGAGTCAGACTCCCGCTGCCTACCTGATGAAAGCTAGCCTGAAAAGGTGGGGCTGTCTGGACGGATATCCGATTGATGAAAGGATGTGTATTGGTTATGAAAAATTTTGAGACGATCAAGGATGCTTTGTTCACCTTTTTAATGGAGTCTGTATTTTGATGACGATCATCGCCATCATGCTTGCTTGCATCTTGTTTGTCATGCTGTTCGGTAAAGACAAATTCTTTTGCTTGGCCATTATCGCAGGAGGTCTGTTACTGCTTGCCATCGTGCTTGGAGTCGCGGCCATAATCCTGTATTTTGCCTACGAAATCATTGTCAACAAAAGCGCCCCATTCTCGATCAGCCAAGAGACCAAGGAACTGTTCTGGCTGTGCATCTTGGTTGTTGGTGGAATTTTCGCCATTTGCTTGTTTGTCAGAGTTAACTTTATGCGAATGCGAGAGAATGGCAAGCCGCACAGGTCACTGTACATCGTGATAATTTATGGCGTCATTGGCGGATTTGTATATTGCTATTACGATTTTTTAAACACATTGATTGGCAATAATATTATTGGCTTAGTTTTTGGTAATATCGCATGGGTGGCCTACATTTTTGGTGTCCCATTTCTGGCTGTAATAGTCGAGGCATACATAGACAAGCGGAACAATAAAAATTAAGGGGCTGTCCTAGCTAAACACTCCGCTTAGGCTTAGGATGGCATCATGTACCAGAGGACGCTCCTCCGGGCCGCATTGGCGGTCCGGAGGATTTTTCGATTCCACGAAATCACGCAGCGTATCAACCGGGGCCAGTACCCCGGCCCGCTCCTCCTCCTTCCGACCTTTCTTTTAGCCTCGCAACAGGCTGATATGACAATGAAATACTGCCTCACCTTAGTGTGCACACGCACCTTGGCAATCCCACTCTCCCGATGACGCCACGGACTTTCCCAGCCCAAAGGCCGGGTTGCGTTATTTTGAACATATGCTCATTTTACCACTTGACAAACGGCCACATGGTCGTATCATCACATGAACACATACTCATGGAAGGGAGGCGTGTTGGGCAGGCGGAAAAAAAAACGAATGGTCGAGTCGGCCCCCTGTGCGGTGTTCTACAAGCCGCAGGGGATTCCCATGCGGGACCTGGAGAGCCTGGTGCTCTCCGTGGAAGGCCTGGAGGCCCTCCGGCTCGTGGACGGCGAACGGATGCAGCAGGTCGTGGCGGCGGACAGGATGGGCGTATCGCGCCCGACCCTGAGCCGAATCCTCGGCGAGGCGCGAAACACGGTGGCCACGGCCCTGTTCGAGGGCAAGGCCATCCGGGTGGATGGCGGAGAATATCTGCTGTCCTCAGAGCCGTGCTGCAAACGCAAACGCAAACGGCGCTGCCAGATGACGGACGAAATGCCGGACGAAATGCCGGTGGAAATGCCGGATCAAGGCGCGCCGCACGGAAAAACCGGCCCTTTTGACGCCGAGGACCACAACACGGGAGAATGACAATGCCAAGAGGTGACAGTCAATCAGGCAACGGACCAAGGTGCGCGGGCGGTCGCGGACGCGGCATGGGCGGCGGCGGTGGTCGCGGCATGGGCGGCGGCGGTGGCCAGGGCGGCGGCCAGGGCGGCGGCCAGGGCGGCGGCGGTCGTGGTGTCGGCGGCGGCGGTCGCGGTGTTGGCGGCGGCGGTGGTCAGGGAATGGGCGGCGGCGGGCGCGGCAGCGGCCAGGGAATGAATCAGATTTCCCCGTCCCAGGCCGACAGGCCTGTGCAGCCCCTGAACGATATCCGGAGCGGACAGGAATTTGCCGGCATCCGCAGGCTGGCCGTCACCAGCGAGGGACCGGCCATGACCGACCGCGTTGACCCGCGCTTTGGCCGGGCTGCCGGGTTCGTGGTCGTGGATCTGGAAACCATGGAGACCTCCTATGTGGACAACGGGGCGTCCCAGGCCCTGGCCCAAGGGGCTGGAATCCAGGCTGCCGAGACCCTGGCCAACGCGGGAGTCCAGGCCGTGATCACCGGCTCTGTCGGCCCCAAGGCATTCACCGCCCTGTCGGCGGCAGGCATCAGGATCGGCCAGGGGGTCGAGAATGTCACCGTGGCCGAGGCGGTCAGGCTCTTCACCTCGGGCTCGGTTCCCTTTGCCGACACCCCGAACAGCCCGTCCGGGGTCAACAAGTGATATACGCCATTGCGAGCGGCAAGGGAGGCACGGGCAAAACCACCGTGGCCTCGTCGCTGGTCTCCCTGTGGGACCGTCCGGTCACTGCCGTGGACCTCGATGTGGAAGAGCCCAATCTGCACCTCTTCCTCAAGCCGAACATCCACAGAACCGACCCCGCCTACATCGAGATACCGGAAGCGGACGAATCCAAGTGCACCCTGTGCCGGATCTGCTCCACCCTGTGCCAGTTCAAGGCCATCACGGTCATGGGCGACACCCTGCTCATCTTCCCGGAAATGTGCCACGGCTGCGGCGGCTGCCTCGCCGTCTGCCCGGAAGGGGCGCTGACGCCCGGTCGGCGGCAGCTTGGCGAAATCTGCCACGGACAGGCGGGCGACGCCCGGTTCATCATGGGCAGGCTGCGCGTGGGCGAGGCCATGAGCCCGCCGCTCATGCGCCAGGTCAAGGCGCTCTTCGGCGACATCACTGCCAAAGACCCCCAGGCGGACATCATCGTGGACGCCCCGCCCGGCGTCAGTTGCCCGGCGGTCAGCGCGGTTATCGACGCGGATTGCATCGTGCTCGTCACCGAGCCGACCCCGTTCGGCTTCCATGACTTCAAACTCGCCTGGGAGGCGTTCTCGCCCTTTGGCATCCCCATGGGCGCGGTCATCAACCGGGCCGGGATCGGCGACGACACGGTCAAGCGGTTCTGCGAGGACAAGAACATCCCCATCTGGGCAGAAATCCCCTTTGACCGGGCCATTGCCGAGGCCTATTCGCGCGGCGAGGTGGTGGCCCAGGCCCTGGCCCCGCTCAAGGAGACCTTTCACCAGCTCCGCCGCGCCATGCGCCAGGCGGCCCAGACACGACAGGAGGCCGCGACATGCGCGAAATAGTCGTCATCAGCGGCAAGGGCGGCGCAGGCAAGACCTCCATCACCGGGGCCTTTGCCCACGTGGCCGAGAATGCCATTATCTGCGACCTGGATGTGGACGCCCCGGACCTGCACCTGCTCCTCGACCCGCGCCACAAGGTCGAGCACGAATTCCACTCCGGCAACGAGGCGGTCATCGACCCCGAGGCGTGCATCGGATGCGGCCAATGCGCCGAGCTGTGCCGCTTCGACGCCATTGCCGGACCGGATTGTAATCATCCGGGCATAGCCTACCGCGTCCTTCCTTTCCGTTGTGAGGGGTGCAAGGTCTGCGTGGAGCTCTGCCCGGCCAAGGCCATCGCCTTCCCGCAGCGACACTGCGGGCAGTGGTATGTCTCGGACACGCGCTTTGGCACCATGGTCCACGCCCAGCTCTTTCCGGGCGAGGAAAACTCCGGGCGGCTGGTCACCCTGCTCAAGCGCGAGGCCCGGACCATCGCCCAGAGCCAGGGCATCGACCTCGTCCTGTCCGACGGCGCGCCCGGCATCGGCTGCCCGGTGATCAGCTCCCTGGCCGGGACCGATCTGGCCGTACTTGTCACCGAACCCACGCCCTCGGGCATCCACGACCTGATGCGCGTGGCCGAGCTGTGCGACGGGTTCAAGGTCAAGGTCGGGGTGATCATCAACAAGTGGGATATCAACCCTGGACAGGCGGACGCCATCGAGTCGTACTGCACCGGCAAGGGGTACACGGTGATCAGCCGCTTCCCCCACGACCGGGCCGTGACCGACGCCATGGTCAACCGGCAGGTGCTGACCGAATACGACCACGGTCATCTTGCCGACACCCTCAAGGCGGCCTGGGCCGACACCCTGGCCTTGCTCGACGCGGGCAAGGGCACGTAGCGACAATTTTTGGCCCCGGACGCGGCTCGTCCGGGGCATTTTCAGCACAACGCACACAATAAACCTGTCAAGGAGACCTGGATATGAATACTCTCGTAGCCCTTCCCACTGCCAACCCCGGCGGCATGGACGCCTCTCTGGACGCCCACTTCGGCCACTGCGACCTGTACACTGTCGTGGAGATCGAGGACGGCAAGGTCAAGGATGTCCGCACCCTGCCCAACGTCCCGCACCAGCAGGGCGGCTGCATGGCCCCGGTCAACCACCTGGCCCAGAACAGCGTCAAGGTGCTCATCGCCGGCGGCATGGGCATGCGCCCGCTCATGGGCTTCAACCAGGTGGGCATCGATGTCTACCACGGCAACGGCATGGCCACTGTCTCGGCGGCCATCCAGGCCTTCATCGAAGACAAGCTGCCCCGCTTCACGCAGGAGTTCACCTGCGGCGGCGGCCAATAGGCAAGATCATGACGCGGGCGGTCTGTTCACACAGACCGCCCGCGTCACGCGACAGACACCGACACGGAGAAGAGCCATGCCCATCTATGACATCCGCTGCGACGCCTGCGGCTATGAAGGCGAGGTCATCGTGCTCAAGAGCGACGCCCCGGCACAATGCCCGGAATGCGCCAGCCAGCGCACCACCAGGATCATGTCCCCCACCAGTTCCTTGACCGGAAAAAGCGCATCACCGCTTCCCGGCCCAGGCGACACCGGCTGCTGCGGCTCCGCGCCCGGCCACTCGGGATGTGCCGGACCCGGCTCCTGTTGCGGCAGAAACGTCGGCTGACCACGAACGATCCCCGCAGTCGCGCCATCGCCGCGCCTGCGAGGCTGACAGGCCGCTCCAAGGCGACCACCACATTGCAACGCTCCCCCGGAGAGACACAGCCATGCTCATCGTCATCGCATCCACCCGCGCCCAGGAACTCGGCCCGTTCCTCGCCCCCCTGAAACGCATCAAGGGGTGCAATCTCGTCTTTGCCCCCACAGGGTCTGCCACCCTCGAAATCGTGCGCACCGGCGCGCCGTCCTTTGTCGTGATTGACGAAAAGCTGCCCGACTTGGATCCGCTCAAGCTCGTGACCGAGATCATGATGGTCAACGCCATGGTCAACACCGCCGTGGTCACGCCCCTGTCCGACGAGGAATTCCACGAAGCCAGCGAAGGGCTCGGCATCCTGGCCTCGATCCCGTCCGCCCCGACCGCGAGGGACGGCGAGCGGGTCGCGGAGATATTCTCGCGCTTCATGTAGATCACGGGACACGGGGGTCCGCCCCGCGCCCGCTCAACCGCATATGGAGGACTGCATGGAAAAGATTCTGATCATCGGTTGTCGCAACACCATGGACGACGTGTGCATTGGCTGCTCCCGGTGCATGGTCGCCTTCAACCGCAGGGAAGGGTATTTCGCACGCTACAAGGACATGGATGCCGAGCTCATCGGCATCCTCAACTGCGGCGGCTGCCCCGGCACGAGCATCGTCCAGCGGCTGGTGCAGGTCAAGCTGTGGAACCTCCCGCTGCATGAGCAGCCCACCAAGATCCATGTCGGCCCCTGCCTGGTGGACCACTGTCCCTACTACGACGACCTGGTCACCAAGATTCACGCCAAGGCCGGAATCGAGGTCATCGAGGGCGCGCATCCGTACATGCCCGCCACTGTTTTCGCCTGACAACCGGGGTGCGCCCCGCAGGGCGGACCCCCATCCGGCCATTCCCGACGGCTGTTCATGAGGCCGGGACTGCGCGAGCGGCGACACGGCCCTGACGCACACGCGAATGCGCCCGTCCCGCCACCGTTCACCCCGCGGCCCGCTTCGTGAACAGCCGGTTGACTCCCGCGCCGTCCCCTGCCCGATGATCCGCCTTGCCCCCGCCGCGCCGATGTGGTGAAATGCCCCCACACATCCACCCCCGGACCGAGGCATTAATGCACACGACATTCCGCATTTCCACAATCTGGCGGACCTTCCTGATCCTGACCCTGCTGACGCTGACCGCCGCGCCCGCCCTGGCCGCGGTGATCGTCACCACCAAGACCGAGCACTATCCGGTGAACGGCCTGACCCACAAGGAGATCGCCGAGAACCTCAAGCGCCAATCGCCCATCGTCATGGACGGACGCACCTTCCAGGCCCACACCCAGTCCAACATCCGCTACGAATTCTCCTGGACCAGGCGAAATGGCCGCTGCGCCATGAAGCAGGCCACGGTCTTCATCGACATCACCTACAAATATCCAAGGCTGGCTGAGACGCCGGACAATGAGACCCTGCGCTGGTGGCAGGGCCATCTGGACAAGCTCGCCGAGCACGAACAGGTCCACGGCAAATATGCCCTTGAGGCGGCCCACGAGCTGGATAAGGCCCTCAACAGCTTAAGCGACCTGGACTGCGCCACGGTCAAGGAGGTGGTCAAGGCCCTGGGCGACGCCACCCTGGAGTCCTTGCAGGAGCGCCAACGCACCTACGACGCCCTGACCGAGCACGGGTTGCAGCAGCACGAGTACACGGGCCAGTAGCCCCCATTTTCCAACGCCACACGAAAAGGGCGCCGGGAGTGATCTCCCGACGCCCTTGCCGATTCGTTTTCAGGCCCGATTATCCCAGAGGCTCGGCTTCCTTCAGATCCCAGATGCCGCAGGGGCAGCAGTTGGCGCAAAAGCCACAGGCTATGCACTTGTCCGCGTCCACCACGCGCTCAAACGCCCCGCCCTCAAGCTCCACCCGGCGGATGGCCGACTGGGGACAGACGGTCTCGCACAGGTAGCAGTCCCGGCAGGCGCCGCAGGACGAGCACTCGGACGCGCACTGCTTCATGTCGCTGAACTCGATGACACGCGGGTCGAAGTATTCAAGCGTCATGCGCGAGTAGTCGATCATCTGGCGGGTGTCGGACTGCGGACGGCGGTTGTTGAAGATGTCGTCAATGACCTCGGCGGCGCGGCGGCCATGGCCGATGGCGTGGGTCAGCAGGCCGGGGCGCACGAGATCGCCGATGGCAAAGGTCCGGGAATCCGTGGTCTGATAGTCGCTGTTGACCACCACATGGCCGCGGTCCAGCGCGATGGTGTCGGGCAGGAACCCCACGTCCGGCTGGTCGCCGATGGACATGATGACCGTGTTCGCCTCCAGCAGCTCGCCGGACTGGAGCAGCACGCCCTTGTCCGTGATCTCCTTGGTGAAACAGGGCCACTTGAAGCGCGCTCCGACCTCCTCGGCCTCCTTGCGCTCCTTGCCGAAGGAGGCGGGTTCCTGGATGTCGATGAGGGTGATGTCCTCGGCTCCGAGCCCGGCGGCCACGGTGGCCACATCGCAGCCCACGTTGCCCGCGCCGATGATGACCACCCGCCTGCCGGGCTTGGCCTCGCCCCGCTTGGCCTGCTTGAGGAAGGTCAGGGCCGGGATAATGCGCTCATGACCGGGCACCGGGATGATGCGCGGCTTCTGCGCGCCCACGGCCAGGATCACGAAGTCGAACTCCTCCCTGAGCCGGACGAAATCTTCCGCCTTCAGCTCCTGACGCAGGTGGACGTGGGGCAGCACCTCGGCAGCGCGCTTGATTTCCGCCTCTACCACTTCTCTGGGCACCCGGCTGTTGGGAATGGCCGAGGCGATCTTGCCGCCCAGGGTCTCGGCCATGTCGTAGACCACGGCCTCGTGCCCCTTCATACGGATCTGCCACGCCACCGAGATGCCCGCCGGACCGCCGCCGATGACGGCCACGCGCTTGCCGGACAGGGGCGGCAGCTTGGGAGCCGCGCTCTTGTACCCTTCACGACCGAGCTTGGTGATGTCCACCGAGGCCATGTCGCCGGTCTTGCGGGTACAGCCGTCCATGCACAGGTTCGGACACAGGTAGCCGCAGACCGTGGCCGGGAACGGCGTGTAGGCCAGGGCGAGGTCCATGGCCTCGTCCACCAGCCCGTCGCGCACCAACTGCCAGCGCTCCTGCACGGGCATGCCCGTGGGACAGCTGGACTGGCACGGGGCCATGTACTTGCGGTTCTCCCACACCGGCACCTTGCGCCGCAGGTCGCCATGGACAATGAGCGGGATGGGCGAACGGTCGAGGCTGGTCAGGTCGCCGATGAGGCCGCCCCGGCCAAGCTCCGCGTCCCAGACTCCGGCCCGGAACTCGCGCATGGACCGGCGCGCCTTGCCCTTTTTCTCAAAGGGCGTCCTGGCCCGGATGAGCTGCCACTCCTCGCGCCGGGTCAGTTTCTTGACCAACCGGGTGCGTTTGATCTTGTTGAGGAATTCTGAGATGTTGACGGTCAGCCACTCCCAGGAGGCGTCATCGATGGGTTCCATCAGGGCATCGGCCTGGGAGAATCCGTCGATAGGACCGCGCACGAAGATGCGGCCTCCGACCATGCCCACGCAGGGACGGTAGCCGAGCACGTTGGCCGGGTTCTGCGGCTCGTGGCCGCAGACCACCGCCGTGCCGCCGGCCATGAACTCGCCAAAGTAGTCGCCCACCGAGCCGAGCACCCAGAGTTCGGGCGGGGCAAAGCGCGGGTTGGTCTTGGTCATGGTCATGGCGCGCGCGCCGAGGTTGCCCGCGATACGCACCTTGCCCTGGGCCATGGCGTTGCACGCGCCGTTGCTGCCATTGCCGTGGACGATGATCTCCGCGCCCGCGTTGAGCCAGCCCACGTCGTCGGAGATGCCCCCCATGACCTCAATGGTGGTGCCTGGGAATCCCTTGGAGCCGATGCGCTGGCCCGGCGAACCGGTGATGGTGACGTGGATCGGCTCTTCCCTGGATATCCAGAGCCTGCCGCCGATGCCGTGCTGACCCACGGCCTCCACCTCGATCCGACGCGCGCCCTCGCGCACGGCGCGCTGGATGCGCTCCTCAAGGATGCGCGACTCGATGCGGACCCCGTCGTCGTGGCCGCTGATGCGATGTATTCTTTTTGCCATATTGATTACTCCCGTACTCCCTGGAGCCTAGATCACGTATTTGATGTCCAGGCGTTCGGCGGCGTCCTTGTCGCTGATGCCGAGGCCGTCGGACATGCCGATGGGCAGCGAGGTGGACCGGCCAAGGGGCGCGAACACCTTGCGCAGCTCGATGTCGAAGGCGAGGTAGAAATCCACCACCCTCTCGGCCACCTGCTCCGGGTCCAGGCGGCGGTAGATGCGCGGGTCCTGCGAGGTGATGCCCTTGGGGCAGACGCCGATGTTGCAGACGTTGCAGCGATCCTTCTCGCTGCCCACGCAGCCCGCGCCCGCCTGCATGACATACTTGCCGATCTGGACCATGCTCGCGCCCAGCATGATGAGCGCCGCAGCGTTGGCCGCCAGGTTGCCATGCTTGCCGATGCCTCCCCCCGCGATGAGCGGGATTTCGTTCTGCGCGCCCGCCTGGCACAGGGCCTTGTAGCAGTCGCGCAGGTTGGAGGCGATGGGATGGCCCATGTGGTTCATGGACACGTTGTAGGCCGCGCCCGTGCCGCCGTCCTCGCCGTCGATGGCCAGCCCGGCGGCATACGGGTTGCGCACCAGATTGTTGAGCACGGCCAGCGACGTGGAAGAGGCCGATATCTTGGGATAGACCGGCACCCGGAATCCCCAGGCCATGGACATGGACTGGATCATCTTGGCCACAGACTCCTCGATGGAATACTGGGTCTGGTGGGTGGGTGGGCTGGGCAGGCTGACGCCAGTCGGCACGCCGCGGATGGCCGCGATGAGCTTGTTGACCTTGTACCACATGAGCAGGCCGCCGTCGCCCGGCTTGGCTCCCTGGCCGTACTTGATCTCGATGGCGCAGGGGTCTTCCTTCATCTCCGGGATGGCGTGGATGATCTCGTCCCAGCCAAAGTAGCCCGAGGCGATCTGCAAAATGACATATTTGAGAAAGCGCGAGCGCAGCAGGCGCGGCGGACAGCCGCCCTCGCCGGTGCAGATGCGCACGGGCATGCCCAGTTCCTCGTTGAGGTAGGCCACGCCCATCTGCAAGCCTTCCCACATGTTGGGCGAGAGCGCGCCAAAGGACATGCCGCCAATGACCAGGGGGTGTATCTCGCGCACGGGCGGCTTCCACCCGTTCTCGCGCTGGCAGCGGATCTCGTCTTCGGGCGAGAGGACGCGGCCCAGCAGCGTGCGCATGTCGAACTCGTGGCGGCCCGCGTCCAGGGCAGGGTCGGTGAGCATGGAAATGCGGATGAACTTGATCTGGTCGAGCAGGCTCTCGCCGCTGTTCCTGCGTCCGCCGCGGGTGCGCGGCTGGCCGCCCCGGTTGTTGTGGAATTGCAGGGTGGTGGAGTCGTACTGGCGGGTCGGCTCAATGGCGTTGTTCGGGCAGACCATGGCGCACATGGCGCAGCCGATGCAGGCATAGGCCGGGTCCGTGCGCTGGCGGATGCCGTAGTAGACGGAAAAGGTGTTGGACGGCTTGGCCTGAAGCCCCATGGGCGCGTTGATCTCGCGCTTGCGGAACACGCCAAGCTCAATGGCGTTCACCGGACAGACGGCGGTGCACCGGCCACATTTGGTGCAGGTGGCGATATCCCATTTGATCTGCCAGGGCAGATCCTTGACGCCTAGCGTTGCAGGGGTAACGGGTCGTTCTGAGAGCATTGGACAACCTCCCGGCAATCGGGTCCGACGATTGCGGTATCGAGATGCATGGGTTGAAAATCTTTGCTTCTGTCACGGTCGGGGATGGCGGCGTTGAGCCCGCAGATCTCGGACGAGAAGGCGAAGATGCCGGTCTGCGGATTGCCGCCCACCACGCCGGGGCGCAGTTTCTTGCGGTCCTGCACCATGAACATGGTGCCGTCGGGCAGGCAGCCGATGACGCAGTTGGGGCCGTCGATGATCAGCTTGCGGCATGACCGCTTGAGGCTGACGAGGAACTCCCTGTCCTGGTGGGTGCGCATCTCATCGTCGCTCAAGGGGGTGATGACGTGCTTGTAGGCGCGGATGTTGAGGCCCAGCTTGCGGGTCGCGAAATGGGCGATGTGGGTGAAGACCTCGGAATCGGACTGGTAGCCGGAGTAGCCCTCCACCCCGCGCGACATGAGGTATTCCCTGATGGGCACAAAGGCGGTGTTCTCGCCGTTGGTCATGGTGCTGATGCCTTCGATGAAGAAGGGATGGCAGGCATAGAGGTTGATGGCGTAGTTGGTGTTCTGCCTGCCCTGGGCCAGGATGCGCCGGGCGTGGAGCTCCTCGCGGCCAAGCTCCAGGTAGCTGCCCATTTCCAGGGGGTCGCCCACTTCCTTGATCATGATGGTGTCGGGCCACAGCGAGAAGGCCATCATGTCGCCGGTCCGCTCGCCCTCGGCGCGCAGGCCGAGCCGGGTCCGGACCAGAAGCCCGCCGCGCTCGTCGTCGGACATGTCCGCCCATGCGGCAGGCGGCTCGTAGGCGATGGCGGCGTAGGTGCCGCGCCTGGGCGTGCCTGTCGGCGGCGCTGACTTGGGCATGAAAAGCACGCTACGTTTGGGTTTGAAGCCCCGGCCCTCCATGTATTCATCCAGACGGCCCAGCCCGGCCTCGGTGAAAATGCCCGAGAGGATCGGGGACTCTCTCATCTCCCCGAAGGGGCCGCCTAGCCCGCTGAGGTACAGCCCCACGCCGGAACCGTCATGCCCTTCCTTCATTACATTGAGGGCGTCGATGGCAAGCATGGGAGACACCGGATCGCGGCTCGTGAGCGCAAATAAACGGCACATGATCTCAAGTCACTCCGCAGTTAAAGGGTTGGGCTGCCAAAAACGGCAGCGCGGCGCACACCGGCGGCACCGCCCTGCGCGGTTCGCCCGCGTCCAAAGGCGGCGCGGAACCGACGCCTGCGGACGGATAAGATAAAAATCAACGCAGTTGCATGCCGTTTCGCACCACCGCGTTGCAGGCGATTGACATTTTTGCAACTAGGCGTAGCCGCCCATTCAAACCGGGCCGCCCGGCCACGCCACCTGTACCGGCAGGCGAACGTAGACCAAAACCCAAAAGCCTGCAACCCGGTCGTTTGCGGCCATATTTGCATTTTTGGCAATTTGATAATGAAACAGGATTCAAAAGTGTCGCTGGTTTGCCGACTGCCAGATTGCCGACCACAAAACGCGCCACCAGGGCCGGTCTCTTATTCGGAGAACGGGTCGGACTTGAGGGCGTGCCGGGCGGCCACCCCCAGGAAGTCGGCGGGCGAGATGCCGTACTGGCGGCAGTATTTCTCGATGCGTCCGAGCAGGTAGGCGTGCATGACCACCCCGATCTCGACGAAATCGCCGTCTTCGGCCTGCACGGTGATGTTGATGGCCTTCTTGCCCGCACTGCCGGGCAGGGCGGCCACATCCTTCTTGGACATGGGCGCGGGCAGCTCCCCACCCTCTTCCAGAAAAAACTCGATGTAGAGCGAGAGCGCCTCATGGGCCTGATCCACGGCCTCGTCCAGGTCATCGCCAAAGGTAGTGCAGTCGGGAAAGTCGGGGAATGTCACGGAATAGCCGTGCTTTTCCTTTTCAAAAATGGCGACGTATTGCATCGGAATCGACTCCTGCGGGGGATGCCCGGTTCAGCCCGTCTATACAGCGGATCGCCCCGGCAGGCAATGGCCGTCGGCTTGACGGGCATACCCGATTGTTTTACTCAGATATTGACAAGGCACCGGACGCATCCGGCGCAAACCCCAGCCCGGACGCCGGGACACAGGCCATGAAACTCTCCGCACGCTCCCGCTACGCCGCACGACTCCTGCTCGCCCTCGCCATGCACAAAGGCGACGGACCGGTGCGCACCTCGGATCTGGCCGACCGCACCGGCATCACGGCCCAGTTCATCGAGCAGATCATCCGCCCGCTCAAGCAGGCGGGCATGGTTGCTTCGGTGCGCGGCGCATCCGGCGGCCACCTGCTCGACAGGCAGCCCGCAGCCATTACCCTGGGCGAGATCGTCCGGACCATGGAGGGCTCGGCCAACATCGCGAGCTGCCTCGACTGCGACACCGCCTGCGACCGCACGGGCGACTGCCTGACCAGAACCGCCTGGGAGCGGGCCTCGCGCGCCATGGAACGCGAACTGGACGCCATCACCCTGGCCGACCTGATGCCCGGCGGTGACTGCTGCGCCACCCCCTGCGCCGACATCTCCTGATCCCTGCCCAGCAAACCAGACGCGCCTGGAACGCTCCCCGGTACAAACCGACCGCTCACCGGGCCGCCCGGCGGCCCATCGTGCGCCCGACCGTTCGCCAGTTCCAACCGGCCATCCACCAGAGAGAACTTCGTGAACCGCCCCCCCCTATCGTATTGATGCCCATGCGCCGACAAGACGGACAGCGCACCACAAACTCGGGAGGTCGAAATGTACGTCTACTTCTGCAAGGATTCCAATTGCAAGGGACACACGAAAAGCTGGGAGCGATGCTGCGATCTGCGCGCCTTCTCCGCCATCAGAGCCGCACCCGGCGGGCACGCCGCGTCCAGAGTCGAATCCGCTCCTCCGAAACACGGGGCTTCCACTAGGCCGCTGCCGGTTTAGCCGGCTTGCAGACGCCCTGCCTGATCGCCTGGTTGTGAAGTTTCAAAAGGCTGTTCGCTCGCGCCGCCAGCCCCTGCCCCTGGCCGCCTAGTTGACCGAGGCAGAGGTCTGATCCGTCCGCGCGTCGAGAACCCGCCTGCTGACGAGCATGAAGACCTCGGATTGCTCCTGAAGATGTCCGGCCAGGGTCTCGGCCTCGCTGCCTGATCCGCAAAAGAGGTCCATGCGCGTTCCCTGGATGGCCCCGCCCGTGTCCTGGGCCAGGACAAGGGACATGAACGGCTCGGACTGGCCGGTGGCATAATCCATGAGCGAGGTTTTGAGGGCGAGCACCGACCCCAGCGGGGTCATGGCCCGGTCCACGGCCACGCTCACGCGCGGGGTCAGGATGGTATTCATGGCCCCGAACGGCCCGACATCCGAGAGACGAAAAAAGACATAGCTCGGGTTGGCGAACATCACTTCGCCCGCCTTGTCCGGGTTGGCGCTCAGGAACTCCCTGATGCGCTGCATGCTCATCTCCTCCCTGGGCACATGGCCCTGGTTGATGAGCACCTTGCCTATGGACACGTACTCGCGCCCGTTGCGCCCGCCATACAGGATGTGCCGCACCGATCCGTCCGGCAGCACCAGCCGCCCCGAACCCTGGACCTGCAAAAAGAAGATGTCCACCGGGTCCTTGACCCAGGCAATCTCGTGCCCCCTGCCCGCCAGCGCACTCTTGGCGTCTATGGCCGCCCGGTCATGGTACGGCTCAATGCCCTCCTGCCCCACGCGATAGACCAGGGACTGCCCCTGCCAACGCGGATGAAACTTGCCCAGGTCCACGGTCTTCAGATCGTCCGGCTGCGCGTACAGGGGATACTTGTATTCCCCGCCGGGGGTCAGCGAGGCCTCCAGCCAGGGCTCGTAATACCCTGTCAGGAGCGTGCCCGGCTCGACCCTGAGCCAGGCGAACCGCTCGGCGACCAGGCCGGGGTCAGCATCAAGCCCGGGCAGCAGCCCGATGAGCTCGGCCACGCCGTCGCCAAGCTGCGCCCAGGTCAGGGTCAGACCGGGTCGGCTGACGCAGACCGCGTTCTGGGGCCGCCTGAGTATATAGCGCAGACTGTCCTCCAGACCGGGACGGAGCGCGGTCCACGAACCGAGCCCCTGGACCCGGACGGACAGGGACGCGGCCAGCCCGGCGGCCTCGGCATCGCCCAGCAGGGCGTAGGCCGGGGTCATGTCCTTTACCGGGGCCGGTTTCGCCCCAGTCTCCGGGGCAGGCACCCCTTTGGCGCAGCCAGACGCAAACACCGCCAGCAGCAGAACCAGGGCAAAGGCCGGGAACAGTCGGAGCGTCATCGGCATCATTCCTCGCAATCCTTGAGGTCTTCGGCGTATTCCTCGACATATATCTGCAGCATGACCATGACCAGACTCAGGATGAGCGGACCGTAGAAGATCCCAAGCATCCCGAAGGTGTACACGCCGCCGAGGATGGCCAGAAAAATGTAGAAGGTGGACACGCGGGACGCCTCTCGCATGAAAATGGGCCGCAGGATGGTGTCGATGCCGACCACGACTATGCCGCACCACAGGGCCAGCAGGGTGGCTTCCTTCCACTGCCCTGACAGGAGGAGGAAGCCCACGGCAGGCACCCAGACCAGCCCGGTGCCCAGCACCGGAATGAGCGAGGCCAGCGCCATCATCGCCCCCCAGAAAAAGGCCGGGATGCCGACCACGGCCAGCCCGGCACCGCCCGCCAACCCTTGGAGCACAGCCACGAGCAGGCAGCCCATGAGCACCCCCCGCGCCACCCGCCTGAGGCTGTCGATGATGTAGTCCTCCTGCCTGGGTCGCAGGGGGGAGAGGAGCTTGACGTAGGCCACCATCTTGGCCCCGTCGCGCATGAAATAAAAGAGGATGAAGACCATGAGCAGGAAATGAAGCACCAGAATGGCCGCGTTCCTGACCAGTTCAGTGCCTGCGCCGATCATGAGCTGGGCGAAATCCCTTGAATACTGGATGATGCTGGCCTGGAGATCAATCTCGCTGATGCGCAGGAACGGCAACTCCCGCTGAAACCACAGCAGATACCCCTCCAGCCTCTCGCTGCTGGCCAGGGAGTCCAGCCCGCCCTTGGCCACCCAGGCGTTCAGGGTCACCAGGGATTCCACGCCCTGGCTGATGAGAGCCATGACCAGAAACGTCATGGGCAGGAGCAGGCAGAAGACGATGATGGCCACTGTGATCAGCGAGGCTATGTTTCGATGGCCCTTGACCGCAGGCAGCACCCAGGCGAACACCGGCGAGAAGAGCACGGCCAGGACCGTGGAAAAGATCATGGTGTGCAAAAAGGGCTCGACTATGGAAAAACCGAGATACAGCGCAAAAAGCAGCAGCAGGATGAAAAACACCTTGTAGATGCCGCCATCAAGCAGAGACGAAGATCCATTCAAACCGCTCATGGGGGTACGCTCTCCGGGGGGTTTCGCCGCCGCTTCGGCGTCTGGTTCATATCCTCAGAGTGGATTGTATGATTGCAGGGGCGGTGTCAACATCAACCGAACCGATCCCCACGGAACGCGGACACCCTCCCCTGCCGAGGACTTGGCACAAACATTCCTGCGCCTCCTCAAAACAGAATCTTCAACGTATTTTCCCGTGACTTATGGGCTGGAAACCGCAGCTTGTTCCCCGCATCGGACAATTCCCAGCACAAATGCCAATCCACCCCCGGAACAGGAGGAGCGCGGCAATTCCCGCATCTTGTTTTTTCCGGCGTTTGAAGCTAAAGGGAAATGTCGCGCTGTGATCAAAAGCCGTTGTTCCCGCGGCAACAGCAAAGGGACCAAAGACCCGACGCCGCCGTTTCAACCCGGACGACGGCCTGGGGCGAAGGGATACCAATCTAACTTTAGTTTCACTGGAGGAAAGGATGAAACGCGTACTCGGCCTTGTGGCGGCCCTAGCCACCCTCGTTTTTCTCGTCGCCTGTGGCCAGCAGCCCGAGCAGCAGGCCGGAGCCCCGGCCCCCAAGCAGGACATGAACGTCCGTCTGGAACTGAGCAAGGCTTCCGCCCTTGAGAAGATCATGCAGCGCGGCACCCTGCGCGTGGGCCTCGAAGCGGGCTACATGCCCTTTGAGATGACCGACAAGAAAGGCAACATCGTCGGCTTCGACGTGGACATGGTCACCGAAATGGCCAAGGCCATGGGTGTCAAGCTGGAACTGGTCAACACCGCCTGGGACGGCATCATCCCGGCCCTGCTCTCCGACAAGTTCGACATCATCGCCTCCGGCATGACCGTCAACCAGGAGCGCAACCTGAAGATCAATTTCGCCGACCCGTACATCATCGTTGGCCAGACCGCCCTGATCAACGCCGTGGACGCGGACAAGATCACCAGTTGGAAAGATCTGAACGCCGAAGGCATCACCATCACCTCCAAGCTCGGCACCACCGGCGAACAGGCTGTCAAGCGGCTGATGCCCAAGGCCACCTACAAGTCCTTTGAGACCGAGTCCGAGGCCATGCTTGAAGTCCTCAACGGCAAGGCGACCGCCACGGTTTACGACCTGCCCATGACCTCCATCTTCTACGCCGAGCGCGGCAAGGAAGGCGGCATGAAGTTCCTGAGCGAACCCTTCACCTACGAGCCCCTGGGCTGGGCCATCAACAAGGGCGACCCGGACTTCCTGAACTGGCTCAACAACTTCCTGCGCCAGACCAAGAACGATGGCCGCTACGAAGCCATCTATACC
This sequence comes from Pseudodesulfovibrio aespoeensis Aspo-2, assembly GCF_000176915.2. Taxonomy (NCBI): domain Bacteria; kingdom Pseudomonadati; phylum Thermodesulfobacteriota; class Desulfovibrionia; order Desulfovibrionales; family Desulfovibrionaceae; genus Pseudodesulfovibrio; species Pseudodesulfovibrio aespoeensis. The sequence goes on from NC_014844.1 coordinate 2,162,894, forward strand.
AAGTGGTTCGGGAGCAACGACTGGCTCCAGGACGTCCAGTAACCGCAAATTCATGACCTGCCGGGGATCGTACCAACGATCCCCGGCCTTTTTTTCTATGTTTTAAATCCATAGAGCTTTTTTCAATGAACGACATCACCCAGACCCTCGCCAGAGGCATTCCGAGCCGGAATACCCTCTGGAAGCTCCTGTTTATCGCGGGCCTCTCGGCCCTGTGCTTCGGCTTCTACATCGCCACGGAGCAGGCCAACTACATCTGGCACTGGAACCGGATTCCCCGATATTTCTATTACACCGAAACCATCAACGTCCGCGCCGAGATCGAGGGCAGGGTCTCCAAGATCACCCACAAGGGCAACGACGCGGTGGTCATCGTCGAGGGAGACGGCGCCTCCGAATTCTACGCGGTTCCCGGCTCGGACCTGAAGATATCCGAAAACGACACCCTGTACATGGGCGACATCATCGGCACGTATCAGGAGGGCAGACCGGGGCTCATGACCGAGGGCATGCTCATCACCATCGAGATAAGCATCATCGCCATCGCCTTCGGCATCGTGCTTGGCCTGTTCACGGGGTTGGCCAGGATATCGAGCAACCCGTGCCTCAAATGGTCGGCCATCACCTACATCGAACTCATCCGGGGCTCGCCCCTGCTTGTCCAGCTCCTGATCGCGTACTACGTCATCGGCACGCTGATAAACAACCTGCTCGTCAACGCAGGCCTGCCGCAGGTGCCGGGAATGTGGTTCGGCATTGCCTCGCTAGCCATTTTTGCCGGGGCCTACGTGGCCGAGATCGTGCGGGCGGGCATCCAGTCCATCCACAAGGGCCAGAGCGAGGCAGCGCGCTCCCTGGGCATGACCAAGGCCATGGCCATGCGCAAGATCATCCTGCCCCAGGCGTTCCGGCGCATCCTGCCGCCGCTGGCAGGACAGTTCATCAGCCTGATCAAGGACTCCTCGCTACTCGGCGTCATCGCCATCCGCGAGCTGACCAAGGCCACCCGCGAGGCCGTGACCACGAGCCTGATGCCCTACGAGCTTTATTTCGTATGCGGCCTGATGTATCTCCTGGTCACCTTCAGCCTGTCCATGTTCGTCCAGTATCTTGAAAAGAGGTCGGTGGAATAAGATGATAGATGTCAAGAACATATACAAGACCTTCTTCGTCCCCCACGAGGTGCAGGCCCTGCACAACGTCTCGTATCATGTCAATTCGGGCGACGTGGTTGTGGTCATCGGCCCTTCGGGCTCGGGCAAGTCCACCTTCCTGCGCTGCCTGAACAGGCTGGAGAAGGCCAACAAGGGACACATCACCATCGACGGCGTGAATGTGCTTGATCCGAAAACCGACATCAACAAGGTGCGCATGGAGGTGGGCATGGTCTTCCAGTCCTTCAACCTCTTCCCGCACCTGACGGTGCTTGAAAACGTCACCGTAGGCCAGGTATCCGTCCGCAAACGCCGCAAACTTGACGCCATCGAGAACGCCATGGACCTGCTCAACAAGGTCGGCATCCACGAGAAGGCGAGCAACTATCCGTCCCAGCTCTCGGGCGGCCAGCAGCAGCGCGTGGCCATTGCCCGCGCCCTGGCCATGGACCCCAAGGTGATGCTCTTTGACGAGCCCACCAGCGCGCTCGACCCGGAAATGGTCGGCGAAGTGCTCGAAGTCATGAAGACCCTGGCCAAGGAAGGCATGACCATGGTGGTCGTCACCCACGAAATGGGCTTTGCCCGCGAAGTGGCGGACCACGTCGTCTTCATGGACGAAGGCAAGATAGTCGAGGTCGGCCCCCCCGAGCACTTCTTCACCAACCCCACCCACGACAGGACGAAATTGTTTTTGAGTCAGATATTGTAGAAAAAGAACGACTGCGGATTGCGGCGCTTGCTTTGCAATCCGCGGTCTTCAAGATCGCACACTACATATTTCGCCATCACGACAATGAACCGGACAAGCCGACACTCCCATCTTCAGGAAAGCGACAGTCAATGAGCAAATACACCCGACCATTTTTAGATTATTATCAAGAGAACAGCATTTCACCCGTTTCTCAGGACATCAGCAACCTCCAGGCGCATTTCGCCCGCCGTGAAGCGCTGTATCGGCACCTGGGAATCATCCCCTCCTTTCTCAGAGGACTCACAATCCTTGAGTTCGGACCGGGGAGTGGCCACAATGCGCTGTACACGGCAAGCCTTTCGCCCAAACGCTATGTTCTCGTTGACGGCAACCCGACAGGGTTGGAGGAAACCAGAAAAAACCTACAGGCAGCCAAAACGGATGTGGTTGTCGTCGAAAGCCTCATCGAGTCGTTTTCCACTGACGAACGATTTGACATGGTTATGTGCGAAGGCGTTCTCCCCTGGCAAAAAGACCCGGAATCAATGCTCAGGAAAGTCGCTGAGTTTGTCGCCCCCGGCGGACTTCTCGTCGTCAGTTGTAACAATGAGATTTCCGCCCTCAGCGAGAGCCTTCGACGTCTCCAGGCCCGTCTCATCATCGACAAAAGCCTGCCGCTTCTTGATCAAGCCGAGCAATTGAAACCCGTTTTCCGGCAGGATCTCGAATCCCTCAACGGGATGTCCAGACCACACCAGGACTGGATTCTTGATCAGATTTTGCAGCCTTTCATCGGGCGCTGCCTAACGCTGGAGAACACCATTGCCGCTCTGGACGACGACTACAATACGTACTGCACCTCGCCCCACTTTCTCCTGGACTGGGCATGGTACAAGGAAGTTCCGCTTCGTCGGATGCCAGCCAACGAATTCGCCATCAGCACAATCCGCCGGAACAATCACAACTTCCTTGACTATCGGGTACAACTTGATCCCCGCGAGGAAGAAGGAAACATTCTGCTCGACACCCTTGCCCGACAGATTACCGAAGACGGCCTTCTCTTTGAAACCACGGGCGAAACTACATACCTGAAATCCGTTCGCGCTAAGCTTTCCGAGCTTGTGGTCCAGGCACGCACCTTCTCGCCTGTGACCGCCGAGAGCCTCGACAACTTCTGCCAGGGCCTGGGCGCATGGCTCGATACCGGCTCCTTCCCGGAACTGACGGCCTTCAAACCACTCTTTGGGAGAGGCCAGCAGTATATTTCTTTAATAAGAAAAGACCGCTGAGTCGCTCAGAACCAGTCAAGCCAGTATCCGGGATCATAATGAAGAACGCCCCAACCTACAAAATGAACCTCAAGTGGTTCAGACCTCTGTATTTTCCCATTCTGCTTCCGGTGGCCTTGCTCATAGCGCTTTACAACAAGCTCTCGCCGATCCCGTTCAAAATTTACGTTTTGCGAGTCGACAGAGTGGGACAGTTGGCGGCCAACCAGGAAGAATTCTGTTGCCACAGAGACCTGGGCATGCTGCCAAAAGAGTACAGGGTCTATATCTACCGGCACCGCCCGAGCAACACGACCCTCATGAACATGTGGAAACGGGTTCTCCGGGTCAGGCAGTCGGCTCTTCCGCTCTTCGACGTGTGCAACAAACTCGGCGGACTCGGAATAACTTCAATGTACATCCACCGCGTGACCACTGGATACGACCCGAATCACTTGGTTGAAAAGACACCGCAGCACATCGACTTCACCCAGGAAGAGGAAAGAGAGGCGCAAGCACAGTTATCCCGGCTGGGCATCGACATGGGCAAACCAATGATCCCGGTGCTGGGACGCGACTCGCTCTATCTCAAAAGCATTCGAGAAACCACCGACGAAGACAGCTACAGAAACGTAGACATCAACACCTTCATCCCGGCCATGGAACACCTTGCCGCCCGGTTCAACGTCATCAGGATGGGCCATGTCGCAGGCACACCTCTCAAAACAGACACTCCGGGCATTCTGGACTACTCCTTCTGCGGCGGCAGGACCGAATTGCTGGACATCTACATTTCAGCCCGGTGCCATTTCTTCTTCAGTACCGGCACGGGACTTGATAGCATCGCCTCACACTGCTTTCGAAAACCGGTCCTGTATGTCAACCTGATTCCCATGGAGGCAGCCATTGCCTTCAACACGAATTCGCTGATTATCTTCAAGCAGTTATGGCATGTTGAAAACAAAAGGTATCTCACTCTGAGCGAAATATTCTCCCTGGACATAGGGCTTGCCTGCACACCACGGGAGCTTTCGCCCCACGGCGTGGTGGCTCACGACAACAGCCCTGAGGATATCACCGCTGTGGTTGTGGAAATGGAGGCGAGGCTGGACGGGACCTGGGAAAGGGGCGAAGAGGGCGAAGCACTCCAAGCGCGATTCTGGTCGCATTTCAAGAAGAAATATCCGGACTCTCCGCCGGTCTCCAGGATTGGAACGGCCTTTCTGCGAAAGTACCCGCACTGGCTCGAGTAACCCTGCGCACCATTCTTCAAACGCTACGGCCTCAGACCGGATGGGCAGGAGCCGTGCGGAATCGGCTGGAAGCGATGGCCGCTATCCGACGACTTTGATCACTGCGGTTGTCCCGTCTTCCGCCTGAGCCCACGTCTCGATGAAACGCCCGCCCCTGTCGACGAAATCCTGATACTTGCGCATCACCTTGGCTTCATTGATCTTGGAATTGAATGGAAGGACGATGCAATAGTCAACGGGATGCGTGACCAATCTGTCTGGCGGGAATATTCCGAGATTGGATTTCGGCATGAAGAGGCCGTGCTTGCGCGGATCTTCATCGACAATGTAGTCAATGTACTGATAAACATCTGCAAAATTCAGATATCCGGAGCAACGGGCGCCCGAGCCGAAGCCAGCGATTTTTTTCCCTTGGGCACGCAAAGCCTTCAGGCACTCCCTGGCCGCATGCATGCTCTCAAGGAATCTGTCGCGCAACGCCAAACGGGCCGCCAGACGTTTCTGATCGCGGCCGCCATCAGTCAAGACCCTCTTGCCGCGCTTTGAGGTAGTTATAAGCGAACCGCCCGTGAAGGGAACTGTCCGCCACTTCCTGATCTCTATTCCGAAACGGCCAAACAGGGTGCGCAGGCTCTCCACATCAAAATAGTTGACATGCTGCTCCCATATACTGCTGAAATCGGCCCGCTCCTCAACCGGCGCAAAATCAGGCACTTCAAGAAAGAGCGTGGTTTGGTCGTCCATGAGGATGGAAAGTCCCTCGACAAAAGAGTCCAACTCCTGAACGTGTTCCAAGACATGCCGGGAAATGACGAGCCTGGGATGCCCATGCTCCCGGACGAAACGCTCGGCCTCTTCCTTGGAGAAATATACATTGCGCACGTTCAGTCCGGACGCCACCGCCTCTTTGGCGCAGTGGCGCGCAGGCTCTATCCCATAGAGATTTTCGTACCCGGCCTTGCGCAATGCGTTGAGAAAATATCCGTCATTACAGGCGATTTCCAGGATCATGTCAGACGGGGAAGACAGATGTTCCCCAACTATCTCGTCGATCTCTTCGCCGATATGCTCCGCCGGAAACATGGAGGTTGGGAGTTGGACATAATCATAGAACTCTTCACGTTTCGACGGCGTCTTGATAAAAACGAACCCGCATGTTTCGCAAAGAGACAGCGTCAGGTCCATGAGCTGCCCCTGCTGCCCCTGCCTGAGCAGGCACATGGTGTTGGGCTGCTCGCCCAAAGGCAAAAAGGGAACGACCTTGTCAGACAGGCACACTCTGCAAACAGAACTCATCTCAACAGACCCCTATAATAAAAAATGGAATGAAAACACCGGCTACGCCGACACTTCCACCGTTGGCAGACAGGAAATGAAGTGCCCGCCCTCTGCGACGTACCGGGCGTGCCTGCGATAAATGGGCCCGGCATATCGCCAGGCGAGATTGAGCACATAGTCCGGTCGATGCTCGTAGATCTCGGCGGAATCGTGTACCGGGATATGCTGGACCGGGCTGTAGGTTCCGATCTTGACCGGGTTGTCGTCGTAAAGCCGATCGAGAAAGGGCTCAAGACCAAAATAATAGATCAGCGAAGTCGAGCCGATGGAGGCTCCATATCCGGCAATGCTCTTGCCCTGCGCCTTGAGGCGGGTCAGCATGTCAACAAGCTCTGTCTTGACGGATTCGGCATATCTGGCGAACACCGTGAACGGTGCCATTCCCTCGAAACCAAGCTCGCGCTCAAGGGTGGCCAGACCCGAAACGTTGGACGAGACCGGCCTGGGCCCGCCCTTCTTCTGGACCATGCCCCTGATGGAGCCGCCCTTGGTCGGCACCCGCTTCACGTCGATGAGTTCCAGGCCGTGCCCATCGAAGAAAGAGAGCAGCGGCAGGATAGAAAAATAGCAGAGGTGCTCGTGGGTGAAATTGTCGATGACGCCGTTCTGCACGGTATCAACCATGTAGCCGGTCTCGAAGACAAACACCCCGTCGTCGCTCAACAATTCAAGGATGCCGTCCATGATGTCGGTGAGGTCATCAATGTTCGCCATCACGTTGTTGGCCGTAATGATGGCGGCGCTCCCCTTCTCGCTCCTGATCCGCCCCGCCACCTCGCGATTGAAAAAAGCCGCCCAGGTTTCCAGTCCTGCCTCGGTCGCCTTCCTGGCCAGGGCGCGGGCAGGGTCAATGCCGAGCACGGTCATGCCATGGGCCTGCATGCCCTTGAGCAGAGCACCGACATTGGAACCGATGTCGACCGTCAATGCCCCCTTAGGCGGTCTGACCTTGTCCATGAGATAGGCTGCGTAGTCCTCGAAATGCCTGACCAGTCCGAGCGACGAACTGGTTTCGTAGAGATAATTTGAGTAGATGATGTCGGGATTGATGACACTGGTAGACTGCAACAAACCGCAATCGTTGCAAAAATTGATCTCCAGCGGGTACTCGCCCTGCGGCCTGTCCAACTGTTCCCTGGTCACGAAGTCATCGCCCAGAGGAACAGCCTCCATGTCCAGAACCACAGCCATGTTGCGGGAGCCGCACAGCCGGCAGTCTTCTCTCTTGAAAAATTCCTTCACCTTGCATCATCCTTTATTTTTTCTGGTGACATCAATGTTGAGGCCAGCCAGCTCCCGGCACACGCCCTCGGGCCACTGGAGGGATGTCCCGCCATCCATCGTCAAATTCTGTCCGGTCACAAAGGAAGCCTTGTCGGAAAGCAGAAAGGCCACGACTTCAGCGCATTCAAGCGATGTCCCCATGCGGCCAAGCGGGGTCAGCTTCTCGTACAACGAGGTCAGCGCTCTGTTCTTTTCGTAGAATTCCCTGGACTCTTCCTTGAGCATGTTTCCGGGACGCACACAATTGACCCGGATGCCGAGCGGGCCAAGGGTCACCGCGTAGTAGCGCACGATCTGCTCGATGCCGGATTTGCCAAGGTGATAGCTCAACGGCTGCTCCGAGGCGACAAACTGTCCGGCGATAGAGCTGACCGCCACAATCGCCCTGTTGCCGCCAGTGGCAAAGCGGGGAACAGCCAGTTCGATGATATTCTTCGTCGCGGCAAGACTCACGGCGATCTCGCCCTGCCAATCGTCACCCGCGCCGCGGAATCGCTGGAAAAAGGCGACTTTCAAGAGCGGTCCGTTTTGAGCGACGGCGGCGTCGAGCATGGAGGGCAACGCCGCGGCATCCGTAATGTCGGCCCGCAGGAAACTGACGCCAGAAATTCCGGCATCGTCTGCCCGGGGTTCCCGACGCCCGACCACGGTAACATTGTCACCACGGCCTGCCAAAAGACGCACGAGCTCGCGCCCTGCGCCATGGGTTCCACCGATGATCAGCGCGTGGGCATTACCGCTCATGCCTCCTCCCTTGCCTTTCTGCCTGTCTCGGCAACAAAATCCCAAGCCCGCTCCTCGCCGTCCGCTGGAGCCCAGGAAGCGAACACAGCATCGTCCCTGTTGAACGGACCAAGGGTCGCCTCGCAAAACACCAGCACATCAGACTTAATGATCAGCATGTGCATGGTCCCCTTGGGGATGCGGCAATAAAACGGCCTGCCGCTTCCGTAGTCGCCCATGGTCATAAGTTCCAAAATGGTGCCGTCCTGCTCAAAGAGAACAATGTCCACCTCACCAGCAAGGATATGGATTGATTCGTCCCGGCCACGGTGCATATGCGGGCGCACATAGGCGTCGCGCCGATGGATGATGAACATCTCGTGCAAGGCCGAATCGGGCGTCTCGTGCGTGCACAGCCGGACGCGATGCCGCGCCGTCTCCGCAGCCATTCCGGCCAGGACAGCCATGTCTGTCTTCCCGAGCCGGGTCACGGCCTCGGTCGTGTACAAGACTTCCTCGTTCAATTTCTTGTATTTCATGCCTTCCATCCCAGATCGCAAAAACCCCTACACAAACCCCAGATGTTCCTCGTCGGCATCCAGGTAGTCGAGCAGCAGCTTGTTCTTGGCGTTGGCCACGCAATGATGGTTGCAGTGGACCGACGGATTGGTGGCGAAGAACTTGTCCTTGCCGGTCATCCAGAAATCCTTGAAGCCCTTGTGGGCGATGCTGCCGATCAGCCCCTGGTCGAGATTGTACGCCTTGTCCTGGCAGGAGTAGACGTTGAGGTCGGCGCCAATGACCGGCAGCACCTGGAGGTAGGGACACCATGTGTATTTCTTGTCGAACCGCTCGTCGAGCAGATGGTAGGCGTCGAACACCTCGAAGTCCGGCCCGGCAAGCTCGGCCATGACCCGGTCCACCTGCTCCCGCGCCTTATCGAAGAACGGGGCGTGATAGGCGTTGTTGGCCGAGCCCTCGTTCTCCACGATGCAGGGGGAAACCTTGACGCTGTCGCCGCCCATGTCGCGCACGCGCCGGGCCGCCTCGAAAATATGTGAGACATTCTCCTCGTCCACGATATAGCTGACGCCCAGGCGGCATGTGCCGCCATACGCCTTGAATTCGGCGATGTTCCTGAGAATGGCGTCGTACTCGCCATCGGCCACGCCGCGGTAGCGGGTGTAGCTGGCATTGTCCCAGCCGTCCATGGACACGCGCACCCAGGAGCCGTGATGCGCGAACAGTCGCGCCACCTCGCCGCGCAGCAGCCCGCCATTGGTCAGCGTGGCGAACTTGACGGGCGAATCGATGAGTTTGTGCAGCACGTCCACCAGATGCGGGTAGAACAGCGGTTCCCCGCCGCCGCTGAAGGTGACGCCCTTGACCCCCATGGCGATGATGTCGTCCACGATTTCGAGCATCCTGTCCCTGGGGATGGAGTCGGAAATGCGCATGTCCTTGCCCAGTTGCAGGGAGTCGGCGCGGTAGGCGCAATAGCGGCAGCGGTGGTTGCACCCGTTGATGGGCTTGATCCGGATGTGCAACGGGGGCAGGATCTCACCCGTCTCCCTGGGCAGCGAGTCCACTTTCTCCTTGAAGTGGAATATCTTCATCGGCGTGTAAATGTTGCCCACAGCGTCTCCTACTCGAAATAGATGAATTCAAAATCGCCGGTATACCCGAACTGGTCGAATATCCACTCCCACTCGCGCTGGCTGAAAAACGACTCGCAGGTCAATGCCCAGCACTGGAGATTGAATTGTTCCAGCTCGTTGCGATAGCTCTCCACGCAGACGTACTTGTTTATCCCCACCCGTTCGATTTCCCGCAACGCGGCCTTGAGGTCGAACAGCTCCAGGTTGTGCAGCGTGGTGATGCTGATGACCAGATCGAACTCGCCATCCTTGAACGGATACGCGTCCTGGGCGCGGTGGAGGAACAGGGTGTCCCTGATCTCCTCCTTGGCGTCGGCCAGCCCGTGCCGGGAAATGTCAAACCCATGCACGTCCATGCCCAGCTGCGCAAGCTCGTAGAGCAGGTAGGCCTTGCCGCAGCCCACATCCAGAATTCTGGCGCCCGGCTTGAGTCCGTAGGCGTCGATCATGGCCTGGGCCACAGGCTTCCAGCGGCCAGGCATGTACCGGTAGCCGCCATATCCGTACCTGCGGTCCCCGTCCCAGTAGTCCGCCTCGTACTCCTTGGCCTTGAGCATGCAATGGACCTTGTCGTCCACCATGCGGGCCAGATAGTCGCGGTTGGTGCCGGTATGCAGTTTGGTGACAAAATCCCTCAGCGTGCCCATGGAAACTCCGATACTATATGGAATGATATGTCCGCCGGATTCTGTCGCCTCAGACCCGGCACGGAATGAAGCGCGCCCGCGCCGACTATGCGCCGCCCTTGAGCAGGTCAAGGGCTGTCTCGGCCACCGGCTCGGGCCAGATGCCATAACGCTCCATGATCAGTTCCTGCGTCCCGTAGTGGTCCGGGAAAACATCGGGAACGCCGACCCTGCGGAACGGACGGAAGAGCCCGGCCTCCAGCATGGTCTCGCCGATGGCGCTGCCCAGCCCGCCGATGACGGTGTGCTCCTCCACACAGACCACGGCCCGCACCCCGCCGACAGCCCGAAGCAGCAGCTCGGTGTCCAGGGGTTTGACCGTCGGCAGATGAAGGACCGAAGCATTGACGCCCTGCCGGTCGAGAATCTCCGCCGCCTCCAGGCAGACGCGCAGCCCAATCCCGGTGGTAGCCAGGAGCACGTCGCCGCCCTGACGATACATCTGCCCCCTGCCGATGACAAAGGGAACCGACGGATCGGTGACGACCGGGTCATACCCCTTGGCCAGCCGGATGTAGATGGGATGGGGCCAGTCCACGGAAACATCCATGAACCGCTCCATCTCCTCGGCATCCGCCGGGCAGACCACGGTCATGTTGGGCAGGGCGCGCATGAGCGCGATATCCTCCACCGCCAGATGGGTGGAGCCGAGAGGGGCGTAAACAAGCCCGCCGCCGTTGCCGATCAGGCGGACCGGAAGATCGTGCAGGCACAGGTCCATGGCCACCTGCTCCAAGGCACGGCGGACGATGAAGGTGGCTATGGTGTTGACATAGGGGATGCGCCCTTCCAGGGCCATGCCCGCCGCCATGCCGACCACGTTCTGCTCGCTGATTCCCTCGATGAAGAACTGATCAGGCAGCTCCTCGCGAAAGGCGTCGAGAGTCTTGAATCCGAGATCGGACCCAATGAAGACGACCCGCCCGTCCCTGCGGGCGAGTTCGTGCACCATATCGAGACATTTCTTGCGCATGAATTATCCTTGGAGGCACTGACGCATGGCCGCGATGTCGTCTGCCGGAAGCTTGCTCTTGTGATGCCAGGCCAGATTGTTCTCGGCAAAATCCACGCCCTTGCCCTTGACCGTGTGGCAGATGATGGCGGAAGGCCTGCCCGCAGTGAACGGCACGGAACCGAGCGCGCTCCTGAGCGCCTCGACATCGTGGCCGTTGACCTCGACGCAGTGGAACCCAAAGGCCTCCCACTTGGCGGCAAAGGGCTCCAGTTCCTGGACCTCGCTGGTTTCGCCGTAGGACTGATATTTGTTGTAATCGACCATGGCCACGAGGTTGTCCTGGCCGCGCTTGCCTGCGCTCATGGCCGCCTCCCAGATCGACCCCTCGTTGCACTCCCCGTCGCCCATGACGACGAAGACGCGGTTGTCGCGTCCCCGGACCCTGGCGTCCACGGCCATGCCCAGGCCCACGGAAAGACCGTGGCCCAGGGCGCCGGTGGAGACCTCCACGCCCGGAATCTTGTTGGCACTTGGGTGGCCGCCGAGCAGCCCGTCGCAGGCGCAGAACTCCCGAAGGCGCTCGGCAGGGAAATACCCCTTGTCCGCCAGCAAGACGTACTGCGCCAGGCACCCGTGCCCCTTGCTCAGGATGCACCGGTCGCGGTCCATCCAGCCCGGATTCGCGGGATCATGCCGCAGGATGTCGTCGTAGAGCACGCGCATGATCTCGATGAGCGACATGGAGGAGCCGATGTGGCCGCGACCCGCGCACTCCAGCATGTCAACGACCCTCTGCCGCAACGCAACCCCGCGACTGTCGAGCGGGGTTGCCAGCGACGCCTCATGTGTCTGACGGACAGAGTCTTTCACTATTGCTCACCGTTATTTGGCGTTGAGGGACTGCATGCGCTTGATGTTGAAGTACTTGTCGTCTGTCATGGAGTCGGGGATCAGCCCCTTTTCAAAGGCGTCCTTCAGATCGAGAACGGCCTCCTCAATGGTATGCTTGGGCACGAACCCCAGCTCGTTTTTGATCTTGTCGGAGTTGACATGGTAGGACCGGTTGTCATTGGTCGGGGTGACCACGATTTCCACGTCCTTGGCAAGGGTCTTCCTGACCTTCTCGGCGATCTCCATGACCTTGAAGTTCTCGTAGCCGACGTTGTAGATCTTCTTCTGGATCTTGGCGGTATCCTGCTTGAGCATGAACAGATACACGCCAACCATGTCCTTGATGTGCAGGTTCGGGCGCTTCTGCTGGCCGCCGAACACGGTGATCTTGCCGTTGTTGATGGCGTGGTTGGTCAGGATGTTGACCGTCAGGTCCAGGCGCAGGCGCGGTGCCCAGCCGCACACGGTGGACGGGCGGATGGTCGTGGCGGTGAAGACGTCACTGGCCGCCCCATTGAGATATTCCTCGCACATGGCCTTGTACTTGGAGTAGTCGGTCAGCGGCTCAAGCGGCAGATCCTCGGTCACCTCCACGCCCTCCTTGATGCCGTAGACGGACGAGCTGGAGGCGTAGATGAACCGCTTGACACCGGCGGCCTTGGAGATATCGACCAGGGGCAGGAAGGCGTCGTAGTTGATGGACTTGGCCAGATCGGGGTCCAGCTCGTAGCTCGGATCGTTGGAGATGCAGGCCAGATGGATGACGGCGTCGCTGCCGGGAATGGTCTTCCCAAGCAGCGCGGCGTCCCGCAGATCGCCCTCGATGATGGTCAGGTCCGGGTTGTCCTTGACCGCGTCGAACACGTCCTTTCCATACCAGAAGATATCGTGCGCACGGACCTTGTACCCCTCGCCGAGCAGGGCGGGAATCAGCAGAGAACCAACATAACCGCCTGCGCCGGTAACAAAAACAGTCTTGATATCACTCATCGTATAACTCTCCATTTCTGGCGTTTGGTTGCATGTGTTCATCAAAGGACGACCGGAACCCGATACGACCCTGCCCAGAGGTTCAGGGTGAATCCCGATGCCCTGTTAGGGATAAAGGCCATCGGGTCAAAAAGCAATAGAACCGTTGGAATGCCCGCCTGCCCAGACGGGGGGAGGAGGCGCTGCCAAGCGCTCCGCCGCATCGGATGCCGCCCACGCCCATATGGACAGACCGTTCAGAAATCCTTGCTCAAAAGAGATCGACAAGGTGATGCAGGGCGATCCCGTGGCCGCATTCGGCCATGCCGTAGGTCTGAGCCGGCAGGTAGAAATTCAGATCGCCCAACGAGCGCATGGCGTTGTCCGGCGACATGGCGGTAAAAGTGACGGTGCGACCGGAAAGCCTGCCAGCCATCCTGACCGCCGCCACGGCGTTGGGCGAATTGCCAGAGCTGCTGATGGCGACCAGGATCTCGCCGGGCACCATGCGCTGTCCAAGGGGATAGGCAAAGGTCTGGTCATAGCCCATATCATTGCCTGTGGCCGTGATCAGGGCGCAGTCGGTAAACACCTCGGTGGGCACCCCGGCCATCTTGCCCAGGTCAGCCGAAAAATGGCTGGCCATGGATGCGCTCGCCCCATTGCCGACAAAATAGACGCGGCGTCTCTGTTCCCGGCATTCCTTGACCCAACCGACCAGCAGGCTGAAACCGGCGTCCGTGTCGAGGACAACGCCAGCACCGTCGGTGACAACCATGGTGTCCAGCACTTCAAACAAGTTGAGAAGGTTATGCTTCCACGGCATGTTCACTCACTCCTGTTTGCCAAGCCCTGTCCAGAGCTGGGGGATTGATTCGTCATGGGGAGCCCGCACGTAGTAGCTCTCCCCGCCGTCCCTGACCGTGCGCACCAGCATGGTCTTCCAGGGTCGGAAGTAGTAGTCCGCGCTGCCGCGTTCGGGCTCAGCCGAGACATCCTCGGGCAGGTTGCGCAGGTCACAGACAAGGGTGGTCAACCGACATATCTCCCGACCCTGCTGCATGGCTACATTGCGCGCCATGGCCAGCGCCTTGAGGTACACCTCAGGGGCCATGATGGCGCTGCCGAAATTCATGACCACGCCATTCTCCACTGTTTCCACCGCCGCCGCATAGTGGAGAAAATCGGTATACGAGGCCGCGCCCCAGGCCGCGCCGTCGCAATTGGGATGCTCGTGGACGATATCCGAGCCGATGCCCACATGCACGGTGAAGGGAATGCCCAGCCGATGGGCCGCCGCGAACAGGCTGATGTCCTTGTGCGGATACTCGCCGTCAAGGATCGCCCGACCAACGGACTCACCCACGCCCCACCCCTGGGCGACTCCATCGGCCACAATGTCGTTGAGCAGTCCGGTCTCCCGCCACAGCCCGAATTGTCCCTCGCTGATGTATTTCGCCACGCTCTCGGTGGTCCGGCCTATGAGCGCCAGCTCAAAATCGTGGATGGCGCAGGCACCGTTGCCCGCAAGGCAGGTAACGTACCCCCGCTCCATGAGATCAATGATGTATCGCTGCACGCCGGAGCGGATGACATGGGCACCCATCATCAGGATGACCGAGGCACCGAGTTCTCGCGCCCGGAGAATCTTCCCGCCGACCCTGGCAAGGCTCGGGTGGACAGCGGGCGTCGGGCGCAGGTCCGCGAGCACGGACAGGTCGAGGTCGTGCTCCCGCTGGCTCAAGGGCAGCACCCTGAGCCGCGATGTATCAAATTTCTTGAGCGTCACTTGAGCAGCGAGGTGACATGTTTCATGATCGCATCCCGCGTCACCGGCATCTTGTTGCCCACGATGCCCACGGCAATGGCCCCGACCACGTTGCCCAGGAAGGCCACCAGCTCCGGCCTGACCTTGAGACAGGCAGCCAGTGCGGCCACGGAAAAGAAGGCGTCGCCCGAACCGATCTTGTCCACAACCTTGCTTGCAAAGGCGGGCACCAGCACCCCCAGGCCGTCCACCGTCTGGACATAGGACCCTTTCTTGCCACGGGTCACGGCGACCATCGAAGCCCCCATCCGTGTGCGCACCATATCGGTCAGCGGGATGACGCCGGTCTGCTTGTCGCGGGTGTCCAGGCGCAATTCCGGCTCGGCAAGGCTGATAAAATCGCACCGCCCGTAGCTTGAGATGGTGTGAAACCCGCGATTGCCCGCGTTGGCCTGGGTGTTGACGGCCAGGAAGGGCACCTTGACAAGCTCCTCCCGGCACAGGGGACTGATGGCCCCGTGGCCGAAATCAGCCGCCACCACGAGATCGGTTTTCATGGCCCGCTCCATGAGCTTCGCGCGCAAGCGCTCGTCGGCCTGGCGGTCGAGCCCGGAGTCGTCCATGTGGTATATTTCGAAAAGCTTGGTCATGCTGTAGCCCTCGATATACCGCCGCTTGCGGATGGTCGGGGCATTCTTCTGATACTCAAAAAAAGGGGTGACGTTGGCGTTGAGGCTCTCCCTGATCATGTCCTCCCTGGTGTCGGTCTCGCCAAGCACCGTAAACAAATGAACCTGTTTCACCAGATTGGAGAGATGGTTGGCCACGGCCAGGACGCCGCCCGCAAACATATCGCTGTCAAGGTGGGAGAAGGCCATGACCGGCTCCTTGGACGACGCCCCCAGCGGATTGCAATAATGATAGTCGTCCAGGATGGTGTCGCCGACCACCGTCACCTCAAGGCTCTTCATCCTGTCCAGGATTTCCTCGATATCGCCAATGGTGTAGCGCGATCTGAAGATTTCCAGGTACTCCTTCACCTCGTCGGGAAACGCAGACATGAAACGGTTGATCAGGTTCGTTGAACTGAAGACGATCTCCTGGGTCAGCCGCAATTCGGCACCGATCTCCTCGCAGACCTCGGCCTCCAGTCGCAGCTTGCCCGTCGGATCGGAATCGATGCTCTTGAAATCCGATCCCTTGACATAGACATCCGGGCGGAGCTTCCTGAGCAGCTCCTCTGCCGTGGGCCACTGGTTGATGGCCACGAAATCCACCACGTCCTGGGAGGCCACGGCCTCGGCGCGCAACACCTCGGTAAAGGCGGGCCGATGACTGCCCTTGTCCACGAAACGGTCCGGCGACACGGTGACCACCAGAACGTCGCCCCACTGGGCAGCCTGACGAAAATAGCGGATATGGCCGATATGGAGCAGATCAAAGACGCCGTGACAATGGACGACTTTCCTGCCCTGTTTCCTGAACTCGGCAACAACCTCGATAAGCTCGTCGAGCGATTTGATTTTCTTGTCAATAATCATATGGATATACGCGGGACTCCATGTAATGAAACGGCTGAATCAGGCAATTTCGACAAAAAATGAACACCCGGTTCCTATTATTTCCAAGCGGCAAATGCAATCGTCAATTGATGCGAATGAACATATCGGCCATTACCGGGAAGAAATCAGGCATCCTTGTCCCGATCTCCATACAAAAGTCGCGAAAACGCTCTGCTCCTGGCATCGAGGCCATCGAGCATGGAGCGGGCCTTGTCCAGCTGGCGGGCCAGGGCGGAAAGCCTCCCCACCGATGGCTCGTGTCCCGCGAAACTGCGACGGGCCTGATCCTTTGGCACAAACTCGTTGAGAAGAATGCAGCACCACTTGAGCCCGAACAGCGGAAACATGGCGCTTGCCCGTTCCCGCTTGTAGCCGGTTTCCTCAAGCACGGGCAGGACCAAGCCAAGAAAAGCCTCCTGGAGGTCTTCGGACAAGGCCATGGCCGGGTGCAAACAGAAATCGGCAAGGGTCTTGGATGGATCGTCCCAGCCGAAGTATTCGTAATCAAAGAAGGAAAGACCGCCATCTGGCCGACGCAAGGCATTGTGCATACCGAAATCCGATGGACTGAGAATTTTCCATTCGTCTGGAATGGGCCGGTCCATGCGCATGCCCGCCTGGGCGAGGAGGGCTTCGCACGCCGACACATGGCGCGCCAGCGCCGGGCGCACTCCCTGCCCCAGGAACCGGGCAAGCTCCTCGCACAGGGGGCAGGCGGCCCCGGCGGCGTCCAGTCTGGTCAGTCGCGTTTCGATATTCTCCACCACTTCCACGGCAGAGAAATACGCCTCGGACGCCGGGGCGAACCCTGCCTGGCTGGCTGCCTGACCATGGGAAAGGCGAATGAGCCGGTTCAAAAAATCAGCGGCGTGGCCGATGTCCTTGAACGATATCCGATCAATCTTCTCCCCCACCACATACGTCAGCATGGTGGCCTGACGGTCGAGATCCAGCGCCAGGAGCAGGGGAGCCTCGCGGACCCCGGCCTGTTCAAGAAACCTGAGCGCCCTGGCCTCGGCCCCCTGGCGATCGCGCTTGTCGCGGGGATCGACGAAGTACCGCTTGAACACGAGAGGCTCGCGGCCCGGCGGTTCCAGCAAAAAGACCTGGCTGTTGCGCCCCCCGCCCAACGGGCTGACGTTCGTGCCGCGGGGCATGCCGAAAAATTCCGTATCCACATAGCTGTTGCGTATCATTCGCGACCACCCACAAACAAATATTCCGAAATGCTCGGCCAGGGGCCTGCCAGCGCGTAGTCATGGGTCGCGTCCAGGCACTCGCGGTACAGGATTCTGCGGACCGAGCCGTTCAGGTCCGGATGATCAAGGACCTCTCTCAGGTCATCCACGAAAACCGCACATCCAAGTCGATTGATGCGCGCGACCTTTTCCGCCCGCCTAGCCTCAAAGAACACGTCCGACCGGGCAAAGCCGAAGCCCCCGTCATGCACGGGAACAAAGAATCCCTGCTCCTCCATCCATCCCAGCGCGGCCTTCCGGAGATTCACCCCGCCCGGATCAATGGCGGCATGCTCGCTCTTGTGACTGACGATGCACAGATCAATCCCCCTGGATCGGCACAGGCGCAGGAATTCGGGCGCGCCCTCCATGAACACGCCCCGGCCAATGCCGGGCCCGTACACGGCGGCCTGCAACTTCTGCCACTCGAGGTCGTCGAACCGCTCCCACACATGGGCGCGCACAGCCTCCTTGTCTGCCGGTATGGATGGCGGGACAAGCCCACGCTCCACGGCCAGCTCCCGAAAGACCAGACCGTAGTGGATGAGCGTGTTGTCGAAATCAATACCTATAAGCACAGTTTTTTCCGGGATGCCAGGAGTTGCCGGGATCGCGCACAGACATGCAAATCATAGACTACCTACAGATGAAACCGGGCCGAGGTCAACCACTCGCTGCCACGGCAGACGCCCTTTGCCAACCGCCCGGCAACGCCCGCTTGACACGGTGCGGACATCGGCTATTAGTATGCCGATTGTTCTGGACGCACAGACACCACGCCGAAGAACGGCAAAAACGCGTTACCGGAATATTGATGCCGCCCCTGCTCGCCAGTGGCTTTACCATGGCTCGAACGCCCAGGACAGAGCGACAGCCAGCCATACCCACAATCAAGGTCACCTATGAATACCGTCACTTTCCCCCGCCCGGTCCGGTTCACCGTTGTCGTCCCCTGCTACAACGAGGAGGAGACGCTGCGCGCGAGCATGGAGCGGCTGCTTGCCATCCAGGACGACAGGCTCACCCTTGAGGTGATCATTGTGGACGACTGCTCGCGCGATAACAGCCTGAAGATAGCCAGGGAACTGGCCGAGGAGCGGACCGAGGTCGTGGTCCTGGCCCACAAGGAAAACCAGGGCAAGGGCGGCGCGCTCCAGACCGGATTCGCCAGGGCCACGGGGGAGTTTGTCGGCGTCCACGACGCGGACCTGGAATACGACCCCATGGACCTGCGCCATTTGCTGGTGCCCCTGGTGGATGGCCGGGCCGACGCGGTCCTCGGCTCGCGCTACCTGAACGCCACCGGCACCCGGCGCGTCCTCTATTTCTACCACACCATGATCAACAAGGGGCTGACCTTTGTCTCCAACCTGTTCACCGATCTTGATCTGACGGACATGGAGACCTGCTACAAGGTCTACCGCCGCGAACTGATCCAGTCCTTCGACCTCCAGGAGAAGCGGTTCGGCATCGAGCCGGAGATGGTCTCGCGGCTGGCCCAGTCGGGCGCGCGGGTCTACGAGCGCGGCATCTCCTACGCGGGCCGCACCTATGAAGAGGGCAAGAAGATCGGCTGGCGCGACGGCGTGCGCGCCCTTTACTGCCTCTTCCACTACAACGCCCACTGCGCGCCGCTGCCCCTGCAACTGCTCATCTATTTCTTCATCGGCGTGACCGCGGCCATCGTCAACACGGCCGTCTTCCTGGCCCTGCTCCCGGCCATGGCAACGGGCATGGCCGCGGCCCTGGCCTTTGTCATCGCTGCCGGAGCCAACTACTGGCTGTGCATCAAGGTTCTCTTCCGCCACGAGAGCCGCTGGAGCGCGCCGGGGGAGCTGGCCGTGTACGGCGCATCCGTGGCCGTGCTCTGCGCGCTCGACGTGGGCATCACCCTGGGCCTGATCGGCCTGGGACTCTCGCCGCTGGGGGCCAAGCTCATCGCCACCCTGATCGGATTCGTCCTGAACTTCCTGGCGCGCAGGATGCTCGTGTTTCCGGAAAAATCCAGGCTCAATCTCTAGCCGTGGAATGAAGCGACAATGACCCCAATCAACGCCTCCACCAATGACCGCAACCGGACCATCCTCATCATCCTGGGCATCTTTCTGCTCAGCGTGGCCGTGCGCGTGCTCACCGCCGAATACATCGACATCGGCGGCGACAACTCGGAGAAATGGAGGCAGGCGCACCGGCTGGTCGAGGGGCTGGGCTACTCGGTCTGGTACCAGCAGACCGTGCGCTGGGCCATCATGCTCCCCCTGGCAGGCATCATCAAGGCGTTCGGCCTCAATCCGGTCCTGGCCTACATCCAGCCGATCCTCTTCTCGTCAGCCGCGGCAGTGTTCATCTTCCTCATCGGGCAACGGCTGCACAGCCGCAGCCTCGGCCTGACCGCCGCCCTGGCCACCATCATCTTCCCGCAGATGGCCCAGACCGGCAGCCAGCTCTGGCCCGGCGTCTTCGAGCTGGGCTTTCTGTCCCTGTGCGTCTGGCTGATCCTCGTCTGGCTCGACACCCGGTCGCGGACCACCCTTGTCCTGGCCGCCCTGGCCTTCTTCCTCGGCTGGGGGAGCCGGGTGACCATGATCTACGCCGCTCCGGGGCTGGCCCTGCTCATCTGGCTGCCCGGCAGGAACTACAAGGCCCTGTTCAGCTTCGGCGCCGTCGTGGCCGCCCTGTTCCTGGTGGAGTGGGCGGTCTTCTGGCAGATCACGGGCAACCCCATGGGCCGCATCGGCATCATTACCGGCACCCACATCCAGTCCGCCGGGCTGGACATCACGCTGACAGAATATCTCCTGAGCTTCCTCAAGCTGTCCAAGCTCAAGGGGCTGGTTGCGGTCTGGGTCGCCTGCCTTGGCGGCGCAGTCTATGTGGCGGCGCGGGGCGACAGCCGTTGGCGCGCCCTGGCCCTGCTCTATGTCATCTACACGTTCCTGCTGCTCTACATGATCTCCGGCGTTTCCCCGCTCAAGCTGGCCATGCCGGTAGGCACCCGCTTCTGGGGCGTTGTCGCTCCCTTTGGCCTGCTGCTCCTGCTGCGCGCGCTTTTCGACCTGAAAGAGGTCCGGCCACGGACGGCCATGGCACTCATGGGCCTCGTCTTCGCGGCCTTCCTCGGATTCACCGCCAAGAAGATCCCGCCCGTGAACTCCCTGGCCCAGATCAGCCGCGACTACGGCCTGCTCGCGCCCATCCTGGCCGAACGCAAGCCCGTGCTCATGCGCTACGAGCACTGGCAGCCCGACTTCATCGAGGAGCACATCATCGCGGCCATCACCGGCAAACGCGGCACCCGCGTCCCGCGCGAGGACCATGTGCTGGCGGCCATACACCGCAACCACGCGCGCATGATCGCCCTGTTCCTCCCGGACGTGTCGCAGTACGACGCCTATCTTGAGGCTGACACGCTCACGGCCACGGACTATACCACCTATCTCTTCACGCCTCCCGGCGCAGCCCCGGACGAACCGCCCGCCGCGGAAATCATCTACGGACGCAAACTGCACAGGGCGATCGCCCTGCCCCGATAGGCACGACCCCAACACGGGGCAGCGCGTTGACGCTGCCCGGCATGACATAATGAAAGACACCCTTGACCTGACCACTTACGAACCACGGCGCATACTCGTCTGCCAACTGCGGCAGATCGGCGACGTGGTGCTCGCCACGCCGTCCATCCGGATGCTGCGCCAGCGCTATCCCCAGGC
The DNA here is from genome assembly GCF_000176915.2 of Pseudodesulfovibrio aespoeensis Aspo-2. Classification (NCBI taxonomy): domain Bacteria; kingdom Pseudomonadati; phylum Thermodesulfobacteriota; class Desulfovibrionia; order Desulfovibrionales; family Desulfovibrionaceae; genus Pseudodesulfovibrio; species Pseudodesulfovibrio aespoeensis. The sequence continues at coordinate 2,184,045 of NC_014844.1, forward strand.
GCAGATCCATGTGCTGACCGAGAAAAAATGCGCTTCGGTGCTGGAAAACAATCCGCACATCGACCATGTCTGGGCCATTGACAAGATAGCATTGCGCAATCCTCTGAAGGCCCTGGCCTTTTATGCCCGTGTCGGGCGGTCCGGCTATGACCTCGTGGTGGATTTCCAGCAACTGCCCCGGTGCCGCTGGGTGCTCATGTTCTCGCGCGCGCCGGTCAAGCTGACCGTGGAGCCCTCCTGGTACAACCGGCCTTTCTACACCCACTGGAGCAAACCGGTCTACGGCTACGCGGCCCTGTGCAAGGCAGGAGTGCTCGGCCCGCTGGGCATCGCCTGGGACGGCATGCCGCCGGAAATCTGGCTGACCGACAAGGAAAAGGACTGGGCCAAAGACTTCATCACCGCCGAGGGAATGGCCCCGGAGCGGTTCGTCACCGTGGACCCGAGCCACCGCCGAATCACCCGGCAGTGGCCCGCCCGGCACTTCGCAGGGCTCATCCGGCTGATGCGCGAGGCCCATCCGCAGCTCAAGTTTCTCGTTCTCTACGGCCCCGGCGAGCAGGAAGTGGCCCGCGAGGTGGCTGATCTGGCAGGAGAAGGCGTCATTGTCCCGGACCGCATGCTCTCCCTGCGCGAGATGGCGGCGGTGCAGGCCAGGGCCGCGCTGCACCTTGGCAACTGCTCCGCGCCCAGGCACTTTGCCGTGGCCGTGGGCACGCCCTCGCTGATCATCCACGGGGCCACCGGTTTCGGCTGGCGCTTCCCGTCCGAGCAGCACGTCAGCACCACCAACCGGCTCGACTGCTTCTCCTGCAACAAGAACCACTGTGAAACGAGACAATGCCTTGAGGAGTGCCATCCTGAGGAGTGCATCGCCGAAGCCCTCCGGCTCCTGACCTTCAAGATGGCCTGATCCGTCCCGCCTTATCCGTCCCGGCGGACCGGAGTCATCCCCGCCTTGCCTTCCGCGTGGTGCGGATATATATACTGGCCCAGCATACGCGCTTGTTTCCCCACTGCAAAAAGCGAAAGAGCCATGAATCTATCCAAGAAAAAAATCCTGGTCACCGGGGCCGACGGCTTCATCGGCTCGCATCTGGTGGAGCATCTTGTCCGCCAGGGACACTCGGTGCGGGCGTTCGTCCTCTACAATTCCTTCAACTCCTGGGGCTGGCTCGACGAGTCGGCCCGCGAGATCACGGACGCGATCGAGATATTCGCCGGAGACATCCGCGATCCCAACGGCGTGCGCGAATCCATGAAGGGGTGCGACGTGGTCCTGCATCTGGCCGCGCTCATCGCCATCCCCTACTCCTACCACTCGCCCGACACCTATGTGGACACCAACGTCAAGGGCACCCTCAACGTGGTTCAGGCGGCCCGCGACCTGGGCGTGGAGCGCGTGGTCCACACCTCCACCAGCGAGGTCTACGGCACGGCCCGCTTCGTGCCCATCACCGAGGACCATCCGCTCCAGGGCCAATCGCCCTACTCGGCCACCAAGATCGGCGCGGACCAGATCGCCATGAGCTTTCACAACGCCTTCGAGATCCCGGTCTCCATCATCCGCCCCTTCAACACCTATGGCCCCCGCCAGAGCGCGCGGGCGGTCATCCCCACGGTCATCACCCAGATCGCGAGCGGGACGCGCCAGATCAAGCTGGGAGCCCTCACCCCGACCCGCGACTTCAACTACGTCATGGACACGGTGCGCGGCTTCGAGGCCGTGGCCGCGTCCGACGCCTGCGTGGGCGAGGTGGTCAACGTGGGCAGCGGCTTCGAGGTTTCCATAGGCGACACGGCCCGGGCCATTGCCGAGGTCATGGGCGCGGACATCGAGATCGTCTGCGACCAGCAGCGGCTGCGCCCGGAAAAGAGCGAGGTCGAACGCCTTTTCGCTGGCAATGCCAAAGTCCTTGAGCTGTGCGGCTGGGCACCGGAATTCGGCGGACTCGACGGCTTCAAGCGCGGCCTTAAGCTGACCGCCCAGTGGTTCGCCGAGCCAGGGAATCTGCGCCGCTACAAGTCGGACACCTACAACATCTAGGATTCGCCGTGCAGCGCATCACCGCCTTTATCCGGCACCTCTACGGCGAGCCGGACGCCTTCATCCCGCTCCATGCGCCAGTCTTTGCGGGCCGCGAGCGCGAGTACCTGTGCGACTGCGTGGACACCACCTTTGTCTCCAGCGTGGGCAAGTACGTGGACCGTTTCGAACAGATGACCGCCGACTATACCGGAGCGGGACGCGCCGTGGCCGTGGTCAACGGCACCTGCGCCCTGGAAATGGCGCTCCGCCTGTTGGATGTCGGCCCCGGCGATCTGGTGCTGACCCAGGCCCTGACCTTTGTAGCCACGGCCAACGCCATTGCCCACACCGGGGCCACCCCGGTCTTTCTGGACTCAGACCCGGACACCCTGGGCCTGAGCCCGGACGCGCTCCTGCGCTTCCTTCAGAACGATCAGGCCACAGGCCGCCGCGTGGGGGCCTGCGTCCCGGTCCACATCCTGGGCCACGCCTGCCGCATCCGCGAGATCTGCGAAATCTGCGCGGCCTGGAACATCCCGGTGGTGGAGGACGCGGCAGAAGCGCTGGGCTCCACCCTGAACGGCAAGCACCTGGGCACCTTCGGGCAGGTCGGCGTGCTCAGCTACAACGGCAACAAGACCATCACCACGGGCGGCGGCGGAATGCTCCTGACCGACGACCCGGCCCTTGGCGCGCGGGCAAAGCACCTGACCACCACGGCCAAGCAGCCCCACCCGTGGGAGTTTCGCCACGACGAACCGGGCTGGAACTTCCGCATGCCCAACATCAACGCCGCCCTGGGCTGCGCCCAGATGGAGCGGCTGGACGACATCCTGCGCGACAAGCGGGAAATCGCCTCGGCCTACCGCGATTTCTTCACCTCGTTCAACGGCGCGCAGTACCTTGACGCGCCCACCGGGTGCGACGCCAACTTCTGGCTGAACACCGTACTCTTCGAAGACAACACCCGGCGCGACGAGTTCCTGGAATTTTCCAACGCACACGGCGTCATGACCCGTCCCCTGTGGACACTGATGCCGGAGCTGCCCATGTTCCGCGACAACGCCCGCGACGACCTGTCCGTTGCCAGGAACAGCTGCGACCGCGCCGTCAACCTGCCCAGCGGACCACGCCTGCGGGGGGTGCAATCATGAGCCACGCCCCGGTCCTGATCATCGCCGAGGCGGGCGTGAACCACAACGGCGACCTGGACATCGCCCGCCGCCTCATCGACGCGGCGGCACGCGCCGGGGCCGACGCGGTCAAGTTCCAGACCTTCCGGGCCGACGAAATCGTCACCGCCGGGGCACAAAAGGCTGAGTACCAGAAGCAGGCCTCTGGAGCGACCGAGCCACAGAGAAACGAGTCGCAGCTGGATATGCTGCGCAGGCTTGAACTGGACGAAACAGCCCACCGCCTGCTTGCAGCCCACTGCCAGAAGCAGGGCATCGAATTCCTGTCCACCCCCTTTGACGCGCACAGCCTGGACATGCTCCTTGGCATGGGCGTGCGGATCATCAAGATCCCCTCGGGCGAGATCACCAACCTGCCCTACCTGCGCCAAGCCGGGGCCAAGGGCAGGCCCGTCATCCTGTCCACGGGCATGGCAACCCTGGCCGAGATCAGGGACGCGGTGGCGGTACTCGAAGCGGCAGGCACCCCGCGGACCGCGATCACCCTGCTCCACTGCAACACCCAGTACCCGACCCCGTTTCAGGACGCCAACCTCCTGGCCGTGCGCACCCTGGCCCGCGAATTCCCGGACTGCCCGGCGGGCTATTCCGACCACACGGCGGGCATCGCCTGCCCCATTGCCGCCGTGGCCCTCGGCGCGCGCGTCATCGAAAAGCATTTCACGCTCGACCAGACCATGCCCGGCCCGGACCACGCGGCCTCCATCGTCCCGGACGAACTGACCGCCATGGTCGCCGCCATCCGGGAGATCGAGCTGGCCCTTGGCACCGGGGTCAAAGAGCCGAGCGACAGCGAACGCGCCAACATCGGCATAGCCCGCCGCTACCTTGTGGCAACCCGTCCCATCCGTCGCGGCGAACCTTTTGACGCGACCAACGTGGCGGCCAAGCGGACCGGCACGGGCGGCGTCTCCCCCATGCGCTGGGACGAGATCATGGGCGCGCCCGCGCCCAGGGATTTCGAACCAGGGGAGGCCATCGAGCCATGAACATCTGCGTCTTCACCGGCACCCGCGCCGAATATGGCCTGCTCAAGCCGATCATGGACCGTATCCGGGCGGACAACGGCCTCACCCTGTCGCTCATCGTCTCGGGTTCGCACCTTTCGCCCCGCCACGGCCACACCGTGGACGCCATCCTGGCCGACGGCTTCACGCCGGACGCCCTGGTGCCGCTCCCCCTTGAGGACGACACGCCGCTTGGCACGGCCCGCGCCCTGGGCGTGGGCGTGGGCGAATACGCCAATGCGCTGGAGCGCATCAAACCGGACATGCTCGTCGTGCTGGGCGACCGCTACGAGACCTTTGCCTGCGCCACGGCTGCGGCCCTGATCCGGGTACCTGTGGCCCATCTGCACGGCGGCGAGACCACCGAGGGTGCAGTGGACGAATTCTTCCGGCATGCCGTCACCAAGATGGCCCACCTCCACTTCGCCTCCTGCGAGAAGCACCGGCAGCGCATCATCCAGCTCGGCGAACACCCGGACACCGTGTTCGATGTCGGGGCAGTGGGTGTCGAGATCGCCCTGTCCCTGCCCCTCCTGAGCAGGACGGAGCTGGAATCGGCCATCGGTTTCGCCATGGGCGACAAGTGCCTGCTGACCACCTACCACCCCGTGACCCTCGGCGACGACGGACCGGAACAGGTGCAGCAATTCTTCGCCGGGCTCGAAACAGTCCTCGGGCAGGACCGGGAAGTCACGGTCATCCTGACCGGAGCCAATGCCGACCCAGGCGCATCAGCCATCGACGCCGCAGCGGCCCGACTGGCCGGGCGTCATCCGGGCCGGGTCCACGCGGCTGCGTCCCTGGGCCAGTTGCGCTACCTCTCGGCCATGAAGCACTGCGCGGCAGTGGTGGGCAACTCGTCCTCCGGCATCATCGAGGCGCCGAGCCTGGGCGTCCCCACGGTCAATGTCGGCTCCAGACAGCAGGGCCGCGAACGGGCGGCCAGCGTGCTCGACTGCCCGGCCAAGGCCGAGGCCGTGGCCCGGACCATCAGTCGTGCCCTTGCCCCGCCCACCGGCGACATTGTCAAGGCGGCCCGAAACCCGTATGAAAAGACCGGGACGAGCCAGCGCATCGTCGCGGAGATCAAAAAGCGTGGCCCGGGAACTGTCAAATCATTCCACGACATCAAGCCATGCCCGCAAGGCGGCAATGGCGAGGGACACCATTCATGAAGGATTGGAGAAAAGCGGTCATCCCCCTGACCGCCACCGTGCGCGACGCCGTGGAGGCGCTGACCCTGTCGAGCGTGCAGATAGCCCTGGTGGCCCGCGAAAACGGCCACCTTGACGGCGTCATCACCGACGGCGACATCCGCCGCGGCCTGCTGGCGGGCAAGACCCTGAAATCACCGGCCCGCGAAGTGATGGAGACCAATTTCTTCACAGCGCGCGAGAGCGATGATCCGGCGGTCCTGCTGGCCACCATGCGCGAGCGGGACTTCCGACAGGTGCCGCTGCTCGACGCGGACGGGTGCCTTGTGGGGCTGCGCACGCTCATGGACATGATCACCCCGCCCAAGCGCGACAACTGGGTGGTGCTCATGGCCGGCGGCTTGGGCCAGCGGTTGCGCCCCCTGACCGAGGACTGCCCCAAGCCGCTGCTGTCCGTGGGCGGCAAACCCCTGCTCGAAACCATCCTCGGCCAGTTCGTGGAGCACGGATTCGAAAAATTCTACATCTCGGTCAACTACCGGGCCGAGATGGTCGAGGCGCATTTCGGCGACGGCTCGCGCCACAACGTGGAGATCCGCTACCTGCGCGAGAACGAGCAGCTCGGCACAGCCGGAGCGCTCGGCCTGATGGAAGAGAAGCCCGAGGCGCCCATCTTTGTCATGAACGGCGACCTGCTGACCCGGGTGGACTTTCCCGGCATGCTCGACTTTCACCTCGCCCAAAAGGCCAGGGCGACCATGGCCGTGCGCAGCTTCGACATCCAGGTGCCATTTGGCGTTGTCCAGGTGGACAACCACCGGATCACCAGCATCGAGGAGAAGCCGGTCCACCAGTTTTTCGTCAACGCGGGCATCTATGTCCTGGCCCCGGACGTGGCGGCGGCCATCCCCAAGGGAAACTACCTGGACATGCCCACCCTCTTCAGCCAGCTCATGGACGCGGGCGAAACCACGGCGGCCTTCCCCATCCACGAATACTGGATGGACATCGGCAGGAAACAGGACTTCGATCAGGCCAACTGCGACTACGACATGCACTTCAAGGGCATGCCCCAGGGCCGGTAGGGGCAGCCGGATGCGCTCCCTGATCATCGGATACGGCTCCATCGGCGCACGGCACGCCCGCCTGCTCGCGGAGATGGGCCACGAGGTGCGGTGCGTGACACGCAACCCGCAGTGTCCGTTTCCGGTCTTCACCGACCTCGCCGACGCCCTGGACGGGAACATGCCGGGCCTGACCGTGATCTCCACCCCCACGGCAGACCATCACGACACCCTGCGCGCCTTGCTCGCTCACGGGTTCAGCGGCCGCATCCTGGTGGAAAAACCCCTCTTCGACCATGTTCCGGCGACCCTCCCGCCAGAGACGGCACACATTTTCGCGGCCTACAACCTGCGCCTGCACCCCCTGGTGCAGGAGGCCGCCCGGCTCCTGACCGACCGCCCAATCTTCTCGGCCCGTTTCTTTGTCGGCCAGTATCTGCCCGACTGGCGGCCCGGCACAGACTACACCGCCGGGTATTCGGCCCGGCGCGATCAGGGCGGCGGCGTGCTGCGCGACCTCTCCCACGAGCTGGACCTCGCCCTGCACCTGCTCGGCCCGTGGCGCAGGGTCGCGGCCATCGGCGGCCATTTCAGCGATCTGGCCATCGATTCGGATGATGTCTTTGACCTGCTCCTTGAGACCAGCCGCTGCCCGTCGGTGTCCATCCACCTCGACTATCTCAACCGCACCGCCCGGCGGGGGTTCGAGATCAACGCCCAGGAACTGAGCATCCACGCGGACTTCATCACCGGACGGCTCGAAGCCGAGGGGCAGGCCAAGGTTTTCGACCTCGACCGGGACGCCACCTACCGGGCACAACTTGCGGCGCTGACTTCGGGCGAGACGGCCCGGCTGTGCTCCTTTGAACAGGGGCTGGCCGTGCTCGGCCTGATCGAGGCCGCCGAACGCGCCGCAACACAGGGCCAATGGGTGACGGCATGAAGATTTTCGGATTCATCTTCGCACGCGGCGGATCCAAAGGGCTGCCCGGCAAGAACATCAAGCCCCTGGGGGGCATCCCCCTCATCGGCCATGCCATCAACGCGGCCCGCGACTCGGGGCTTGTGGACCGGATCATCGTCTCCACCGACGACCCGGCCATTGCCGCCGTGGCGCGCGAACACGGGGCCGAAGTGCCGTTCATGCGCCCGGCCAATCTGGCCCGCGACGATTCGCCGGAATGGCTCGCCTGGAGACACGCGGTCAACGAAGTCGGGGAGTTCGACGTATTCGTCTCCCTGCCGTGCACCGCGCCCCTGAGAACCGGAACGGATGTCAGACAATGCATCGAACTCTATCTGCAAGGCGACTGCGACATGGTTGTCACCACGCGCAAGGCTGAGCGGCACCCCTCGTTCAACATGGTCGTTCTGGATGATCGCGGCTACGCCTCGGTGGCCATGCCGCCCGGCGCGGCCATCACCCGGCGGCAGGACGCGCCAGTTGTCTTTGACATGACCACCGTGGCCTATGTCTCCAGCCCGCGCTTCATCCTTGAACACGACGCCATCTTCCAAGGCCGGGTCAAGGCCGTGGAGATCCCGACCGAGCGGGCCGTGGACATCGACACCGAACTGGATTTCGCCTTTGCCCAATTCCTGCTGGAGCACAAACAATGAAAAGCATCAAGCAACTGATGGACCTGACCGGGCGCACCGCCCTGGTCACAGGCGGAGCCGGTCACATCGGCATGGCCTTTTGCGAGACCCTGGCCGAGGCCGGGGCGTCCGTGGCCGTTCTGGACATCGACCCGGCGCGCACCGAAGAGTGCGCGACCCGCCTGACGAGCCAATACGGAGTCAAGGCCATGGGCCTCGCCATTGATCTGGCCGACACGGACGCCGTGATCGCGGCCCCGGCCCAAGTGGCAGGGGCTCTGGGCGGCCTCGGCATCCTGGTCAACTGCGCCGGATTTGTCGGCACCTCGGGCCTGAGCGGCTGGGTCACCCCATTCGAGGGGCAGAGCGTGGACACGTGGCGGGCAGCCCTTGAGGTCAACCTGACCGCCCCCTTTGCCCTGATCCAGGCCGCGACCCCGCTGCTGCGCGCCTCGGGCCATGGCTCGGTGGTCAACATCGGTTCCACCTACGGCGTGGTCGGCCCGGACATGTCGCTCTACGAGGGTACGGCCATGGGCAACCCGGCGGCCTATGCCGCCAGCAAGGGCGGCCTGACCCAGCTCACCCGCTGGCTGGCCACCACCCTGGCCCCGGACATCCGGGTCAACTGCATCAGCCCCGGCGGCGTGGAGCGCGGCCAGCCCGACCCCTTTGTCAAACGCTACGTGGCCCGCACCCCGCTGGCCCGTATGGGCACCGAGGAAGACATGAAGGGCGCCCTGCTCTATCTCGCCAGCGACCTCTCCGCCTACGTCACCGGCCAGAACCTCCTGGTTGACGGCGGCTGGACCGCTTGGTAAGCAGGCCCTTCATGAAATTCAGGATCATACCGCGGCTGGACATCAAGGGGCCGAACCTCGTCAAAGGCATTCATTTCGAGGGCTTGCGTGTCCTTGGAAAACCAGAGGACTTTGCCCGCCACTACTACGAAAACGGGGCGGACGAACTGTTTTTTCAGGACGCCGTGGCCAGCCTCTACGACCGCAACAGCCTGCACGACATCGTCAAGCGGACCTCGTCGGAAATCTTCATCCCCCTGTGCGTGGGCGGCGGGCTCCGCTCGGTGGACGACATCCGCGCGGTGCTTCGGGCCGGTGCGGACAAAGTCGCCATCAACACCGAGGCCATCAAGCGGCCTGAACTCATCCGCGAGGCATCCGTGGCCTTCGGCTCATCCACCATCGTCGTGTCCATTGAGGCGATCCGGCGCGCCAACGGCGAGTGGGAGGCCCTGGTGGAATACGGCAGGGAGACCACCGGGGTGAACGCTGTGGAGTGGGCCAAGCGCGCCTGTGAACTTGGGGCCGGGGAGCTGATGATCACCAGCATCGACCAGGAAGGCACGGGCAAGGGGTATGATATCGAATTGACCCGGGCCATCGCCTCAGCCGTCTCCGTGCCGGTCATAGCGGGCGGCGGATGCGGCAGTCCCGCCGATGCGGCCAATGTGATCACGCAAGGCCGGGCCGATGCGGTCAGCATGGCCTCGGTTCTGCACTACAAGACCATTGAGTCCCTGATGGAAAAATCGAAATCCCACGAATACCAGCAGGAAGGCAACATCGAATTTCTCAAGACCGGGCGCACGTTCACCCAGCTCACGCCGTGTTCCATCCGCGACATTCAGGAAGCGATGCAAGCGCGCAATCTCCCCTGCCGGATGAAGGAAGCATATGTCTGACATCGATGTGGCCATCATCGACTACGGCCTGGGCAATCTCTTCAGCATCAAGCACGCTTGCGAGCATGTGGGCATGTCGGTGGAGATCACCCACGACGCGAAGCGGGTACTCGCGGCCAGAGCGGTGATTCTGCCTGGCGTGGGTGCCTTTGGTGACGCCATGAACGCCCTGCGCAGGCTCGATCTGGTGGTGCCGATCAGGGATGTGGCCGACAGGGGCACCCCCCTGCTCGGCATCTGCCTCGGCCAGCAACTGCTCTTTACCGAAAGCGAGGAGTTTGGGTGCCACAAGGGGCTTGACCTCATCCCCGGAACAGTCCGGTACTTTCCAGTCCAGCAGATGGCCGGGCGGATGCTCAAGGTTCCCCAGGTGGGTTGGAACACCATTGAATTGCCCCTGTCGCGCGGTGCGGCAGGCTGGTCCGGATCGCTGCTTGAAGGCGTCAGTCCCGGAGCAGACATGTATTTTGTCCACTCCTGCCATGTCGTGCCGGAAAACTCCAACGCCGTCCTGAGCCAAACCACTTACGGCGACGTGATTTTCTGTTCAGGAAGCATGCTGGGCAACATCACGGCCTTCCAGTTCCACCCCGAGAGAAGCGGGGTTGTGGGGCTGCAAATCTACACCAATTTCGCAAGGCAGATCCATTCTGCGGAGGCAGCATAAATGACCAGACCAAAGACCCTCTTCGGCCTTCCCGAGGAAGTCCGCTTTTGCAGAAAATGTGTCATGTCCAACCAGCGGCCCAGCTCCTACCCGGAGTTCAAGCATACCCGCGACAGGATCACCCCGACTCTGCACATAGACGAGGACGGCGTGTGCGACGCCTGCCGCTACAATGAGCAGAAGAAGATCGACATCGACTGGAAGGCGCGGGAAGACCATCTGCTCGCCCTGTGCGACAAGCACCGCAGAAACGACGGCGGCTACGACTGCATCGTGCCCGGCAGCGGCGGCAAGGACAGCGCGCTGGCCGCCCATGTCATCAAGTACAAGTACGGGATGAATCCGCTGACCGTGACCTGGCCGCCGATCATGTACACGGACTACGGATACCGGAACTTCCGCAACTGGATCGAGGTCGGCGGGTTCGACAACATCACCTTCAACCAGAATGGCCGGGCGCACAAGCTGCTGACCAAGCTGGCCATCGAGAACCTGCTGCACCCGTTCCAGACCTTCATCCTGGGCCAGAAGAACCTCGCCCCCAAGGTCGCGCTCGAATACAACATCCCGCTCATTTTCTACGGGGAGCCCGAGGCCGAATACGGCAACCCCATTGCCGAGACCTCGTCCTCGCTGCGCGACAAGTCGTACTACAGCATGAAGAACATCGACGACCTGTACCTTGGCGGCGTGTCCATCAAGGAACTCATCGAAGTCCACGGATTGCGCCTGAACGAGCTCTCAACCTATTTTCCGGCAGACGCGGACCGGCTGGCCAAATCCGCCATTGAGGTTCACTACCTCGGCTACTACGTTCCCTGGACGCCGCAGGAAGCCTATTATTTCGCGGTCGAGAACACCGATTTCAAGGCCCGGCCCTTCAGGACGCAGGGAACCTACAGCAAGTACAACAGCATCGACGACAAGATCGACGACCTGCACTACTACACCACCCACATCAAGTTCGGCATTGGCCGGACCACCTACGACGCCTCGCAGGAAATCCGCAACAAGCACCTGACCCGCGAGGAAGGCGTGGCCCTGGTCCACAAATACGACGGGGAGTTCCCGGATGTCTATTTCAACGAGATCATGGACTACATCGGGATGACTCCCGAGCATTTCCACGACCTGTGCGACAAGCACCGCTCGCCCCACCTCTGGGAAAAAGTCAACGGCGAGTGGAACTTGAAACACCGGGTGGAAAACCTGTAGCGGGCAGCGCACATGCTTTGCGTCTTCCAGGTCGAAATCATCATCCGCGAGCTGGACGGCGTGCTCTATCAGGCCCTCCATCTCGCCTCGCGCGGTCTCCCCACCCTGCTGGGCGACCGAATGGCCAACGAATATGTCATGCACAGCCGCAGCCCGCTGATCCTCTTTGACAGCGACCAGCAGGAAGCCACCAACACCACGGTGCTGAACAACAACGGCATTGTCCTCAACCTCAACTCCGAGGGACAGGGCTTTGTTGACGATCCGCCGGAGATGCAGAGAAATTTCGCCAGAGTCATTGATCATGCCACGGCCATCTGCATGTGGGGCCAACGGCAGAAGGACATCCTGGATCAGCTCGTGCCTTGCGAGCGGACCGACGACATCCTGGTCACGGGCCATCCCTCTTTTGACCTGCTCGCGCCCAAGTTCGTCCCCTACTACAGGAACCAGGACATCGCTGGCCGTCACGGCGAAGACTACTCCCTCATCAACACCAGCTTCGGCATGTTCAACCACGAGATGGGGTTTGAACATTACATGCGGATGCTCAGCCGCATGGACGAATGGAAGGTGTACGGCTCGCCGGAGCACCGGGCGCACCTTGAGCGGCGGTGCAGGCATCAGGAAAAGACCGCCCTGGCCCTGATCGAACTGGCGCGGACCCTGGCGCACGCCCATCCGAAAAAACATGTGATCATCAGGCCGCATCCAGCGGAAAACAGTCGCTTCTACTCGGAAAGGCTGGGCGGACTGCCCAATGTCTTTGTCACCAAGCAAGGCTCCGCGCGGGAGTGGATCGCCTCTGCTGGAGTCGTCATCCATCACGACTGCACCACCGGCCTGGAGGCCATGCTCATGGACAAGCCCGTGCTGCAATACGAGCCTTATGAAGGCATCGAAGGCTCTGCCACGCTGATGACCGAAATCGGCATCAGGACCACATCGCCGGACAAAGCGCTGGCGCACATGGAATGCAGCGCGGCCATGGCCGACGACGCCCGCAAGGCGCTCCTGGCCCGGATCAGCCCCTGTCTGGCCAATGTCGAAAAGAACGCGGCCAGGACCATTGCCGAACTCGCGGCAGTTCATGCCGCAGGCCGCGAAACATGGCTGCCCGAGCCGCTGGGGTTCTGGGAAAACGCCAAATGCTGGCGCAAATACTTGAGCAAATTGCTGCGGGCGCGGCAGCCGGGCAGAAACGGGCGCAAAGTGCGCTATGCCCTGAACAAGTTCCCCAGGCTGCACAAGACCGAGGTGGAAGCCAGACTGGCCGGTCTGCGCCGGATCGAGCCCGATCTGCCGGAGGTGGACGTGAAGCAGTTGTGCCTCAATACCTTCCTGATCGAGCCGGCGCGTCGGTCATAAAAAAAGGTTCATCCGGGTCAACGCAAAGATTCGCAAAAACAGAAATACTCTGCTATACTGATTTGGCTCGGCAACCCACCTGCCGCGTGCGGACAGCGCGCCCTGTGCGACATCTCCTAGAAGGGGAGGCCACTATGGACCGAATCAGCAAATTCTTCAAATCCAAAAGCCTTGCCGTCCTGCTCTTTCTTGTCGGGATGCTGCTATTCAACTGGCCCATCCTCTCCATGCCGTCCGGTGCCGGTGAAACAAGTATATTCAGCTACCTGATCATTGCTTGGTTCGTGATCGTCGTCCTGCTCATCGCGATGGGGGAATTCACCAGGCGGACCGGGAAAACGGACGGGGAGAGGTAGGCCGTGTTCAGTCCGTTGACCGTGTTACTCGTGCTGCTCGTCTACTTCGGACTGCTGTTTCTCCTGGCCCAATGGGTCGAGGGAAGTTCCTCCCTGAGCAAGAAAATATCCGGCAGCCCGGTCGTCTACGGACTGTCCCTTGCCGTGTACGCCACTTCCTGGACCTACTACGGCAGCGTGGGCAAGGCAGCCACTTCGGGCATGCTCTTCTCCACGGTCTACATCGGCCCCACCCTGACCATCATCCTGTGGTGGCAGATCATGCGCCGCATGGTCCGCATCAAGAACCGCTACCGCATCACATCCATTGCGGACTTCATTTCCGCCCGCTACGACCGATCCACATCCCTGGCAGCCCTGGCGGCGTGCGCCGCACTGATCGGAAACACGCCATATATTGCCCTGCAGATCAAGTCCGTTGTCGCTACCTTCACCATCATCGCGGGCGACCCCGTCCATGCCTCGTCCTGGATCCATGATCAGATTGGCCCCATCACGGTCGTCCTCATGATCACCTTCACCATCATGTTCGGCGTGCGCCGCATCGACCCGACGGAACGGCACCAGGGAATGATCACGGCCGTGGCCGTGGAGTCCATCGTCAAGCTGACCGCATTCCTGGCCTGCGGCATATTCGTCACTTACATCGCCCACAACGGGCTGGACGACCTCTTCCACAAAACCCAGACCATGGGCCATGATCTGGGAGAAATCATCACCCTGTCAGGCAAGAGCGAAACGCCTTACGCCACCTGGACCACATACATGATCCTGTCCATGTCTGCCATCATGTTCCTGCCGCGTCAGTTCCATGTAGCCGTGGTGGAAAATTCCGACGAAAAACACATCGCCACTGCCATGTGGCTGCTTCCGCTCTATATGCTGCTCATTTCGCTCTTCGTCATACCCATCGCCTTGGACGGACTGCGCATCGGCTTTGCCAAAACCATGGCCGATACCTACGTCCTTCGCCTGCCCATGTGGTATGACCAGCCCTGGCTGGCCCTGTTCGTCTACATCGGCGGAGTGTCTGCAGCCCTGGCCATGGTCATGATCTCATCCATGACCCTGTCCACCATGTTGACAAACCACATCGTATTGCCGGTCATTCGAGCCGTAAAGCCCCTTGAGCCCCTCCGACATCATCTTCTCCGAATCAAGTGGTTCGGGGTGGCCCTGGTCATTCTGACGGGATACTGGTTCAATGCCGCAGTGGGAGACTCGGTCATGCTGGTGAACATGGGCATGATCTCTTTTGCCGCCGCCCTCCAGTTCGCGCCCTCCATCCTCGGCGGGTTATTCTGGGAGCGAGGCAACAAAGTGGGGGCTCAGTTAGGCCTCATCAGCGGCTTTGCCATCTGGTTCTACACTCTGGTGATTCCTGTCTTTGCCGAGAGCGATTGGGCATTCCAGAGCCTCGTCCAAAACGGGCCCATGGGCATCGAACTCCTCAAGCCGGAAACGCTGTTTGGCATGATCGGCATGGACCCGCTCAGCCAGAGCGTGTTCTGGTCCATGCTGTTCAACGTGGGGCTCTACATGGCCGGATCCATGCTCTTCGAGCACAGAGCCACGGGCATGACCCTGGCCAAGGATTTCGTCACTATCCTCAATCAGGGAAGCAGCCCCACCCATATGGCTGGCGAGGCTACCATCGATCTCAAGGCCAAGACCAAGAAAATCATCACCACCCTGACCAGCTATGTCCCCATTGATGAGGCTGAAGCCATGTTCCTTGCCTGTGCTAGCCGCGTCGGGCTTTCGGGAAAAAGTGCGGTTTCGCTCACTCAGCTGGCAGAATTGCTCGGCGAGGTGGAAAAAACTTTGTCCGGCTCCGTGGGGGTGGCCGAAGCGCATTTGGCCCTCAAGAATGCCGAGGTGTATACCTCGGAGGAAAAGGCACGCCTTTCCAACATGTACGCCGAGATTCTGGCCGACCTGAAACTGACGCCGGGCGAACTCAAGCTCCGGGTGGACTATTACCGGGAACGGGAATCCATCCTGGTGCGTCTGGCCTCAGAGCTGGAAAACCGGGTCAAGGCGCGCACCAGGGCACTGGAGGCGGCCAACCAGGAACTCGAAGCCTTTTCCTATTCCGTTTCCCACGATCTGCGTACGCCGCTCCGGGCCATCGACGGATTCAGCCAAGCCCTGATCGAGGACTATGGAGACAAGTTCGACGCCAAGGGGCTAGACTTCCTGGACCGGGTCCGCAAAGCGAGCCAGCGCATGGGTGAACTCATCGACGACATCCTGACCCTGTCGCGCATGACCCGCATGGAAATGAAGCGCGAGACCGTGGATCTCAGCCGGACAGCCCTTGAGGTGGTGAACGCCATCCTGGAGGGCTCCCCCGAGCCCCACGTCAACATGCATATCCAGCCCGGCCTCACCGCCGAGGCGGATGAACGCCTTGTCAGGCTGCTCCTCGAAAACCTGCTGGGCAATGCGTGGAAATTCAGTGCTGGCACCGACACCCCCACCATTTCGTTTGGCACCGAAGAGACTCTGGGGACGACATGGTTCGTCGTGCGCGACAATGGGGCAGGATTCGACATGCAGTATGCTGACAGGCTGTTCCAGCCTTTTTCGCGCCTGCATTCCCAGGAGGAATTCGAGGGAACGGGCATAGGTCTGGCCATAGTGGACCGTGTCATACGCAAACACGGCGGGAAGATCCGCGCGGAAGGGCAGGTCGGCAAAGGCGCCGCATTCCTATTTACACTGCAAGAGGAGTAATTGATGCTCAACGCCACATCCAAGATCATTTTGCTAGTTGAGGACAACCCTGATGACGTTGCCTTAACGCTTCGGGCATTCAAGAAGAACAACATTATGAACACCGTTGTCGTGGCCAAGGACGGAGCCGAGGCGCTGGACTACCTGTTCTGCACCGGCGAATACTCCGACCGCGACATTAAAGATTCTCCGCAGATCATCTTGCTCGACCTGAAGCTGCCCAAAGTCAACGGCCTTAAGGTTCTCCAGAAGATCCGGGACGATGAACATACCCGGCTGTTGCCGGTGATCATCCTGACCTCGTCCAAGGAACAGCAGGATCTGCTTGACAGCTACAGCCTCGGCGCCAACAGCTACATCCGAAAGCCCATTGATTTTGACCAGTTCAGCGAGGCCGTCCGTCAGCTCGGCCTTTACTGGCTGGTGCTCAACGTGGGTCCGACAGAGGAATAGACCATGGAACCCACAGACTGCCAACGCATGCTCGACGAATTGAATCAAGAGATGGACCAGTTGCTTTACGTTCTTTCCCATGACTTGCGCGCACCTCTTCGAGCCATTGATGGCTTCAGTCAGGCCCTGATCGAGGATTGCGGCGACCAGATTGATGAGACCGGACGTGACTACCTCGAGCGGATTCGCAAGGGCGGCATAAGGATCAACGAATACATCGACGGGCTGCTTACGATGTCGCGCCAATCGCGGGGCGACATGCGGATCGAGATAGTCAACCTCTCGAAGCTCGCTCGGGAAACGGCGGACCGGGTGGCGAGTTGGCACGACGCCCACGCACCGAAGTTTTCCGTAACCGATGGGATCACGATGCCCATGGACCGCAGGCAAGCGGGCTTCCTCCTGGAAAAGTTGCTGGACAACGCCTGGAAGTTCACGGTGGGACTGGACCATGGCCAAATTGAGTTCGGACGCATGGACATAGACGGCGAAGCGGTCTGCTTCGTCCGCGACAACGGGGTCGGCTTTGACATGGAGTACGCCCGAAGCAGACTGTTCGGTCCATTCCAGCGCATGCATCCGGACCAGGAATACCCTGGGCTCGGCACCGGACTGGCCACGGCCAAACGCATCATCAACCGCCACGGCGGCCGCATCTGGGCCGAGTCGGAGAAAGACAAGGGGACCACGATCTTTTTTGTCGTTGGCCGGGAATAGGAGGTCGCCATGTCCACACCGATACGTATTCTAATCGTCGAGGATTCGGAAGACGACGCCCTGCTCACCCTGCGCGAGTTGAAAAAAGGCGGCTACGATGTGGAATGGAAGATGGTGGATACGCCGCAAGCCCTCGACAGGGCGCTGGATGAAGGGCACTGGGACATCATCCTCTCCGACTTCCAGATGCCCGCATTTGATGGCCGCGAGGCATTGCGTCTGGTCCACGAGAAGGGCCTCGACGTGCCGTTCATCGTCATCTCCGGTGTGCTGGTGGAAGAAAATGCCGTGGAGATTCTCAAGGCCGGTGCCAGCGATTACGTGAAAAAGGGCAACTGGGCACGGCTCATCCCTGCCGTGGAGCGGGAGCTGCGCGAGGCCGAGAGCCGTAAGGAGCGCAAACGCGCGCAAAAAGAGGAAGCCAAGGCGCAGGAGCGCTACCGCACCCTGTTCGAAAGCGCGGTGGAAGGCATCTTCCAGTCCTCGCCATCCGGACGTTTCATATCGGTCAACCCGGCCATGGCCCAGTTGCACGGATACAAGACGCCTGACGAACTCATCAACGCGATCACCGATATCCCCCATCAGCTATATGTCGACTCCTCCACCCGCGAGGAACTGCTCCATGCCGTGCGGACCACCGGCCAGCTCTCCGGCTTCGAGGCGGAATTCTAACGCAGGGATGGATCCCGCATGTGGATATCCATCAATTGCCGCGGCGTATTCGACGACGACGGAGACCTGGAACTCATCGAAGGCTTTGCCATGGACATTACCGAGCGCAAACGGGCCGAACACGATCTGGCAGAAATGAACCGTCAGTTGGAAAAACTGGTGGCCGACCGAACCATGGACCTGGAACGTAAGGCCGCGGAATTGGAACAAGCCAACCTGCGCCTCAAGGAACTGGACCAACTCAAGACAGACTTTCTCTCCTCGGTTTCCCACGAACTACGCACCCCGCTGACCAGTGTGCTCGGCTTTGCCAAGCTTATCCATCGCGATTTCTGCAAGAAGTTCCTCCCCGGGGCCGGATGCGTGGTCGATGCGACAGTAATGGGCAACCGTATCTGTGCCAATCTGGACATCATCGTCCACGAGGGCGAGCGGCTGACCCGGCTGGTTAATGATTTTTTGGACTTGGCCCGCATTGAGGCAGGACGCATGAAGTGGAACGAACAGTGTGTCCTGCCGTCCCAAGTGCTGGCCCAGGCCGCCAACGCCGTGTCGGGGCTCTACATCGAAAACACCAACCTGGAACTGATCACCGATGTGCCAGCGGACTTGCCGGAGATGCTCCTGGATCCTGACCGCATGACCCAGGTGATCATCAATCTCCTCAACAATGCGGCCAAATTCACCAAGACTGGGACCGTCACCCTCCGGGCGGGCCTCAACGATGCCCGCGACACCTTGGAAATCCGGGTCATCGACACCGGCGTGGGCATTCCCGAAGAGGACCTGGAAAAGATCTTTACCAAATTCCACCAAGTCCAGGGGCAGGAAATCCAGGACATCGGGATCCGCGGATCAGGCCTGGGACTGTCCATTTCGCGCCATATTGTTGAACACTACGGCGGGACAATCCGGGCCGAATCCGAAGTGAACAAGGGAAGCACTTTTGTCCTGACTTTCCCCCTCACCACAGCTGCGGAGTGCGCCGAAGCGAAGCCATAGCGCCCCCCAACAGAAAAGCCCTACTTATCCCGGCCCCGCTTTTTCTGATCCAACTTTTCCCGGTCCATTTTTCCCTTGTCCCGCTTGTCGTCGCGCCGGTTCTTGAAGGTGATGGAGGCGAGGCAGCCGGCCAGGCCGCCGAGGACCACGGCCTTGGCCGGCGGGAGCAGACCGGTCAGGCTGAAGAGATAGCCGAAGGCGCACCCGGCGATGATACCCTTGGTCAGGGCGTCGATCCATGCCATGAATTCTTTGGAGTCGTCGCTCATCCGGTCCGTCCCTTTGCTTTAGAGAAATGAGTGCAGTTGCACGTACTGGTGCGTGGTCATGGCCTCGAAGGTCGTGCCGATGCCGGGCAGGAGCATGGCCTCTCCCCAGACGCGCCGCCAGCGGACGCGAAGCTCGATGGGCGTCTTGTCCTCAAACTCGCTGATCACGAGCCAGGCCGGGGCGTTCAGCCGCCACTGCGCAGCGGTGAAGACGAAGCACCCGTGCTCCGAGACATTGATGGTCACGGTGCGCTCCGCCCCGGCATCGAGGCTGGCCGGATCGACCAGCAGCAGGACATTGAAGATCACCTCCTGACGCCGCGTCACCCGGATCGAACGCGGCGCAAACGGCACGCACTCGTTCAGGACAAACTCCGCCAGATCGCGGTTGTCACGCAGGGTGCCGCCCCTGGCAAGGCCGCGGATACCGCCAAACCCCGGATTGTACATCAGCCGCAGCACCGGAAAGCGCTGCATGATGCTGTTGACCCGGTTCTTGTCCACGCACTCGCACCGGATCATGGTCGGCACGTCTATGAGCAGCCCGCTGTAAGGGACCTCGATGATGGCCCCGCCGATCTCGTCGGGCGAGGCCACGCAATCGACATCAATGTCGATATCGCGCAGGACTTCGAGGTAGGCGTCCCTGGCCGGACCCTTTTCAGCGATCAGTAAAAGCTTGGTTCTCACCCGTAGGGTTCTCCTTGATCAAGGGGCTGGATATAAGCCAAATAGCGGAAATTGACAAGCCGGACCCAGTCCGGCCCCCCGGAGGCGAGGCACACGGCCACCTGGCGCGCACTGTCTCCACCCAATTTGACAAAGTGCATCCCGGCGCTTGACATTGATTCTCAACATCACTATTTTCCACCTGTCCGTCCAAAGAGGAATCAGAAAAGTGAGGGAAGCCATGTCAGACACGATACTCGTCGCAGCCATAGTGCTCGTCGCAGCCGGATATGTGGGCCGCAGGATTTACCGGCAGTTCACGGCCAAATCCGCGTCCTGCGGATGCGGGGGATGCGGCGGCTGCTCCGGGACGCAGGACAGGAACGAGACCCGCTCCTGCTGCGAAAAGTAATTTTTTTGCCACTTAATTGAAAATGATTTTCAACACATCGCACAAGGGAACACCAGCATGGACAACAGTTTTTGCCTGAGAAAGGCCAAGGTCAACCAGATGCTAAAGATCGTGACCGTGACCGCCGAGGGCGAGCTTGGCAGGCGCATCCGCGACCTGGGGCTGATTCCGGGCACGCAGTGCAAGGTCATCGGCAAGGCGCCGCTCAAGGATCCCGTGGCCCTCAGACTCAAGGATTTCACCCTGACCCTTCGCAACAGCGAGGCGGATCACGTCACCGTAGCCCCCCTGGAGGACTAGGCATCATGGGCAAATACACCCTCGGAATCGCAGGCAACCCCAACTGCGGCAAGACGACCATGTTCAACGCCCTGACCGGCGCGCGCCAACATGTGGCCAACTGGCCCGGCGTCACGGTCGAGAAGAAGGTCGGCATCATCAAGGCAGGCGAGGACACCATCGAACTGGTGGACCTGCCCGGCACCTACTCCCTGACCGCCTACACCCAGGAGGAGCTGGTCGCCCGCAACTTCCTGGTGGAGGAGCGGCCCCAGGTGGTCATCGACGTCATGAACGCCGACGCCCTGGAGCGCAACCTCTACCTCGCCGTGCAGATCATGGAGCTTGGCGTGCCCCTGGTGCTGGGCCTGAACATGATGGACGAGGTCCGCAAGAGCGGCAAGGACATCGACAGCGAAAAACTGGCCGCCTTGAGCGGCTGCAAGGTGGTGGAGACCGTGGCCAGGAGCGGCAAGGGCGCGGACGAACTGCTGCGCACCTCCCTGGCCCTGGCCAAGGAGCAGCACGGCCAGTGGAAGCCGCTGAACATCTCCTACGGCCCGGACCTCGACCCGGTCCTGGACGCGATGCAAAAGCTCATCGAGACCGAATCCTTCCTGACCGACAAGGTCCCGGCCCGCTGGACCGGCATCAAATACCTGGAGCGCGACGAGGATGTGATCATCAGAGGGCGCATGGTCAACTCCGCCCTCTCAAGTACCCTTGAAAACATGGCAAAGGAAGTGGCCACCCACACCCAGAAGACCCTCAAGGCCCAACCCGACGCCCTCATCGCCGACCACCGCTACGGCTTCATCGCAGGCATGATCAAGGACGTGGTCACCTACCCGGTTCTCGACGCCGACCGCATCAGCCGCTCGGACCAGATGGACAAGGTGCTCACCCACACCTTCCTCGGCCCGCTCATCATGCTGGGCATTGTCTACATGATCTACCAGATCACCTTCACCGTGGGCGAGGTGCCCATGGGCTGGCTCGAATCCCTGTTCGGCTGGCTCGGCGACACGGTCACCAACGCCCTGCCCGAAGGGCATCTGCGCTCCCTGCTCGTCTCGGGCATCATCGACGGCGTGGGCGGCGTGCTCGGCTTCGTGCCGCTGATCATGTTCATGTTCCTGATGATCTCCGCCCTGGAGGACTCGGGCTACATCGCGCGCATGGCCTACATGCTCGACCGCGTCTTCAAGATCTTCGGCCTGCACGGCACCTCGGTGCTGCCCTTCATCGTCTCCGGCGGCATCGCGGGCGGCTGCGCCGTGCCCGGCGTCATGGCCACCCGCACCCTCAGGAGCCCCAAGGAAAAACTGGCCACCATCTTTGTCGCCCCCTACATGACCTGCGGGGCCAAGGTGCCGGTCTTTCTCATGCTCACCGCGGCTTTCTTCCCGAACAACGCGGCAGCGGTCATGCTCACCATCACCCTGGGCGCCTGGGTCATGGCCCTGGTCGTGGCCCGCATCCTGCGCTCCACCATCATCCGCGGCGCCTCCACCCCATTTGTCATGGAGCTGCCCCCCTACCGCATGCCCACCCTGCGCGGCGTGCTCATCCACACCTGGGAGCGCACCTGGGAATACGCCAAGAAGGCCGGTACCATCATCCTCGGCATCTCCATCCTCATCTGGGCCATGATGACCTTCCCGCAACTGCCCGAAGAGCGCACGGCGACCTTCGAGGCGCAGCGCGCCCCCATCGTCGCCCAGCTCGAAGCCCTGAACACAGACGCAGACGAAAATGCCATGGCCGCCCTGGAGGAACAGCTCGCCCAAGTGGACAACGCCGAGGCAGAGGCATCCATCCACCACACCGTGGCCGGACGCATCGGCACCGCCCTGGAACCGATCACGCGCTTTGCCGGGTTCGACTGGCGCACCAACATCGCCCTGACCGGCGGATTCGCGGCCAAGGAAGTCATCGTCTCCACCCTCGGCACCGCCTATTCCCTGGGCGAGGTGGACCCCGAAGACACCAACACCCTGGCCCAGAAACTGGTGAACGACCCCATGTTCACCCCGGCCTCGGCTGTGGCGCTGATCCTGTTCACCATGCTCTACGCCCCCTGCTTCGTGACCGTGGTGGCCATGGCCCGCGAATCGAGCTGGACCTGGGCCGCCTACAGCGTTGTGGGCTCCACCGTCCTGGCCTACGGCATGGCCGTGGCCGGATACAACCTGGCCCGGCTCCTGCTCTGATCCGGGACAGCCACAGAAAAAAACAGGGAGCCCAGCCGGGCTCCGGAATCCAATCAAAAGGCCGGACAGATGTCCGGCCTTTTCTCGTTTCTTTTCCAGAACAGGGGGCGCTGGCCGCGCCGGGTGGGTCAGTCGGCGAGTCGGCCCCAGGGGATGGCGGCCAGGATCGCCTCCACCACCGGCTCCAGCGAGCTGCGGTTCAGGGCCGAGGCCGGGATGCCACCGGGGAAGACATTGCCCATGGCTTCACGCCCCTCCTCGTCAAGGCGGTCCCACTTGTTGAGCACCAGGATGGACGGGATGGCGTCAAGCTCCATGTCGGCCAGGATGGAGCGCACGGCCTCCACCTGTTGCTCGGCCTCGGGGTGGGCCGCGTCGCAGACGAGCACCAGCAGGTCAGCGGACTCCAACTCCTCCAACGTGGCCCGAAAGGCCTCCTTGAGGTCCGGAGGCAGGCGGCGGATGAAGCCGACCGTGTCGGTCAGCACCACCTCGCGCTCCTGGGGAAAGCGGATGCGGCGGCTGGTGGGGTCCAGGGTGGCGAAGAGTTTGTCCTCAGCCAGCACCTTGGACTGGGTCAGGGTGTTGAGCAGCGTGGACTTGCCCGCGTTGGTGTAGCCCACCAGCGAGACGATGGGCAGCCCGGCCTTGGCCCGGCGTTCGCGCGTCTGGGTCCGCCGCTTGCGCACCTGCTCCAGTTCCTTCTTGAGCCGGGTCAGCCGGTCGTCGATGCGGCGACGGTCGATTTCGAGCTTGGTCTCGCCCGGCCCGCGCCCGCCTATGCCGCCCATGAGGCGCGACATGGCCCTGTTCTTGCCCACCAGACGCGGCAGGGTGTACTTGAGCTGCGCCATCTCCACCTGGAGTTTGCCCGACGCGCTGGTGGCGTGCTGGGCAAAGATGTCGAGGATGAGCTGGGTGCGGTCGAGTATCTTGCGCTCCGTGATCTCGGCCAGGTTGCGGATCTGGGTGGGCGAGAGCTCCTGGTCGAAGATGACGACCGAGGCGTTGGTCTGCAACGCCTTGACCTCAAGCTCGGCCAGCTTGCCCTTGCCCATGATGAATTTCGGATTCTTCTTGCGCACGCGCTGGATCATGGTCCCGGCGGCCACGAGCCCCGCCGTGTCGGCCAGCTCGGCCAGCTCCTCCAGGGAAAGCTGCTGCACGGTTTGCGGGGTGTCGTCCACGCTGACGAGCAGAACGCGCTCTTCGGAGCTGTCCAGGTCGCGGGCACCGATCTGGCGGCTGAACTCGTCCTCCAGTGCCTCGATGAGCTTGGCCAGATCGAGGTCGAGCCTGTCCCAGCGGACCTGATCAAAGACCTCGTAGCTCTTGTCGTCGGGGTTGGGCGGCAGCAGGTGCGCCACCTGGGCGGTCTGCGGGCCACCCTCGGCCACGGTCAGCGCGGTGACCGAGTCAAGCCGCAGGAAGACCATGTCCATGAGGTCTTCCTGGGAGAGGGATTCACCCGCAAGATGCGTGTGCAATAGGCGCAGGCCGCGCAGCCTGCCGGAGCTCATGCGCGCCCTGGGCAGCTCGGGGATGTAGATGGAGCGATTGTCGCCCACCAGGACCATCTCCACCCTGCCCTGGCGGTCGATGAGCAGGGCTATCTGGCGACCCGTGTCCGCGCTCAGGTCGGCCAGCTCGCGCGCCTGTTCAATGGTGTAATTGGAATCCGGCGGAAACTGCCGCTGGTAAAGCCGGACAAGTCGTTTGATCTGATTGGGTTTCAACCCTTGCAGGTTGCCCTTTGGTTTCTGGGCTATGGCCCGCTCCTTTCAGACCGGCGAGGACGGCACCGGGCAACGCCGTCCGCTCCCGGCCCGTTACGCGTCGTTCTCCGCCAGATAGCTGGCGATCATGGCATCATACTCTGACACCAGCTTGAAGGTCAGGGCGGCCATTTCCTTGCGCAGTGCGAGGGACACGCCCCCGGACTCGGCGATCTCGGCCATGACTCTGGGATAATACTGCGGATCGGGGACCACGAGGATGGAATGGAAATTCTTGGCCGAGGCGCGCAGCATGGTCGGCCCGCCGATGTCGATCTGCTCGACGGCGTCCTTGAGGCCCAGCCCCTTGCTCACGGCCTGGGCGAAATTGTAAAGATTGACGCAGATGAGGTCAAAGGGCTCGATGCCGAAGTCGCGCAGGGTTTCCATGTGTCCATCGTCGTCCTTGTCGGCCAGGATGCCGCCATGGATCATCGGATGCAGGGTCTTGACCCGGCCCCCCAGGATCTCCGGGAAATCGGTCACATCGCTGACCGGGGTGACGGGCAGACCGGCCTCGGCCAGCATCTTCTTGGTGCCGCCGGTGGAGATCAGCTCGCAGCCGTTTTCGACAAGGAACGAGCCGAACTCGGCCAGGCCGGACTTGTCGGTGACGGACAAAATCGCTCTTTTGACAGGCAACAGGTTCATGCGCAGTCCTCTCTGTGTGTTTTGAGAGGCTGTGCCAGATTTGCCGTTCAAAGGCAAGCTATGTCCGGGGCAGCACCCCTGTGACGGTCTCCAGGGAGAGGCTGATTTCCCGCCCCGTCCAGCCGAGGCGGGCAGGGCGGGAAATCAACGGGGAGGGGAGACCGCAGTTATGCCTGGAGCTGCTCGAGCAGTTCCCTGGCAGCGCTGAAATCGGGATTGGCTTCGAGAATGAACTCGAGCTGTTCCCGCGCCGCATCGGGCTGCCCGGAGCACATGAGGCAACCGGCCATGGAGAAGCGCACTTCGTGCTTGGCCGGGTCTATCTCAAGATAGTTCCTGAGATAAGGAATGATGTCTGCCACACGCTCCAGTTCATGGCCGAGCCTGATCAGGCTGAACAGGGCGACCATGTTTTCGGGGTTCATCCTGACGGCTTCGACGAACAGGGAATAGGCATTCTCCTTTTCGCCGTTTTCCATCCTGATGAGCGCGATTCCGGAAAGACTCTTGTCGGTCGGCTCGATCTTGTGGGCCTTCTCGTACATGATCAGGGCGTCGGCCAGATTGCCGCGCTGCACGGCCACGGTGGCCAGCCCCAGGTACGGATCAGGGTGGATGCCATTGGAGCTGACGGCTTTCTTGTAATACTCTTCAGCCTTGTCGAGCTCACCCATGAACAGGTAGCACTCACCGAGTTCCTTGTTGATTTCGTAATCCAGATGTCCACTCATGACATTCCCCTCCATTTCTCCTTTACCCGGCGGCCAGGTCGAAAGTCTCCTGGGCCTCAATCGGCCCGCGCATGTGCCAAGCAAACGGTGTGCCAAACGCGAAAAGCTTTGCGAACCATAAAGAAAACCCACCTTGTGGGGATGCACATTTTTTTGCCCACACAGGACAAACAGCTGAAATAACAATGTTATCATATTCACAGGGCAAATAGTGCCCTGCCCCGCCCCCAAGTGTCGGCAGACCACCCTGCATATTGTTCCCACCCATTACCTATAATTTATGTCGCATGGTCGTCGCCCAGCAATGGGCCATCTGAAAGCGGGACAACCACTAGCTATCCGCTTAAATCAATAAGATCAAGTAATTATGCAATTGGAACGCTAGTTGCTAATCACCTCGCGAGATCGGCGGAAAAATATGCCCGCCGATGCCGGGATGCCAGGAAACGCAGGAGGAACAAGGCATGAAGGGACTTTTCGGGAATCACATCCAATTGACGGCAAAGGTCCTCGACCTGAGGCTGGAACGTCAAAATGTCGTCATGGGCAACATCTCCAACGTCGATACGCCCGAGTACAAAGCCCGCCGTCTCGAATTCGAGGACAAGCTCCAGCAGGCGCTCAACCACGACGCGCGCGGCAAGATGACCCGGACCCAGCAGAGCCATCTGCCCGCAGTCTTCAACGCGGACGGGTTCCAGGGCGACGGCATCAAGGACTTCAAACCCCGCCATGTCCATGGCGAAGACAGCGTGGACATGGACAAGGAGATGGCCATCATGGGCAAGAACGGCCTGATGTACAACGCCCTGGCCAGTGTCATCAAAAAGAATTTCGAAGGGTTGCAGAAAGTCATAATGGAAGGAGGCAAGTAAATGGACTTCATGACCGCACTCGACATCGGCGCGTCAGGGCTCAAGGCGCAACGCGCCACGCTCAATGTCATCTCCATGAACATGGCCAACATGCGGACTACCAAGACCCTGGAGGGCGGCCCCTACCAGCGCAAATCGGTCTCGTTTGAATCCACCCCGGTCTACTCGCCCTTTGACGAAGCCATGAACAACCAGCTCAACCGCGAGCTGCACGGGGTCAAGGTGCTCGGCGTGACCGCTGACGAGCGCCCCTTCAAGCAAGTTTACGAGCCGCATCATCCCGATGCCAACGACCTGGGCTATGTCTACTACCCCGACATCAACGTGGTCGAGGAAATGACCAACATGATGAACGCCACCCGAGGCTACGAGGCCAACGTGCAAACCATCGAGTCCGTCAAGCAGATGTTCAACAAGGCGCTGCAGATCGGCGTGTAAGGATCAAGGAGCAAAGCAATGGTTGTCAAAAGCATCGCCATCAACGCCTATCAGAACGCCATGGACATGCGCCGCAGGTCGGTGGATTCCACGGTGGCCTCCCGGTTGCAGAAGCCACAAGCCCCGGTGGAGGGATTCAGCAACACGCTGAAGAGCTCCCTTGACAAGGTCAACAACATGCAGGCGGAAAAGAATTTGATGATCGAGGAGTTCGCCTCGGGAAAACGGCAGAATGTCCACGAACTCATGATCACCATGCAAAAGGCCGGGCTGGCCATGTCCATGACCAGCGCCGTGCGCGCCAAGGTCATGACCGCATATCAGGAACTCATGAAGATGTCGTTCTAGCGGCTTACCAACGCATCGGTTCGAAAACGAATAATTCCTCGGGAGAGAAGAGATGTCTCCGTTCATCGCTGAATACTGGACGAAAATTCACGGCTTCTGGTCGGACCGCACGGCGGCCCAGCGCATCCTCATAGGCGGCCTGGCTGTATCCGTGGTCATCGCCTTCGCGCTGATGATCTACTGGATGAACAAGCCCGACTACAAGGTGCTGATGACCAATCTCTACCCCGAGGACGCCTCCCGCATCGTCGGCATGCTCCAGGCCGAGAAAGAGCAGTATGTGCTCGACGACAACGGCAAGACAATCCTGGTGCCTGCCGACCGCGTCTACGAGCTGCGCCTGAAGGTGGCTGGCGAGGGCAACCTCCACGGCCAGGGCATCGGCTTCGAGATATTCGACAACGTCCAGATCGGCCAGACCGACTTCGTGCAGCACATCAATTTCCAGCGCGCCCTGCAGGGCGAGCTGTCGCGCACCATCACCGAATTCCCGCAGATCGAGCAGGCGCGCGTTCACCTGGTCATCCCCAAGAAGAGCCTGTTCATCGAGGACCAGATGCCGCCCTCGGCCTCGATCATCCTCCAGCTCAAGGACAACGCCAAGCTGGCCGCCAACGAGGTCCAGGGCGTGGTCAACCTCGTGTCCATGGCCGTGGAGGGGCTCGAACCCAAGAACATCACCGTGACCGACATGAAGGGCCGCCCGCTCTACACGCCCGAAGACGACTCCGGCGGCCTGGCCCTGTCCAATACCCAGCTTGAATACAAGGCCGACATCGAGAACACCACCCAGCGCCGGATCATGGAACTGCTCGGCCCGGTGGTCGGTCCCGAAAAGGTCATCGCCCGCGTCAACGCGGACCTTGATTTCAGCCAGAAGACCATCCGCAAGGAGAGCTACGACCCCGACGGCTCGGTGGTCCGCTCCGAGACCCGCAGCGAGGAAACCACTGCTGGCGCGGCCTCCCTGGCCGGCGGCGAGCCCGACGCCAACTTCCGCGGCGACGGATTCACCGGCACGCGCACCACCCAGGACTCCACCCGCGAGTCGCGCACCACCAACTTCGAGATCAACAAGCAGGAAGAAAACATCATCGCCCCTGTCGGGGAGTTGAAACGATTGAGCGTTGCGGTTATCGTGGACGGAACGTGGCAGACCGAGGAGGATACCGGCAAGTCCGTGTATGTCCCTCGCTCCGCCGAGGAGCTTGAGCGCATCAAGAACCTGATCGCCGGGGCCGTGGGCTTTGACAGTGTTCGCGGCGACTCCATCGAGGTGAGCAACATCTCCTTTGGCGAGCCCTCCCTGTACGACGGCGACTCGCTCATGCGCACCATGCTCGAATACGCGCAGCGGCTGGGCAAGCCCTTCCTCAACGGCCTGCTCATCTTCCTGTTCCTCATCCTGGTGGTGCGGCCCGTGATCATGGCCCTGATCCGGCCCCGCGTCGCCGAGCAGGAGATCGAGGAGATGGCGGGCCTGCCCGGCTCCCAGCGCCTCGCCCTGGAAGAGGAAGAGATCGACGAGGAGGCCATGGACATGTCCAGACGCCTCGAGAACGCGAAAAACCACGCGGTGCAGCTGTCCGACGACAACATGGACCAGGCCGTGCATCTGCTCAAGAGCTGGCTCGCCCAGGAGGCATAGGAAATGGCCGACTTCACAGGACCGCAGAAAACAGCCATCGTGCTGCTCGCCCTGGGCGAGAAGTTCACGTCGGACGTGTTCAAGCGGATGGAGCGCAACGAGATCGCCGCCGTGTCCAAGGCCATGCTCTATACCGACTCCATCCCCAGGGAGCAGGTGCTTCAGGTGCTCAAGGAGTACAACGAGGCCCTGGCCTACGGTGCCGAGCTCCTGGTGGGCGGTGCGGAAACGGTCAAGCGTCTGCTGACCAAGTCGCTCGACAGCGAGACGGCCAAGTACATCATGGATTCCCTGGACCTGGACACCGGCCCCACGCCCTTCCAGGAGTTGCAAAACGTCAGCCCGCGCATCCTGGCGCAGATACTCAGGAACGAGCACCCCCAGACCCTGGCGCTCATCCTGGGCCACCTGCACCCGGATCAGGCCGCAGAGCTGCTCCAGAACCTGCCCGCTGGCGTGCGCGCCGAAGTGCTCATGCGCCTTGCCAAGCTGGAGGCCGTGGCCGAGGAAATGCTCATGGAAGTGGACAAGGTGCTGCAAAGCCAGCTCATCGCCATGGGCGGCAAGGAAGGCAAGAAGGTCGGCGGCGTCTCTGCCGTGGCCGAAATCCTCAACGCTGTGGACCGCAACACCGAGGAGGAAGTCCTCTCCGAGATCGAAGAGGAATCCACCCAGATGGCCGAGGACATCCGAAACCTCATGTTCGTCTTCGAGGACATCAAGGCCGTCGACGACATCGCCATCCGCGAACTGCTCAAGGAGGTCTCCAACGAAGACCTTACCGTGGCCCTCAAGGGCGCGTCCGACGACCTCAAGGACAAGTTCTTCAAGAACCTGTCCGAGCGCGCCAGCACCATGATCAAGGAAGACCTGGAAATCATGCCGCCCAAGAAGCTCTCCGAGGTCGAGGCGGCACAGCAGAACATCGTCAAGACCGTCCGCCGCCTGGAAGACGAAGGCCGGATAGTCATCAACAGAGGTGGCAGCGATGTCTTTGTCTAGACCACGCACCGACACCCGCCTCCCACTGACCGGCAAGGTCGTCATCGGCATGGACTCGCCCGGCCCCAACCAGATGACCATCCAGGAGCTGGAGGGCAAGCGCCAGCTCATCTGGGACGAGTCCACCGATGAGGAATACCTGAACCGGGTACAGGAGCGTGCCAGAGAAAAGGCCAAGGAAATCATGCTTTTCGCCGAACTTGAAGCCGAAGCCCTGCGGGCCACCGCCCGGCACGAGGGCTACGCCGAGGGGCTGGCCCAGGCCCAGGCCGATGTGGAGCAGCACACCCGGACCATCTCCGCAGAGGCGGAAAAACTCTTTGCCCGCATCGGCTCCCAGGGATCGAATATTTTCGAGGCCCGCCGCAAGGACATCATGGACCTGATCCGGCTGGCCGTTGAAAAAACCCTGCGCATCGAGATGAGCCAGAGCCGCAAGGCGTCCCTGGAAGCCCTCATGCGCCAGGCCCTGGAGCGCATCGAATCCCGGCACCAGCTGGTCATCCGCTGCGCCGGGGAGGATGCCGAGGGTCTTGATGCCTTCCTGAAAACCATCCAGGAGCGCAACCCGGCGCTGAAATACTGGACCATCAAGGGCGACCCGGCACTGACTGCGGGCGGCGTGGTGGTCGAGACTCCCGACGGCAAAGTGGACAACTCGGTTGCCACCCGCTGGCAGGGTGTGGAAGCGATCCTCGACCAGATGGCCGAGGCCGCCACCGCCGACCTGGACAAGGACTAGCCGTGGCGTCGAACTCGCGACTGGGACTGCTCGAAAGCCTGGACCCCTGCCAGACCTTCGGCAAGGTGACCAAGGTCGTGGGCCTCATCGCCGAGGGCCACGGCATCCGGGCTCCGCTTGGCTCGGTCTGCTATCTCATCCCGGAGGAAAGCCCGCCCATAGCAGCCGAAGTGGTCGGCTTTCGCGACGGCGCCTGCCTGTTCATGCCCTATTCCGACATGCGCGGCATCGGGCCGGGCAACCTCATCCAGAACGCGGCCACCCCGCCCCACATGCCCGTTGCCAAGGCCATGCTCGGACGAGCCCTGGACTGTTTCGGCACGCCCATGGACGGCAAGGGGCCGATCACGCCGGACGCCTTCGTGCCCCTGCACCGGGAGCCGCCCAACCCCCTGGAACGGCCACGCATCAACGAGCCGCTCGACGTGGGCATCCGCTCGGTCAACGCCCTGCTCACCCTGGGCAAGGGCCAGCGCGTGGGCATCATGGCCGGTTCGGGCGTGGGCAAATCCACGACGCTGGGCATGATGGCCCGCTACACCAAGGCGGACATCAACGTCATCGCCCTGGTGGGCGAGCGCGGCAGGGAGGTGGTGGAATTCATGGAGCGCGATCTCGGCCCCGAGGGCATGGCGCGCAGCGTACTGGTGGTCGCCACCTCGGACAAGAGCCCGCTCATCCGCATGCGCGCGGCCTATGCGGCCACAGCCGTGGCAGAATACTTCCGCGATCAGGGCAAGGATGTGCTGCTGATGATGGACTCGGTCACCCGGTTCGCCATGGCCGGTCGCGAGGTGGGTCTGGCCGCTGGCGAGCCGCCCACGCGCGGCGGCTACACCCCGAGCGTCTTCGCCCACCTGCCCCAGCTCCTGGAGCGCGCGGGCAAGAGCGCCAAAGGCTCCATCACCGGCATCTACACCGTGCTCGTGGACGGCGACGACTTTACCGAGCCCATTGCCGACTCGACCCGCTCCATCCTCGACGGCCACATCGTACTCACCCGCGAACTGGCCGACCTCGGCCATTACCCGGCCATCGACGTGCTCCGGTCCGTCAGCCGTCTGCGAGGCGACATCACCACAAATCAGGCCCAGGCAGACGGCCAGGCCTTGCTGCGGCACATGGCCACCTTCAAGCGGGTGGAAGACATGGTCAACATCGGCGCCTACCAGAAAGGCGCCAACGTCGAGGTGGACAAGGCCATTGCCATGGTCGCACCCATCAATGGATTTCTCCGGCAGTTGGTGACGGAACGGGAGCCGCTCGACTCCGCTTTCGCCAAACTGCACGGGCTGGTCGCCGGCAACGATCCGCAGCCACAGGCCCAGCCAAAGCAGAACGCCCCGCAGCCACAGGCCCGGCCGCCCAAGCCCCCGCCGCTCAAGCGGGTGCCACCGCCCCCCTCGTCCATTCCTGTGAGAAGAAAATAGTTTTTGACGCAGGTCCGGTTCCAGGTCTGTCCTGATCCAGACTGGTCCGAATCAATCCTCAAGACTCCCCGGCAGCCCCTCGACCATGGCCCGGATCTCGTCGCGCACCCGACGGTAGATCGCCAGCCGGTCCTCCTCGTTCTCCAGCCCGGCGGCCAGTTCCGGCGGATCGTCAAACCCGCGATGCACCCGCTTTGCCCGCGACGGAAAATATGGGCAGTTCTCCGCAGCGTGGCCGCACAGGGTGACCACAGAGTCGAACTCCACCTCGGGCAGATCGTCCACGGTCTTGGATGTCTGGGCAGAGATGTCCACCCCGGCCTCGCCCATGACGCGAACAGCGTCCTGATTCATGCCGTGCCGGACCACCCCGGCGGACCAGACCCCGATCTCTGGATGCAGGTGGCGGGTCCACCCCTCGGCCATCTGGCTGCGGCAGGAATTGCCGGTGCACAGAAACAGAATATTCATTCACGACTCCTTGAAATAGCGTCAAAAAGCAGCTCCCACAGTGGCATGATCGAGCAAAACCGACCCCGCAGATTTCACACGATCTGGCAACGGTCCGGTGTCAGAAAAGTCCGAAAAAGCCGCGCTTCTTCTCCTGCCCGTTTGTGTCCGTGGCATTGTTGTCGCCGCCCACAAACGCCTTGCCCACATCCTTGATGACCCCGGTGACACCGCCAATGACACTGCCCGCAGTGCCGATGACGCTGCCCGCCGTGTCAAGCACCGCGCCGCCCAGGGCCTTGGCGTATTCCGTGAGGGAGACCCGGTAGACAGGCTCGGCCAGGGTGCCTGTCACCCGGATGGGCACAAGAACCCCGTAGAGGTCGCTTGATGTCTTGCCACCCTGCCCCTGCGCCGTGGCCACCAGCTTGGCCTTGATCAGATAGTCGAGCGCGCCCGTGGGCAGGAACACCGCGCCCTGACCTTCGGCGCGCAGTCCCGGGGCCATGATCTCCAGATCGCGGTTGTTGAGAACGCCGTTGGTGATCACGCCCGTGCCGGTGATGGAGCCAAAGGCGGTGGAATCGGTCTTGGCCGCCTCCACGGTCCCGTCGGTGCGGCTGCGGCTTGCATGGGTGGTCCTGGCCATGCCGAGCAGGTCGACACCGGGGAACACGCCATTGGCAAGGGCAAAGGAGGTTCTGCCGCTCATGGTGCGGAGCATGGCGTCACGCCGCGCGCCCTCGCAGGCCACCGCGCCGTTGAAGGTGAGCAGCCCCTGATATTCGTCGGAACCCAGGGCATCCCGTGACAATCCGCCCACGTCAACGCGGTCCAGGCCGATGATGAGGTCAGACTTTGGGCGGTCGCCGATCACGTTGATGGTCGCCCCTGCGGCCAGGGTGCCGCCGTAGAGCGTTGCCTTGACCGGGCTGACGCGGACCAGTCCGTGACGCGCCTTGACCACGGCCTGCACGTCGGAGAGCCGCACCCCGCCCGCACGCAGGCTTTTCGCCGAGGCCTCAAGGTCCAGGCTCAGGGCGCGCAGGACTTCGGTGTCGATGAGCATGTCCGCGCCCGGCGAAGCGGCTGCCGACTTGGCTGCATTGTCCGGCCCGTTCGCGGCAAGGTACCGATCCAGGTCAAGGGTGTCGAGAGCCAGCCGCACCACATTGTCGGGCCTGTCCTCGCGCACGCGATGGGCAAAGCTGCCGGAAATCCGCGTGTCGTCCACGGTCGCGTCGAGTCCCCTGATCTCGAACCCGTCCGCATCGACAACCACATCCGCCGTGCCCTGCACCCGCGTCAGGGCCGATGGGTCGCTGGTGGACGGCACGTCCAGGCCCAGGGCGGCCAGGGACTGCCGGGCGTCGAAGGGGTCCAGCCCGACAGTGGCCGCGAGTCTGCCGCCAGCGCCGAACCCGGTCAGCGAACCGGCCAGCCGAATGGCCGCCTGATACCCGCTCACAACCAGCCCATCGACCCGGACGGTCTGCCCGCGCATATCCACGGAGACCGCGTCCGCCGCAACCTCCACCGTGGCGCTTGATCCGGGCACGTCCTTTCCCTCGGCCTTGGCCGTGAGGACTATTTCGCTCAGGGATATGACGGCGGAGTCGACCACCGTGCTGGCTGAAAATTCAACAGTGCCGGACAATTCCGGGTCCACACTGCGCACCCCGCATTGCGCTGTCACAGGAAACGGCTCCGCCCCGCCGATGGTCCCTGTGGTCAGGCTGACGTTGTCCAGAGTCACGGAGACCCCGGACCGGCGGTCGTCCCAGATCAGGGTCGATTCCGTCAGGCTCACGCCCGCGATCTCCAGCACGAACGAGCCGGTGTCCTGACCGGACTGCGCCCCGCCCGCCGCGCCGCCCTGGTCCGGGGCGGGCGGGTCACTGGTGACCCGGTCCGTCAGGTCGCCCCAGTTGGTCCGGCCTGTCGCATCGCGTTCCAGGCCGACAACGACCCCGTCGAGAGCCAGATGGCCGAAGCTGACCCTGCCTGAAAGCAGCGGCAGAATCCGCACTTCGAGCCGGGCCTGCCGGGCCGAGAGCATCTGGGGCTGCCCGAAGCCGGACGCGTTGCTCAGGGAGATGTCGGCCATGCGCACGCCAAGGCGCGGAAACAGCGTCATGGCGATGTCGCCGCCAAAGGTCACGGTGCGCCCGGTCTTTTCGGCCACGAGCCGGGAAATGGCACCCTTGTAATTGTTGATGTCAAAGGTGTAAATGAAGACGCCCAGCGCCAGGACGGCCAGCGCCGCCAATATGCCTGCTCCAATCATGCCCAGTTTCACCACTTTTTTCATTGTGAGGCCCTCGCTTGGGCGGTGAAACGACTCAGCGCTTCAGAAGTTTTTTGATGAAGACGAGTTCGTCGTGGATTTCCCGGAGAATGCCGCTCTGTTCGCGGGTGCGCAGCTTGCGCTTGGCTCCGTCGATAGTCAGCTTTTCGTCGTAGAGCAATCGCTTGATCTCGCGGATGATCTCCAGGTGTTCTTCGGTGTACAGCCGCTGGCCGCTCTCGGTGCGGATAGGCTCGATCTCCTCGAACTCCCCTTCCCAGAAACGCAGGACATAGGTCTTGACCCCTATCTCACGCGCGGCCTGGCCGATCTTGTACCGTTTGAACCCCTGTAACTCTTCCATTTGGCATATCTAGCAAATCGGCAGGTTCCCTTCAACAGCTTTACGCCATCGTTTCAGGCCGTTCTCATGCTCGGGACACAAAAACGGCCCCGCCCCCTTGTGAGGGAAGCGGGGCCGGATGATTCCTTGCACTGGGCCTCCAGAGGCCGAACCAGCGCGGACCGGGCTAAAAGCGGACCGGCAGGGACGCGGTCAGGGCTTCAAGCACCCTGGCGTGTTCCTTGTCCACCTGGGTGTCCTTGAGGGTCCGGGCCGGGTGGCGGTAGGTCAGACGGAAGGAGAGATTGCGCTCTTCCCGCTCTTCTTCCTGCCCTTCGGGCACGAACTCGGCCACCAGTTCCACGGATTCGAGGATGTCCACGCCAGCGCCCGCGATGACATCGCGGATGGCCTGGGCCTTGAGGGTGGCCGGGCCAATGACCGTCACGTCGCGGCGGCTGGGCGGGAACACGGGCAGCGGCGCAAAGCCCACCTTGTTGGCCGCCACCAGCTGGCGCAGTCCGTCAAGGTCAAGCTCGGCCAGCCACACTTCCTTGCGGGCGTGGTAGAAATCGGCCATGGACTCGCGCACCCGGCCCATGACACCCACGGACTGTCCGCCCACGCGCACGTCCACGCACGGGTTGAGGAAGGGATGCTCCCCGGCCAGAACGCACTCCGGGGCGGCCAGCTTGAGGTGGTTCTCCACCAGATGCTCCACATGACCCTTGAGGTCCAGGTAGTCCACGTCACCCCCCAGCCAGGGCCACTCGGCGGCGTGGCGCGGACCATAGAGCAGGAGGCCCAGGCCGGAGCGCTCGCTGGTCTCGGTGTCGGACTGGGCATCGGCCACAAAGCGTTTGGCCACTTCGAAGACACGGATATGGGTATTGCCCTTGGCAAGGTTGTGCTTGAGGGTGTTGAGCAGGCCGGGCGCGAGATCGGTGCGCATGACGCTCTGGTCTTCGCTCAGGGGATTGGCGATGAACACGCGCCCCCCGGCAGGCAGGCCGAGGCGGTCGAGATCGTCCGCGCCCACGAAACTGTAATTGATGGCCTCGTTGAGGCCCACGCCCGCGCCCCAGGTCTTGATGCGGCCTATGAACCCGTACTCGGTCTCGGCGGTGACCGTGCCGTCCAGGGACTTGGCCACCCTCGGCAGCACCGCGGGAATGCGGTCCAGCCCGTAGACGCGGCCCACCTCCTCGTACAGGTCCACCTCGCGCTCCAGGTCGAGCCGGTGCGAGGGCGAGGACACGGTCCAGTTGGCCGGGTCGCTGTCGTCCACGCCGCACCCTTCGAGCACAAAGACCTTTTTGGCGAAAGCCGGCTCCAGGTCGAGGCCCAGCAGACGCATGCACCGCTCGTGGCGGTAGGTGTGGACGCGGTCGCGCCACGGTCTGGGCTCGGCGCTGGCCACGCCCGCGACCACCGTACCGCCCGAAGTCTCGGCCATGAGCTGGGCCGCGCGGTCAAGGCAGAACCGGTTCATGACCTGATCCACCCCGCGCTCGAAGCGGTAGGAGGCGTCGGACGGCAGGGCCAGCCTGCGCGCGGTCTTGCGAATGGTGCCGGGCCGGAAAATGGCGGCTTCGAGCAGGACATTGGCCGAGTCGCCCCCCATCTCGGAATTGAGGCCGCCCATGACGCCAGCCAGGGCAACGGGTTTGGCCCCGTCCCAAATGAGCAGGTCAGCCGCGGTCAGGGTGCGCTCATGGCCGTCCAGGGTGGTGAATCGCATGCCATCGCTGGCCGGAGCCACGCGGATGGTCGCGCCCTCGATCCGGTCAAAATCAAAGGCGTGCAGGGGCTGGCCTAGCTCGAACATGATGTAGTTGGTGCAGTCCACGATGTTGCTGATGGGCCGCTGGCCCAGGGCCAGGAGGCGAAAACGCATCCAGTCCGGCCCCTTGCGGGTCTTGACGCCGCGGATGACGCGGGCGTTGTAGAGGGGGCACAACTCCGGGTCGTCGATGACGATGCGCACCTCGTCTGCCGCGTTGCCGCCCGCTTCCTTGAGGTCAAGGGCGGGCAGGGTCAGGGGCAGGTCAAAGGCGAGCGCGGTCTCGCGGGCAAAACCGAGGATGGACAGGCAGTCGGCCCGGTTGGGCGTGATGTCGAAGTCGAAGACCACGCGCTCCAGGTTCAGGGCGTCCACCAGCCGCGCGCCGGGGACCAGGACATCGTCGAGCACCCAGATGCCCTCGTGGTCGTCGGAAAAGCCCAGCTCGCGCTCAGAACAGATCATACCGTTGGACTTCACGCCCCGCAGCTTGGCCTTCTTGATCTTGAGCCCGTCAGGCATGGTCACGCCGACCTTGGCCACAGGCACCTTCTGCCCGGCGGCCACGTTGGGCGCGCCACAGACGATGTCGAGCACCTCGTCGCCCACGTCTACCCGGCAGACAGAGAGCTTGTCCGCCTCGGGATGGGGCGAACGCTCGACAACATGGCCGACCACCAGATCCTTGACGGACTCGAAGGGGTCCTCGATGCCGTCGAGTTCGAGGCCGAGCATGGTCAGCCGGTCCCCCAGGGCCTGGGGTTCGCCCTCATAGGGCACAAATTCACGCAACCAATCTAAGCTGACACGCATTGCATTACCGTAAGCTATGAGAAGTTAAAAGAAAACGGTCGGAGCAAGCCCCGCAGCCGTCCAGACTCCCGGCTAGGCGAACTGTTCGAGAAATCGAACGTCGTTCTCGAAGAACATGCGCAGGTCGCCGATGCCGTACTTGAGCATGGCCACCCGCTCGATGCCCAGGCCAAAGGCGAATCCGGTATACAACTCGGCATCGTAGCCCACGGACCGAAAGACGTTGGGATCGACCATGCCGCAGCCCAGGATCTCGACCCAGCCCGTGCCCTTGCACACGCGGCAGGTGGAGCCGTCCCTCGACCCCGCGCCCCCGCACAGGACGCAGGAGATGTCCACCTCGGCGCTGGGCTCGGTGAAGGGGAAGAAGCTCGGCCTGAACCGGACCTCGGTCCTGGCTCCGAAGAGCTGGCGGACAAAGGCGGTCAGGGTGCCGCGCAGGTCGCCCATGGACACGTTATGGTCCACGAGCAGCCCCTCGATCTGGTGGAACATGGGGGTGTGGGTCAGGTCCGAGTCGCGGCGGTAGACCTTGCCGGGCGCGATGACCGCCAGCGGCGGCTGGCGCTTGAGCATGCTCCTGATCTGCATGGGCGAGGTGTGGGTGCGCAGCACGATCCGCTCGGAGACGTACAGGGTGTCCTGCATGTCGCGCGCCGGATGCTCGGGCGGGATGTTCAGGGCCTCGAAGTTGTTCCAGTCGTTCTCGACCTCCGGCCCGGCAGCGTGCTCGAACCCGAGCCCGGTCAGCACGTCGCATATCTCGTCCATGACCAGGGTCACGGGGTGCAGCGAACCGGCCCAGGGCCTGCGGCCCGGCATGGTGGGGTCGAATCTGGACAGGGCGCGGCCCGACTCGGCCTGGGAAAGCTCGGCCTGCCACGCGTCGAGCAGCGTGGTGATGCACTGCTTGACCTCGTTGGCCTTCTTGCCACCCGCAGGTTTTTCCGTGGCGTCGAGACGGCCAAGCTGGCCCATGGATTGGGCCAGCTTGCCTTTGCGTCCGAGAAACTCGATGCGCAACTCGTCCAGTTCCTTCAACGAACAAGCCTGGCCCTTGCGAGACTCGCAATCCTGGGCCAGGCTGTCGAGTCCTTCCAGGAAGGACTTCAATGCATCGTTCACGTCTAGCTCACCTTGACTTTGGCGGCCTCTGCGATTTTCGCGAACACCTGCGGATCGCGCACTGCCATGTCGGCCAGCACCTTGCGGTTGAGCTCGATCCCGGCCTTCTTCAGACCGTCCATCAGACGGCTGTAAGACATGCCGTTGATCCGGGCGGCGGCGTTGATGCGCATGATCCACAGCTTGCGGAACTCACGCTTCTTGGCCTTGCGGTCGCGGAAGGCATGGCACAGGGCCTTCTCCACGCGTTCGCGAGCGGTACGGTACAAGCGGCTGCCGGCTCCGCGGTACCCCTTGGCCATCTTGAGATATTTCTTGTGACGCTTCTTGGCGACAACGCCGCGTTTAACTCTCATGTCGAACCTCCATCTCTTAATACCTCCCGGGCTGGACGGATTCCCCCAGCAAGGCGGATTGCTTTAGATTGTTTCTGGATTCACGCTTCGATTCCGACCGACTCCGGCCCGGCGCGTTGAATCCCGGCCATCCGGAATTCATGAGGAACGCACCTGACACGCGGCCCGAAACGAACTAACCGTTGGGCAGCTGGCGGCGGACCGCCTTCATGTTCGTGCTGTCCACGAGGGTGGACTGGCCCAGGCGGCGCTTCCTCTTGGCATTCTTCTTGGTCAGAATGTGCCTGAGGTTCTTCCTGCGGCGCTTGAACTTGCCGGAAGCGGTCTTGGAGAACCGCTTGGCGGCAGCGCGTCTGGTTTTGATCTTGGGCATCGTATCCTCCTTGAAAGGGAACAGGTCCCTTGCGGGTCTCGACTATTTTTTCACGGGAGCAAGCATCATTGTCATCGTCCGTCCCTCCGACATGGGCCTGCTCTCAACTTTGGCGACATCCACGGTATCCGTCACAACCCGCTCAAGCATTTTCAGCCCGCGGTCCTTATGGACGATCTCGCGTCCCCGGAAGAAGACGGTGACCTTGCAGCGATCTCCATCATCCAGGAATTGTAAAATTTTATTGAGCTTCGTCTGGTAGTCGTGCTCATCGGTCTTGGGCCGGAATTTGACTTCCTTGATCTTGATCACGGTCTGCTTCTTCTTCGCTTCCTGCAACTTTTTCTGCTGCTGGTACTTGAATTTGCCGTAATCCATGATCTTGCAAACCGGCGGGTCGGCGTTGGGCGCGACCTCGACAAGGTCAAGGCCCTTTTCTTTGGCGCGATCCAGAGCATCGCGGGTGTCGAGAACACCCAGCTGCTCGCCGTCCTCATCTACAACCCGCACCTTGGGGATGCGAATTCGCTCATTGCGCCTGACCAGATCTTGCTTTTTCTGGCCTCGGCGGTCGTTACCCCGAAAAGCTATAGCGCATGCCTCCTCGTTTGAAAGGGGCCTGGGCAGCGTCGAGAATGAGCTGCGCGGCCTCTTCCAGTGTCACCAAGCCAGGGTCGTCGCCATCGCGCGAGCGAATGTTGACGCACCCGGCCTCAACCTCTTTGTCGCCGACTACCAGCATGTACGGGATCTTTTCAACCTGTGCTTCCCGCACCTTGTACCCCAGCTTCTCATTGCGGGTGTCCGCTTCAACGCGGATTCCCCTGCCCGCCAGATAGGCCCTGGCCTTTTCCGTAAATTCGCCCTGCGCATCCGTCACATTCAACAAACGCGCCTGAACCGGAGCCAGCCACACAGGCAGAGCCCCGGCGAAGTGTTCGATGAGTACGCCGATGAACCGCTCAATGGAACCGAGAATGACCCGATGCAGCATGACCGGGCGGTGGCGTTCACCGTCCTCGCCCACATATACCAAGTCAAAGCGGTCTGGCAAGGTGAAATCGCATTGGATTGTAGCGCATTGCCAGCGCCTGTCCAGGGAATCGCGCAGAATGATGTCGATCTTGGGCCCGTAGAACGCGCCGTCTCCCTCGTTGACCGTGTAGGGCTTGCCCAGGGCGTCAAGCGCGTCCTTGAGAGCGGCGGTGGCCAGTTCCCAGTCGGCGTCGGTGCCCACGGACTTCTCCGGGCGGGTCGATATCTCGGCCTCGAACTCGAAGCCGAAAAGGCCCATGATGTCGCGCACGAAGTTGAAGACGCCG
This sequence comes from Pseudodesulfovibrio aespoeensis Aspo-2, assembly GCF_000176915.2. Classification (NCBI taxonomy): domain Bacteria; kingdom Pseudomonadati; phylum Thermodesulfobacteriota; class Desulfovibrionia; order Desulfovibrionales; family Desulfovibrionaceae; genus Pseudodesulfovibrio; species Pseudodesulfovibrio aespoeensis. The sequence continues at coordinate 2,225,319 of NC_014844.1, forward strand.
ATGATCTCCGTCTGCAACTGGTCCGGACGGCAGATGAGGTGGGCATCGTCCTGGGTGAAGGAGCGCACGCGCATCAGGCCGTGCAGCACGCCCGATTTCTCGTGGCGATGGACCACGCCCAGCTCGAAATAGCGCTGGGGCAGGTCGCGGTAGCTCTGGATCTTGCGCTTGAAGATGAGCATGTGCGACAGACAGTTCATGGGCTTGATGCCGTATGACTGCTCGTCGATCTCGGTGAAATACATGTTTTCGCGGTAGTTGTCGTAGTGGCCCGACTTCTCCCACAGCTCGCGCTTGAGAATGAGCGGCCCCTGCACGATCTGGTAGCCGCGCTTGAGGTGCTCCTTGCGCTCGAAATCCTCGAGGATGGTACGGATCAGTCCGCCCTTGGGGTGCCACAGGATCATGCCGCCGCCCACATCCTCGTGGGTGGAGAACAGATCAAGCTGGACGCCGAGCTTGCGGTGGTCGCGCTTCCTGGCCTCCTCCAGCCTGTCGAGGTGCTTCTTGAGCGCCTTGGGATCGGACCAGGCCGTGCCGTAGATGCGCTGGAGCTGCTTGTTCTTCTCGCTGCCGCGCCAGTAGGCCCCGGCCACGGACAGGAGCTTGAACGCCTTGAGCATGCCGGTGCGCGGCACATGCGGCCCGCGGCACAGGTCGGCGAATCCGCCGTGGGTGTACACGGTGTAGACGTCCGCGCCCAGGTCGTCGATCAGCTCGCCTTTGTAGGTCTCGCCCATGGCGTCGAAATAGGCCCTGGCCTCGTCCGCGCTCATGGCTGTGCAGGAAAAGTCCTTGTTGGCGCCGACCGAGCTGAGCATCTCCTTCTCGATGGCTTCCAGATCCTCGGGCGTGAAGGACCGCTCGAAGTCGAAATCGTAGTAGAAGCCATCCTTGATGGCCGGGCCGATGGTCACCTTGGCCGCGGGAAAGAGCTTCTTGACCGCCTCGGCCATGAGGTGGGCGGTGGAGTGGCGGATGATGTGCAGCCCCTCCTCGCTCTCGGCGAAGACGGGCTCGATGGTGGTGCAGGTCTGGGGAACGGGCGTGGTCAGGTCGAGAACGGCCTCGCCGCAGCGGGCGGCGACAACGTTCTTGAACTGCTTCTTGGAAACGCCCTGTTGCAGGGCGTCGGCGCACGATGCGCCCTCGGCCAGGTCAACCTGTTTCCCGGAGACTTCGATCTGCACTATCCGGCTCCTTCCCCGCAGCAGCGTGCGGGACACTTAAATAATGAAAGGGAGGCACGAGGCCTCCCTTCCGGGGATTTCTGGTAGGCGCGGAGGGATTTGAACCCACGACCCTTTGCACGTCAAGCAAATGCTCTCCCCCTGAGCTACGCGCCTTCTCGTCGAAGCGGAGTGAATATCTATCCGCGAGCCGTCCGGTTGTCAAGCGCGGGGTGGACATTTTTTGCCTTTTTTCCAGCCAATCCGCCACACGACCCGAATCCCCCGGCTGGGCAGCCGACCTTGCGCAGGGTTGCCCCCATCTCCTCTCCTTGCTATAGACAACGTCAATCCAAAATCAAAGGAGTTGTGGCGGATGCAAATACTCATCACCCTGACCAGCCAGAATCCCGAGGTCAAATGGAACGCCCTGCGGTTCGGCAACTTTCTGCTCAACGCAAACGAGGACGTGACCATATTCCTCAACGGCCCTGCCGTTGATCTCGCGTCCGGCGACTGCGAGCAGTTCCCCATCGTGGAGCAAGCCAAGCTCTTTCGCCTGAGCGAGGGGGTGCTCACCGCCTGAGGCAAGTGCATGACCGTCCACGGTGTGGACGGAACCGAAGCCGTCACCCTGTCCAACATGCAGTTCCTCTACGAGGCCATGCGCAACGCCGACAGGATCATGAACTTCTAGCGACTCCAGGGGCTCGTCTGAGCCGGGCGACTCCCTTGTCTCCCCCGTCACCCCAGGGCGGCCAGGGCCTCGGTGGCCAGGGCGCCCACGGTGGTGTCCACCATCTCCCCACCGCGGAAGGTGCGGATGGGCGCGGTGTCGCCCGTGAGCGCGGCCAACCCGTCGCGGGCCGCCTGTGCGCCGATCAGACCCAGGGCACGGGCCGCGTAGGCCCGGTTGTAGGGATCACTCTCGGCCAGGGCGACCAGCAGAAACCGCTCGCCGTGGGCCACCAGCTCCGGGCGCACCTCGGCCAGCCGCCCAAGCCCCCAGAGCGCGTCGCGCCGCAGCTCCTGATGGTCGATGAAATTGCCATCGCAAGCCTCGTCACAAAAGATGTATGAGGCGAGTATTTTATGGAATTCCAAGGCGATCCGCTCGTTCTTAGCCATGGCCTCGCCCATGAAATGAGGGATGCCCCAACCCAGGTTGCCGGACTCCTCGTTCATGTGCCACATGCAAGTGCGCATGAGCACGCGCGCCTTTTCCATGGACGCTTCGGCCATGCGCCCGGCCACCAGCCCAAAGGCCGTGACCGCGCGCCAGCGCACCGCCTCGTCGCTGTCCAGGCGCAGCGAGAAGAGCGGCGGCGCGAGGATGCCTGGGGGCCAAGCGTCCAGCTCGCCCAGCCGGGCCCGCCAGTCGGCGGCGGCGAGGATGGACCTGAGATCGCCCTTCACTTGACGGAATCTGGACATGACACCTCCGGCAGCGGCTGAAACCCGACCGCGACCCTATCGCGACCCGGCCCCGGCCCGATGAAACCCAATGAAAAGGGGGACCGCGCAATGCGATCCCCCTTACCATAATCATCTTTTTCCGTTTCGCAACCGCTGCCGGGCCGCGCAGGGAATTCAGGCTAGCAATTGGCCTCGACTTCCTTCTTGAATTCAGCGGGAACGTCGAATCCGTTCTCCTCGGCCTTGGCCATGCACTTGGCGGCTTCGGCCCATTCCTGCCTGCTGGCGTGGATGAGGGACTTGTTGTTCCAGGCCGGGCCGAAGTTGGGATACTTCTCCAGGATCTGCTTGAGCAGCTTGTCCGCTTCCTCATAGTCGCCAGTGGTGATGTGGAGACTGGACATGGTGGCCTGCGCCTGGACAAAGTCCGGGTCGAGCTTGAGCGCCTTCTTGAGCGACTTGTGGGCCTTGTCCGTGTCGCCGAGCTGGAGCTGCACAAAGCCGATATTGCCCCAGGGCACGGAAAAGAAGGGGCGCTGCTGCGTGGCCTGGAGATTGTAGCTCAGACAGCTTTCCAGATCACCGCGCTGCATGGCGATGCCGCCGAGCTGCACATAGCCTTCGGCCAAGCGCGGCGAGTGGGCCACGGCATCGAGAAACTCGCGTTCGGCTTCCATGAAATCACGGCGGGAGAGATAGGCCACGCCAAGATTGTAGTGCGAGTTGCCGCACTGGGGGTTCTTCTTCAGCTTGGCCTTGAGGCTCTCGATGTATTCGTCGATGTTCTCGAATTTTTCCATGGGGACCTATCCTTTGGTTACGGCTTGATGCCGTGTTTTTTCAGATGTTCCGCATACCAGAGGCAGTATTCGAAGACCGGTCTGACCTTCTCGAAGTTCATGACCAGCATGACGTTGAACTCGTTGACCGCGTCGGTGTACTCCTGGTTGGCATTCTTGCCGCAGTGCCGCATGAAGAGCTGGGTCAATTGGTCCGAGGTGAACCCGGCCCTGTCACGGCGGATATCGATGGGATCAAAGGGGGCGGCAAACGGGTCCCAGTTCTCAAACCCCACGCGGTCCACGAACGTGCGCCGCCTGGGCGACATCTTCTCGTACATGTAGAGCTTGCGCTCGGCGAGCTCCTCCGGGGTGAATTCACCGGGGTCGATGGAATCGGTCATGGGCTACTCCGTGCCATCTCCGCCGAGAACGATGGTCTTGCTCGTACATGATTCACAGGCCGACTTGCTCTCGGTGCAGGACGAACAGGCCTCCGCCGCACCGGGAGCCTTGATCTCCACCGGTCCGGCCCCTTTGGCGGGACTCCTGACGGAGCTCTTGGCGGCTCCTTGTGCCGAGACGGCTCCGGCAGCCTCCGCCGCAGCGGGTGCCCCGTCCTTGGCCGCCTCGTTCACGCCCAGGTAGTCCTCGTCGTATTCGGTGACCAGGGCCATGGACAGGGGTACGAGCATGTCGCCCAGCTCCCTGAACCGGCTGCCGATCCCCTTCTGCATGTCCCGGCCAACGGTGATGAGCCGGTCGAGGACGATGTCCATGTTCACCGTGGGGTATTTCTCTCCGCCCTTGAAACCCGCCAGATTGCAGGTATGGGCTTCGCCCGCGATGGAGGTGGGCACGCCGTAGAGGCGGCAGGTGATGGGACGAAATTCGTACAGGACGCAGAGGTTGTCGTCCGAGAGCATGGGACAGCGCACGCGGGCCCTGGAGACCTCCATGAGGATCTCGGCGGCGGGGCGGCCTTCCTGGCTGGCCTTGTAGACCTTGCGCTTGAGCTTGTGGATCTGGCGATCGGCGGCGTCGGCCCGGGTCATGACGGTGCTGCGCTTAAGGCCGGAAAACCGCTCGTTGAACTTGTGGTTGATGTAGATGGCCTCGACCAGAGTGATGTCGAACAGGGCGTGGCAGCAGTCGCTGCACCCCTTGCCGCATTTGACCAGGTCGCCCATCTCGGTCTCAAACTTGACAAAGACCGTATCTATCTCCGCAACAACGGCCTCGTATCTCTTGAAATATTCTGAAAAATCTATCGCCATACTCTCACGCTCCTCGTCTGGCCCGTATCGTGCCGGGGTGTGGGGCGGCATCGTGCCCAGTTAGATAAGTCGCAAATCAGGGCCGTCAACCGCGCGGGCGGGAAACACAGACCGGAACCGGCCCGAAAGAATGAACATGCGCCCGGCGACGCGAATCGACGCGCCAGGGGCGCAAAGCCCACGGCATGGCTGGTGCGACGGGCCATGGCTGAAAAAGGAAACGGGAGCAACGGTGACCCGCCGCTCCCGGAGCCATAGCAAGAATGCCGGGACTAGTTCTCTTCGACGGTGATGGCGTCAGACTCGCAGACTTCGACGCAGGATTCGCAACCGAGGCACTCGTCTTCGTTCACGGCAACAGCCTTGCCGTCCTGAAGCTCGTAGACTTCCACGGGGCAGACATCGACGCACTCGCCGTCGCCGGTACATTTGTCGTGATCAACAGTGATAGTGTAGCCCATTGTTCCCTCCAGAATAATTTGGGATGCCCGCGTCTTACGGGGCTGGTTTATCACGCCGACAGCCGGACCACCGACCATCCTCTGGCGCAACGGATTGTTGTACGCTTCCGACCCGAAAGGCCGGGCACGAATTGCAGATATATTCAAGCCCGCCGTGTGTCAAGACATGAAAACCCATTTCACAGGCGTTGCCAAAACAGGGGCATATACAGGGATGTTGTGGTGCGGGGCCGAGTCGTTTATCCTGCCCAGGAACCAGTGACACCCTCAACGAAACAAGGAATCCCATGTTCACCGAAATCGAATTGAAAAAATATGCCCAAACCCTGTGGTGGGGCCTGACCACCGCCCGCACCAGGCCATACGCCCCAGGCGACAACATCCTGCTCCGCTTCGACGCCCCTGCCCTGCCCCTGGCCGAAGCAGTCTTTGACATGCTCATCGAAAAAGGGCTCAACCCCGTGGCCCGGCAGAACATGACCACGGCCATGGACCTGTCCTTCTACGGCAAGGGCAGCCAGGACCAGCTCACGGCTGTCCCGGCTGGCGACAAGGAGCTGGTGGGCAACCTGAACGGACTCATCTCGCTCATCGCACCCGCCTCCCTGACCCATCTGCAGGACGTGGACCCAAAAAAGATCGGCCAGGCCGCCGTGGCCCGCAAGTTCATGCGCGACATCATGGAGCAGCGCGAGCAGACCGGCGACTTCGGCTGGACCCTGTGCGTGTACCCGACCGCGGCCCTGGCCGAGTCCGCCGGGCTGACCATGGCCGAGTTCAAGGCCCAGGTGGTGCGCGCCTGCTTCCTCGACCATGAGGACCCGCCCGCCAAGTGGACCGAAATCTTTGCCGAGGCCGAGAAGGTCAAGGCGTGGCTCAACGGGCTGGACATCAAAAGCCTGCGCGTCACCTCCGAGAACACCGACCTGACCGTGACGCCGGGCAGGGACCGCCGCTGGCTCGGCGTCTCGGGTCACAACATTCCGAGCTTCGAGATATTCCTCTCGCCCGACTGGCGCGGCACCGAGGGCGTCTACTACGCGGACCAGCCCTCCTATCGCTCCGGCAACTACGTCGAAGGCGTACGCCTGACCTTTGAAAAGGGCATTGCCGTCAAGACAGAGGCCAAGGTGGGCGGCGAATTCGTGGCCAAACAGCTGACCCTGGACGAGGGAGCCAACCGGCTGGGCGAATTCTCCCTGACCGACCGCCGCTTCTCCAAGATCACCGCTTTCATGGCCAATACCCTGTTCGACGAGAACTTCGGCGGCGACCAGGGCAACTGCCACGTGGCCGTGGGAGCGTCCTATTCCGACACCTATGCCGGAGACCAGTCCACCCTGGACGCGGACAAGAAGCGCGACCTCGGCTTCAACGACTCGGCCCTGCACTGGGACCTTGTCAGCACCGAGCGCAAGACCGTCACCGCCACCCTGGCCGACGGCCAGGAACTGATCATCTACAAAGACGGGGAATTCCAGTATTAACAGGCAGTCAATGCCGCAGGAACAGGACATAACCAGGGAGGCCCGCATGGCCAAACGGAACATCTATCTCGAAACCATCCCCGTGGAGGAGGCCGTGGACCGCGCCAAGGCGGCGCTTGACCGCATAAGCCTGCTCGCCACCGAAACCGTGCCCACCCATCTGGCCGCGGGCCGGGTCACGGCAGGGCCGATCTATGCCCGCTGCTCGTCGCCCACCTTCCACGCCGCGGCCATGGACGGCATCGCCGTGCGCGCCGAGGCCACCTTTGCCGCGCGCGAGGACCAGCCCGTATCCCTGAGCCACGGCACGGGATTCGTCTTCGTCAACACCGGCAATCCCCTGCCCGAGGGCATGAACGCTGTGATCATGATCGAGAACGTGGTCCAAAAGGACGATATCACGGCGCTCATCGACGCCCCGGCCTTCCCCTGGCAGCACGTCCGCCGCATCGGCGAGGACATCGTGGCCACCGAACTGCTCATTTCCCAGTTCCGCCAGCTCATGCCGTGCGACATCGGCGCCCTGCTCTCGGCAGGCATCTACGAGGTCCAAGTGCGCGAGCGCGTCAGGGCCGTGTTCCTGCCCACGGGCGACGAGGTGCTCGACTTCAAGGACAGGCCAGAGCCGCAGGCCGGGCAGGTCATCGAATCCAACTCCCAGGTGTTCATGGCCTACGCCGCCTCCTGGGGCATCGACGCGAGCTATACCCCGCCAGTGCCCGACCACGAGGAAACCTTGCGCCAGGCCGTGCTCGACGGGCTGGCCGCAGGCAACCATGCGGTCATCGTGGGCGCAGGCTCCAGCGCGGGCAGCAAGGATTATTCGAAGCGGGTCTTCGAGTCCCTGGGCCGGGTGCTGGTCCACGGCATCTCGGTCATGCCCGGCAAGCCGACCCTGGTGGCCGTGACCGACGAACGCAGCGGCCATCCGGGCCGCCTGCTTGTGGGCGCGCCCGGCTACCCGGTCAGCGCCGTGGTCTGCCACGAGAAAATCCTGGCCCCGGTCCTCTCCTGGCTCATGGGCGCGACCCCGCCCGAACGTGCCACCGCCGAAGTGGTGCTGGCCCGCAAGACACCCTCCAAGCCGGGCATGCGCGAGGCGTTGCGGCTGGCCGCCGGACGCATCAATGAACGCATCGTGGCCGCCCCGCTGGCGCGCGGCGCGGGCATGATCACCACCATGACCCGGGCCCAGGCCGTGACCTACATCCCCGAGGAATCCGAAGGCGTGGACGAGGGCGAGACCATCACCGCCGAGCTGCTGGTCCCCCTGGCCGATCTTGACCGCGTCCTGGTCCATGTGGGCAGCCACGACAACACCATCGACCTGCTGGCCAACGAGCTGATGGGGCTGGCCGAGCCGCTGCGGCTGGTGTCGAGCCACGCCGGGAGCATGGGCGGCCTGAACGCCCTCAAGGCCGGGTCCGCCCTGTTCGCGGGCGCGCACCTGTTCGACCCGGAGACCGCCGACTTCAACTTCCCGTTCATCGCCCGCTATCTCAAGGGGCTGGACGTGACCGTGGTCAACCTCGCCATCCGCCACCAGGGGTTGATCGTGGCCAGGGGCAACCCCCTGTCCATCCTCGGCGTCGAGGATCTGGCGCGCGAGGACGTGCTCTTCATCAACCGCCAGCGCGGGGCAGGCACCCGCATCCTGCTCGACCATCACCTCAAGACCGCCGACATCTCGCCGCGCGTGGTCCGGGGCTATGACAACGAGGAATTCACGCACATGGCCGTGGCCGTCAACGTGCTCACCGGCGCGGCCTCCTGCGGCCTGGGCATCTTTGCCGCGGCCAAGGCGCTTGATCTCGACTTCGTGCCCCTGGCCCGCGAGCGGTACGATCTGGTCATCCCCACGGCGCACATGGAAGACCCACGCATCGTCACCCTGCTGGCGACCATCCGCAAAGAGGCCGTCAAGACCGCCATCAATGCGCTGGGCGGCTACGAAACAGATCTCACCGGCCAGATCATGCGCCCCGGCATGGGCCTGGGTTGAGAAAAGGAAGCAAAGCCCATGTCGTCACACACGGCCCTCGTGGTCATCGATGTCCAGAACGTCATGTTCGAAACCCCTGGTTACGACCTGTATCAGGCGGCCCAGGTCCTGGATGTGATCACGAGGCTGATCGGATCAGCCCGCGCGGCCAGTGTGCCAATTGTCTACATCCAGCACACCACCAGGGAGCCGGGCAGCGAATTCGAGCAGGATTCGCACAACTGGCGGATACGCCCCGCCATCGCCCCGCAGCCCGGCGACACCATCTCGCTCAAATACTCCTATGACGCGTTTTTCGACACGGGCCTCGACGAGGCGCTCAAGAGACTCGGCGCACAGCGGCTCGTCTTCTGCGGCCTCCAGACCGAGATCTGCGTGGACACCACGGTGCGCAGCGCCCTGGCCCACGGCTATGCGAGCGTGCTCGTGGCAGACGGCCACTCCACCTACGACACGGACGCGGCCCCGGCCCGCACCATCATCGCCCACCACAACGCGGTGCTCAAACGCCGGTTCTGCACGGTCACGCCCTCGGGCGAGGTCCGGTTTTAGCCGACGCGAAAGGCACATCTTCGGACAAAACAAAAGGCCGCTCCCGTGAGCGGCCTTTCGCGTGTCCTTTGATCCGGCATCATCCCCCGCAGGCCGGGATGGTGCCGCTGGTGGTGTCGGTGTGCATGACGCGCTTGGCCACCCGGTCGAAGTGCAGGCCGAGGATGGCAAGCTCCACGGCCACGGGGAAGGCCTTGCGGTTGGTCAGCATGGTCTTGAACATGAGCTTCCAGTAGTTGAAGCGGGCGCGCGAGACCACGCCGATGTGCCACATGCTCCTGGCCAGGGCCAGCAGCTCGGCCGGATCGGTCCGCCGCCGGGCGGTGGGGATGTACTCGCTCAGGAAGGTGTTGATCCGCTTGTAGTATTTGCGGGGGGAATAGATGACGCCGAGCAATTGCTTGAAGCCGTCCAGCAACGCCTTGCGGCCCATGGTCGGGATGAAGTTCAGGCAGGCGTCGGTGTTCTCGCCGCTCGCCTCGCCAAAGAGCCGCCCTTCCCTTTCCAGCCGTCCCCACAGCCGGGTCTGCGGCATGGCGTTGAGCACGCCGACCATGGCCGTGACCACCCCGATCTCCTGGATGAACCGGATCTGCTGCTCGAAGATGGACTTGGTGTCGTGATCAAAGCCCACGATGAACCCGCCCATGACCTGCATCCCGTGACGGTGAATCTCCCTGACCGCGCTGGCGAAATCCATGGCCACGTTCTGCTTCTTGCCGCACTCGATCAGGCTGTCCACCGACGGCGTTTCAATGCCGATGAAGACCTTGTGGAAGTTGGCCTCGCTCATCATGGTCATGAGCTCCGGGTCTGCGGCCAGATTGATGCTCGCCTCGGTCATGAGCATGTAGGGATAGCCGCGTTCCCGCTGCCAGTCCGCCAGCCGGGGCAGCAGCCGCTTCACGTGGGCCACGTTGCCGATGAAGTTGTCGTCCACAATGAACACGGTGTCGCGCCAGCCCGCGTCGTACAGGCTCTGCATCTCGCGCAGCATCTGGTCCGGGCTCTTGACCCGCGACCGCCTGCCGTTAAGCGCCATGATGCCGCAGAACTCGCAGTCAAAGGGACAGCCGCGCGAATACTGCACGGACATGGACACATAGTCCTTGAAATTCAGCAGTTCCCAGAGCGGAAGCGGCGTGGTCGCGAGATCAGGCCACCGCTCCGACTGATACATTTCCCTGGCCACTCCGCTTTGCAGATCCTCCACAAAGGCGGCCATGATCTCCTCGGCCTCGCCCACGATGAAGTGATCGACGCCGGGAAACGTCTCACGCCCGGTGCCAAAGGCCGGACCGCCCGCGACCACGAGCTTGCCCGCCTCCCTGGCCCGCCCGATGATCTGGCGCGCGCTGGGGGCCTGGACCAGCATGGCGCTGACCATGACCATGTCCGCCCAGGCCAGATCCGCCTCGCTCAGGGGCGCGACATTGGTGTCCACAAGCCGCTTCTCCCACTCCGCCGGAAGCATGGCGGCCACCGTGAGCAGCCCCAGGGGCGGAAAGGCCGCTTTTTTGGAAATGAATGGAAGAACGTGCTTGAAACTCCAGAAAGTATCCGGATAGGCGGGATAGACGAGCAATGTTTTCATGGCGAATGACCTCTCCATAAGCATAGAAAGGGTGCAGGGAATTGCAAGGGTCATCCGCAGATTATAACATGGGTTCCGGTCACTCCCCCGTGGACCATGGCGCACGCGCCACTTTCGCGCGGGCCGGCCTGCAACAGGGCCGCCCTCTCCGTCTCATGAAAAAGTCTCAGCTACCCCAGCTTCAGGCCGTTGGGTACCGGCTTGTCCGGCACGGCCAGAACCACGCCGTCGTCGCGGTAAAAGCCGGCGATCAGGCACTCGGAGCGCATGGGGCCGATCTGCTTGGGCGCGAAGTTGACCACAGCCACGATCTGGCGGCCCACCAGTTCCTCGGGGGCATAATGCTCCGTGATCTGCGCACTTGATTTGCGCTCGCCAATCTCCGGGCCGAAATCCACCCACACCTTGTAGGCCGGATTGCGCGCCTCAGGGAACGGCTCGACCCTGGCGATGGTCCCCACGCGCAGCTCCACCTGCTCGAAATCATTCCAGCTTATCGTCTTCATGCGCCCTCCGTCTCGGCTAACAGCACCCTAACACGCTCTGCGGACTGCGAAAAGGGGCAAACGCCTCAAGCGCTTCTTTTCATTTGGCAACAAATCCCCTATCGTGCGCGACCAGACACCAAGGAGAACCATGCGCGACCTCATCACCCCCACCAAAGACCTGCTCCGGGACGCCTTCAGCGCCAGCTATGAGATGTTCAAGGTCATGATCCCGGTCATCATCGTGGTCAAACTGCTCCAGGAGCTGGGGCTCATCGCCTGGCTGGCCTGGCCGCTCAAGCCGATCATGGGGCTGGTGGGGCTGCCCGCCGAGATGGGGCTTGTCTGGGCCACGGCCATCGTCAACACGACTTACGCGGGCCTCATCGTCTTCCTCTCCCTGGCAGCGGACAACCCGCTCACCGCGGCCCAGGCCACGGTCCTGGCCGTGCTCATCCTGGTGGCCCACTCCCTGCCCGTGGAAAGCTCCATCGCCAGACGATCCGGGGCGCGCTTCCTCTTTCAGTGCGTGGTGCGGCTGGCCGGGGCATTCCTGCTGGGCTGGCTGCTCCACCACATCTACACGGCCACCGGCACCCTGCAGGAACCGGCCACGGTCCTCTTCCGCATGGACCCGCAGGCCGCAGCCGACCCGTCCCTGGCCGCCTGGGCCGTGGATCAGTCCATCAACCTCCTCTCCATCTTCGGCGTCATCCTCGTGCTGCTGGTCATGATGCGCCTGCTCACGGCCCTTCGGATCATCGAATTCATGAACACCCTGCTGCGACCGGTGCTCAAGCTCATCGGCATCGGCACCAAGGCATCGGCCATCACGGTCATCGGCCTGACCATGGGATTATCCTATGGCGGCGGCCTGATCATCAGCGAGGCGCGCAAGGGCAACGTGGGCAAGGAGGACATCTTCTATTCCCTGACCCTGATGGGCTTGTGCCACTCGCTGATCGAGGATACGTTGCTGCTGGCCCTCATCGGCGGCCACGTCTCCGGCATCTTCTGGGGACGGCTGGTCTTCGCCGTGGTGGCCGTGGCAGGCATCGTCCAGATCGTGCGCCGACTGCCCGCCCGCGTCCAGAACACCTACCTCTGGGTCGGCAAATGACCGCCCGGAGCCTGCGAGGAGAACCCATGTCGGACATCGCCCTCATTCACACGGACACAGCCCCGGCTGCTGTCGGCCCATACTCCCAGGCCACCCGGACCGGGAACATGCTCTTTGTCTCCGGCCAGCTCGGCATCATTCCAGGCCAGGGCAAGCTCGCCGAAGGGTTCAAGGCCCAGACGCGCCAGGCCCTGGACAATCTCAAGGCCATCCTCGAAGCGGCAGGGTCGTCCCTGGACCGGGTCCTGGCCGTGGACGTGTTTGTCATGGACATGGCCCGCTTTGCGGACCTCAACGCCATCTATTCGGAATACTTCGGCAACCACAAACCGGCCCGGGCGGCCATCCAGGTGGCCGGGCTGCCCCTGGGCGGACTGGTCGAACTCAAGTGCATCGCCCTTGCGCTGTAGGGCCGCAACAGAAACTCCGCTTGACACCGCCAAACCAAGTCCGGTAAGCCAAAAACCATGACACGCACCACCGCCGCCCGTTTCTTTTTCTTTAGCTTTTTTAACAGGAACGCCTGCGGTCCCGGTGTGCGCTGACATCTGACGAAATGGAATCAGCAACCAAGAGGCCGCGGGCATAGTCCGCGGCCTCTTTCATTTTGGGCCGCACACGCGACCGAAAACCAAAAAGGAGAGCGTCATGCACCTGGGAAAAGCCATCCGCATGGAACGGATCATGAACCGCAACAACGGGCGCACCATCGTGGTGCCTCTGGACCACGGCGTCACCGTCGGCCCCATCTACGGGCTGGTGGACCTGCGCGAGACCGTCAACCTCGTGGCCGAGGGCGGGGCCAACGCAATGCTCATGCACAAGGGCATCCCCCGCTGCTCCCACCGCGCGGGGGGCAAGGACATCGGCCTGATCATCCATCTTTCGGCCTCCACGACGCTTTCGCCCTTTCCCAACGCCAAGACCATCGTGGGCACGGTCACCGACGCCATCAAGCTCGGCGCGGACGCGGTGTCCGTGCATGTCAACCTGGGCGACGAGGCCGAGCCGCAGATGCTGGCCGACCTCGGCAGGCTCTGCTCCGAGGCCAATGAATGGGGGATGCCGGTGCTGGCCATGATGTACGCGCGCGGCCCCAAGATCACCAACGAGTACGACCCGGACGTGGTCTCCCACTGCGCGCGCGTGGGCGTGGAGCTCGGCGCGGACATCGTCAAGGTCAACTACACCGGCGACATCGACTCCTTCGCGCGGGTGGTGGACGGCTGCTGCGTGCCTGTGGTCATCGCGGGCGGCCCCAAGCTGGAGAGCGAGCGCGATCTGGTCCAGATGGTCCACGATTCCATCCGCGCGGGCGGCTCGGGCCTCTCGGTGGGCCGCAACATCTTCCAGCACGAGAGCCCGGCCAAGATCGTGGCCGCCCTACACAAGGTCGTGCACGAAGACTGGGACGTGGATGCGGCCATGGCTCTGCTGTAACAGGAAGTGCAGGCAGGCGGGACGGAACGGCAACGCCCTGTCCGCATGCATGAATATGGAGATGAGTGAAACAGGGCGGACCGGATGCCGGTTCGCCCGTGTCATTGCAGCCTATCGCACGAATTCCACCCGGACGGTGGCCAGATAGCGGGCCATGCCCTCGATAAGAACGAGGCATTGCGCCTCGTCCCCGGCCTTGGCCGCATTCTCAAGCGCAAGGCCGATGTCGCCCATGCCGCGGAACCCGTAGCCATAGCCAGTGCCTCTGGCCGTGTGGCCAAGTCGCTCGAGCGCTGCGAAGTCGCGGGCCGTATGGGCGGCCCGCATGGTATCCACATCCTTGTGCGAACTGGCGAAGAATCGCTCCATCAGTTCCTCAAGGTCGGAATCAATGCGTTCTATGATGGCTGTGTCGTCCATGGTATCCCTTTGCCCGGAGGCGTCCGTGCCGGGTATTGCCCTGACTTGAACTCACCGGGAAATGCCCCTAAGGTTTGCCTGACATTCACCTCTGACACGAACCCTGTCAAGCCTAGGGGTATGGCGCATTTCATGAAACATCTCGTCCTGATGATTGTCCTCTCCCTGCTGCTCCTGCCGCTCGCCTCCTGCTCGCGCTACGACGCGGTCAGGATAGCCAGAGCGGCGGCCACGGGCAGCCCGGCGGCCGCAGCCGAGTCCCTGGCCCGCGACAAGGCCATGGGCTACGCCACCAATCCAGCGGCCCTGGCTACGGACCTGAAACAACTCAAGAAGACCATCGAGGACTTCATCAAGGCCGTGGAATCCGTGTGGGGCAAGCAGGATGCCCGCCTCCCCAGCCCCAGGGAATACGTCAAGTACACCCACAACTATCTCTCGCGGGCCAGCGTGGATTTCGACCAGGGCATCATCACCGTGGAGACCCTGGACCAGCAAAAGCCCCTGGACAGCCTCAGGACAGCCATCGTCACCACCCTGCTGACCCCGGCAGACCCGCGCTCCGTGGACCTGTACACGGCCAAGCCGGTCAAGCTGGGTGACACGCCCTTTCTCTATGGCGAGGTCAAGGACCAGCAGAACGAGGACATCCGCTGGGCGTGGCGGGCCGAGCGGTTCGCGGACCACCTCATCGCCACACGGGTCGCCACGCGGACCGTGGACGGCAGGACCGTGCGCTCCGTGACCATCGCCATGGTCGGGGGCCACCTGGACATCCGCGCCCGCAAGTATCAGGCCCTGGTCGAGGCGGCGGCAAGACGGTTCGACGTGAGCCGGAGCCTTGTATACGCCGTCATCCGGGTCGAGTCGGATTTCAACCCCTTTGCCGTCAGCCACGCCATGGCCGTGGGGCTGATGCAGGTGGTGCCCTCCACCGCCGGGAGCGACGTGTACCGCCTGCTCAACGGGCGTGACGGCCAGCCCAGCCGCGAGGGACTCTTTGACCCGCCCACCAACATCACCTACGGCACGGCCTACCTGCATATGCTCGACACCCGCTTCCTGTCCGGCGTGATCGACCCCGTCTCGCGCGAGTACTGCGTCATCGCGGGCTACAACGGCGGCGCGGGCGCGGTGCTCAGGACATTCGACAGCGACCGGTCGCAGGCCGCAGCGCGGATAAACTCCATGCATCCCGGACAGGTCTATGATACGCTGCGCGCAAGCCTGCCCCACGGAGAGACCAGACGCTACCTGGGCAAGGTGGTCGAGGCCAGAAGACACTTCATCAACTTCTAACCGGTCGCCATCAATGAATATCAACGAAACCATCGCCAGCCTGAGGGAATCGGCCTCGAACTTTGCCGCAGACTTCCTGCCCGGCCTGACGCCCGAGACGGTCCGGCTGGCCGTGGCCGTGACTCTCGGTCTCGTGGCCGTGTCACTCTTCCTCGTTGCCCTGCGCCTGCTCTTTGGCGGTCGCAGGAAACCGGGGCTGGCCAAGCGGGTCAACATCGCCCGCACCCTCCAGCAGCAGGGCGCGATCATCGACCTGCTCGGCAACGGCGACGAGATTGTGGCCGTCCGCTTCGTGATCACCGCCGCCGCCTCGGGCAGGCTCCAGTGCGAGATCATCGAGCGCCTGGATGTCATCCGGACGCCCGAGGGCACGGACGCGGTCTGCGTCTTTGCGCCGGTCAGGGCCGAGGGAGGCCAGGTCAATTCCTTCACCGCCCGGCTCATCGAATCCGACAGGTCGGGCCGCAGGGTGGACCGCATCACCCTGGCTGCGCCCAGCGGATATGCCATGATCCCCCGCCGCAGGCACACGCGCAAACGGGTGGCCGACCAGCAGTTCATCCGCGTCAAGCTGTGGGCGGAGGACCCCTACGCCTCGGACATCCTCTTTGAGGACGCGGCCCCGCACATCGGAGTCAACTCGCTGACGCCCGAGGGCGCGAACCAATCGGCCAACGCGGTGGTCAACATCTCAAACGGCGGGCTGGGCCTGAGCGTTCAGGACCGCTTCATCCCCGAGACCTGCGCCGTGGGCGCTGCCGTGACCCTCAACCTGTTCATGTTCAATTTCCGGGAAAAGACCTTCAAGCCCTACTGGTACAGCGGCTCGGTCCGCTCCATGAAGACCGGGCGTCCCGGCTTCACGCGCATGGGCATCGAGTTCGACGGGTCGGCCCAGCCCCTTGGCCCGGCAGGCGGACTGCGCTGGACGCGCTTTTCCGACGACTGAACCGGCGACGCGAAAAAGCCCCGGCATACACCGGGGCTTTTCGTATTCCAGCCTTTTCGAGGGGAAGGAAGAATCAGCTCTTCTTGCTGACGAAGCGGTCCCTGGCCAGCCGGGGCATGTTGCCCGAGCCAAAACTGTAGCCCGCTATCCTGCGGTTCTGTTTCTTCATGGCCGCAAGGTCGGTCTTGATCGAGGAGTGGAGCTTTCTGGCCTCGCCCGTGATCTTGTCGTGCAGGGATTTCATCTCCACGAGCTGGTCGGCGAGCTGCTCCAGGTGGTCGCGGTCCAGGTCGTTGACGGCCTCGTCAAGAATGCGCTCGCGGTCGCGGGCAAGTTTCTCGGCCTCGTACACGTCGCCCACCACCAGGAAGCCGAGCTCCTTGCGGCCAATGGACAACGCCTCGTCGAGCATCTGGCGTCTGGCGGTCATGTCTACCTCCTGGCGGCCCGGATGTCGTCGCGCAGATTTTTGATGACGCTTTTCCATTTCTCCACCGCGGGCAGAAATTCATATTCGAGCAGGTCGGCCAGCAAAATCCAGTCCTCGTTCTCAAGGACCGAACTCATCTCGGTGAACAACTCGTTGAGGTTCTCGGCGGCCTTTGTGTACTGCGCGTTGTCCTTGAGCGAATACTCGTCGCGCAGCACGCCGATGGTGCGCAGGAAGTTCCTGATCACATCGAGCAGATCCTGGTAGGTGTCCAGGGCCTCGGAGTCGTCGGCCTGCCGGAACAGCTGGGCCACGCGTTTGCCGCCCTCGGCCATGATGTTGACGACCTTGTAGAGCTCCAGAGTGACCTCCACGGCCATCTCGCCCGCGGACATGGTCACGATCTCCAGGGACTGGACTTCGGACATTTCGATGTCCTCGGACTGGTGGGGGTATATCTCGGTGAAGGGCTCGTTGTTGAGCAGCACGTCGGTGACGATGCGGTCTTCAAGATGCCCGTCCTCCACAACCTTGTTGAACACCTGTTCAAGGTTCTGGAAGTTCACGGCTCCAATGTCATACTGCTTGCCATCGATAACGATCATTTTTGTCTCCTCCTCGAAAAGAGATGTTACTTTTTTCCGTAAAAGTCGGTCCCACAAAACCATTCAATATCCATGCCGACTACGAAAAATCATCCGCCAGAGAGGCGAACAGGGCGTGGTATCGCTCGATCAGCCCCAGCAGGGACCCGACATCCTCGCCGCACCGCTGCGACTCGAACATCCACAGCAATCCCAGAATATTGAGCTGATCATTGGCGGCCAGCACGTTTTGCAGCCGCTGCCAGGAGGCCAGGAACTTGGCCTTGGACTGGGACCGGGGCGCGCTCGCGAGCAGCATCCCCTGCCGGGAGAGCAGGAGGAGCATGTCCCTGGCGCTCGTCAAAATTTTGGACAACCCGGCGGCCATGTCCGGGCTCAGACGACGGCCCAGGCCGGTGCCGCAGGGGAGCGCCCCGCCGTCGAGAAAGGGCAGGTAGCTGGCGCGTTGCATGGCGATCCACAAAGCGCGGTCCGTCTCGCCGTGGCCGGACAGGGATTCAAGGTCCGCGATGCCCTGGGGCGCGAGCCGGGTCAGCCAGACGCGCGCGCCAGAAAAGCGACCAGTCTCGTGTGCAGTTTCGTCGCCAGCCAGGAGCCGGTCCAGGGCCGCAGCCATGGCCTGGGGGGTCACGGCGCGGCGGCAGGCGAGATCGTGCGGGCAGGCAACGCCGAATCCGCAGGGATGGCAGGCCATGTCCGGTTCAAGACAGATATTGCCAGGACGATACGGCCCGGTGTCCCAGGGCTGGGCTGTGGCCAGGAAGACCGCGCACACGGGCACGCCCAGCCCGGCGGCCAGATGCATGGTGCCGGTGTCGTTGGTGACCAGGGCGCGGCAGCGGGTCAGGACGCCTGCCAGCTCGACCAGCGAGGTCCGGCCCATCAGATCGACCGCTGGGAAATCCACGCCCGCCCGAATCCGCTCGCCAAGCCCGGCCTCGCCCTGGGCGCCGAGCAGGACCGGGACCAGCCCGTGGCGATCCCAGGCCAGCCGGGCCAGGGCAATGAAATGGTCCACGGGCCAGCGGCGGCGGTCCTCGCTCGCTCCGGGTTGCAGGGCCAGGAAGCCGCCCCCCTGTCCGGCCTCGTGTCCGGCCTCGTGATCCCCGGCCAGCAGGGCGTCGGCCCTGGCCAGGGTTGCGGCGTCCGGCCTGGCCAGGGTCAAGGTATTGCCCTCGTCCCCAAGCCCGGCGGCGCGGCGGAAGATGTCGCAGAGGTTGAAGGGGCTGGCCCCGCGGTTGGCCCCGGCCATCTGGAGAAAGGCGGCCCAGGCCGAGGTGTCGGCATTGAACCCGAACTCGTCGAGGCTGAATCCGGCCACGTCGGATCCGACCGGGGCCAGGACGCGGGTGAGCAGGCGCGACGAAATGGAGGGGGTCAGGTTGACCACCAGCTCTGCCGGAAACGCCGCCAGGACCTCGGCCCCGAAACCGGCCATGTCGCGCACCGCCAGACGCCAGTCGGCGTCGAGCCGGGCCAGCAGCCCGGCACCGGGCAGCGGAAAGACACGGTCCACCCCGTCGAGCAGGCTGGCCGCCGAGGCGAAATTCTCAAGACAGACCAGCCCCACCCTGTACCCAAGACCGGCGTAGCCGGAAATCACGGGCTGTGTCTGGATGAGGTCGCCGAACCGGGTCAGGTTGATGATCAGAACATTCACAAGGGCATCCTTGAATTGAACGGGCGTCAACAGAGCGTCATCAAACAATCGGTCCAAAGGGCCGATGCAAATATGACGCCGCCCGGCACAGCCGGGCTGCTCACAGCCCGGCTCCGGCCTGAACCAGCCGCACCAGCTTCTCGACGGCCTGGATGGCCGCCTTGAGCCGCGCCCGCTCCGCAGCGTCGAGCTGCGACGGATCAACATAATTGTGGGGCGGCACCCCCTCGGCGTCGCAGGCCAGCCCGATATCGAGCCGCTTGCGCTGGAGGCATTCCCAGGCGTCGAGCAGCCGCCCGCCGTGCCCGGCGGTGACATGCCCGGCCTGGGCAATGGCCCGGATGCGGTCGCAGGTGTTGTGCGGAGCGAGGTTGTATTTGAGGGCAAGGATGCGCGCGCTGTTGGTCAGGTGCGCCAGCACGCTGTTCTTTATATTGATATGGCCGTGCCACGGCCCGGTGCGCTCGGTGATGAACGCGCCGTAAAAGGTCAGGGGAAGCTTGTAGTCCGTCAACTCGCCGATGAGCAGGGACAGGGCGATGGGCTTGGTGCGGACGTATTCCCACAATCGCGTGCGTAGCCGCGTCACCTCGTCCTGGGGACCGAACACGCCCTTGAAGTCGAGGATCAGGCCCGACTGCCAGGCACCCTTCTCCGCAGGGTTGGAGAGCCAGCCCGTGAGCCGGGCCAGCCAGGTGTCGAAACTGCCCCGCCACGCCTCGTTGCTGACCATGACCCCGCCATCGCACAAGGGGATTCCCGCCCCGTCCAGAGCCACCACGATGGACTGGGCCACATCGTCAAGATCATCCGGGTCAGGGTCCACGCCCATGAGCAGCCCGTTGTCCTGGTCCGAGCCGATGACCTGCTCGTCGCGACCGCCAGAGCCGAATTCGAGAAAGGTGCACTGGCGCAGCCAGGGATACTCCTGGGCGTGCGCCTCCAGCACGGCCTGGATGACCGAGCGGTTGTAGGCCGAAAGCCGCTTGCAGGTCTCCTCGGCGGTCAACCCGGTATCGAGCCAGTCCTGCACGAGATCGCGCCGAGTGCTGCGCAACCCGGCCAGCTTGCCGTCGCGGGCCATCTGGAGCAGCTCGCGATCAAGCCCGGCGGGCGCACCGAAATGACCGCCTGAAAGCGCTCCCGGAAGACGCGAATGCCCTGATTCGTCGCTCAATTTCGACTCCATGGCCGCCCTGGCGACCGCTTACCTGTCAAATGGACCCGTTAACCGCAGGGGCCAATGGTCCGATTCCCGCGACCGGGCGAGTTTGACCGTTTACCTGAAAAGCCATGCATCGTGCATCAATCCTACTTTAAAACAGGCTCAACAGCAAACCTGCCAACCAACAAGGGGGAACAATCATGGATCAAATCGAGGCCATCAGAAAAAAACAGCTCAACTTCGCGCTTGGTATCGGCATCCCGTACTTTGCCTTTGTCATCGGCATCTTCCTGCTCGTCTACCTGGCAAAGGACGCGGTCACCCAGATCAGCATCCTGAACTTTCCCCTGCACTACTGGCTGGTGGCGGTAGCCATCTACCCCATCACCTGGGGACTGTTCATCTGGTACGTGGGCAAGGCCAACGCCATTGAAGACGAAATCGAATCCATCGTGCAAGGAGACTGATCATGGAAGCTGGATATCAAATACCCATCACCGCCCTGGTTCTCATAGGGCTCATGCTGGCATTCACGGTGGTCACCACCGTGATGTTCCGAAAACAGAAAACCTCAGCCGACTATTACCTGGCCGGACGCAAGGTCAACTCGTTCATCAACGCCTCGGCCATCTCGTCCGACTACCTCTCGGCGGCCTCGTTCCTGGGCGTGGCCGGCGTCGCCTTCCTCTTCGGCTTCGACGGCATCATCTACGCCCTGGGCTTCTTTGTCGGCTACATCGCCCTGCTCCTGTTCCTGGCCAGCCCGCTGCGCAAGTTTGGCCGCTACACGGTGCCCGATTTCGTGTCCGAGCGGTTCCACTCCAAGACGGCGCGCATACTCGGCGTCGTCGGCGTGCTCTTCATCTCGCTCTTCTACATGGCCCCGCAGATGCTGGGCGCGGGCAAGGTCATGGGCCTCTTGCTGGGCATGGAATACAAGACGGCCATCATCGTCATCGCCCTGATCATCACCGTCTACGTCACGGTGGGCGGCATGAAAGGGACCACGGTCAACCAGCTGGTCCAGTTCTGGATCCTGTTCGGCGCCATGTTCCTGCTCGCCTTCATCCCGTTCGTCATCAAGGGATACACCTACACCGACGTGGTGCAGTTCCTCGCCTCCTTCAAAGGCCCGGCTCCCGAGGCAGGCAAGATGTTCGACGGCGCGGCCTACACCTCTCCCGGCTTCTGGCTGACCAGCCTGAAGGACACCCTGTCCCTGCTCCTGGCGCTCATGTTCGGCACCGCCGGACTGCCCCACATCCTGGTGCGCTTCTACACCGCGCCCGACGGCAAGGCCGCGCGCCGCACGGTCATCTACGTGCTGCTGCTCATCGGCATGTTCTACATCCTGAGCCCTTACGTGGGTCACGTCATCCGCTACATCTATCTGCAGGGCGACACCCTGGGCGTCAGCCAGCACCAGATGGCCTGGCTGGCCGACAACGGCCAGAACCTGGCCGTGCCCGTGGCCGGTTCGTACTTCGGCGGCCAGATCCTGCTGGGCATCGTGGTGGCCGGAGCCTTTGCGGCCATCCTCTCCACCGTGGCCGGGCTGATCATCGCCTGCGCCGGGGCCATCGGCCATGACCTGGTGGTCAATGTCTTCAACCCGACCATGCCCGAGGTCTCCCGCGTCAAGGTGGCCCGCGTGGCCTCGGTCTTCGTCGGCCTGCTGGGCATCCCGCTGGGATTGTGGGCCGAGAACATGCAGATCGCCATCCTCGTGGGCCTGGCCTTTGCCATCGCCGCCTCCACCTTCTTCCCGGTGCTGGTCATGGGCGTGTGGTGGCCGAGGATGACCAAGAACGGTGCCTGCGCCGGGCTGGTGGTCGGCATCACCGGCTCATTCGCCATGATCCTGGGCAAGGACATGCTCCCGACCTTCCTCCAGTTCAACAACCCCGGCGGATTCGTCATGCTCGTGAGCTTCCTCGCCATCTACGTGGCCTCGAAGCTGGAGGTCGCCTCCAAGGGCGAGGCAGCCCTGCCCCACGACACCAAGGAAGTCATGGCCATTCTGCACGGCCCTGAACGGGCATAGCTCCACTCACTCACACGGTCGTGTCCGTGACCGGGGATGGACACGGACACGACCCAGGCGGGGGCCGTCGCAGCAGCGACGCGCCCCCGCCGCCTTTTCACCCGGCCCGCCCGCCAGGGCACTGGCCGCTTGACACCACGCCATGCCATACATACTTAAGAGGCCGACCCACAACACCAAGGAGACTTTTCCATGAGCTATGACATCAGGCTGGTCAAACTCGTCAGCGGCGACATGGTCGTCGGCAAGTTCGACACCGCGGCCAACAGGATCGAGGACCCCGCGACCATTCAGGCCATGCCCACGCAGCAGGGAACCCAGATGGTGCTGCTGCCCTTCGGCTACCCCTTTGACCAGGAAATGCACGGCTGGATCTCCATGGACCACGTGCTCTTCGAATACAAGCACTGCCCCGAGGAACTGAAGAACAAGTACATCGAGGCCGTCACCAACATCTCCCTGTCCAGCGGCGGGCTCGACCTTTCGAGCACGGGCGGCGGACTCAAGCTGGTCTAGCTGACCCCGATCCGACACACCAGGGAAGCGGAGCCGGTTCCTGAACGGACCGGCTCCGCTTTTCATTGAAACCCGCGCGAGGCTCTTGGAACATGAAGGAATTGCTGCCCATATTGCCCCGCCCCTCCCGCTATATCGGGAGCGAATGGGGGGCCGTGCTCAAGGACCCGGCCACCGTGACCGTGCGCTGCGCCCTCGCCTTTCCCGACATGTACGAAGTGGGCATGTCCTACCTGGGGCAGAAAATCCTCTCCGAGGCGGTCAACGCCCATCCAGGGTTCTGGGCCGAGCGCGTCTACACCCCGTGCCAAGAGACGGCGGCCATCCTGCGCAGCCACGGCGCGCCCCTGGCCACCCTGGAATCCGACACCCCCCTGGCCAAGATGGACGCCATCGCCTTCAGCCTCACCCACGAGCTGTGCTACACCAATGTTCTCTACATGCTCGACCTGGGCTTCATCCCCCTGCGCTCGGCAGAGCGCGACGAGCACCACCCGCTGATCATCGCCGGGGGCGGCTCCACCTTCAACGCCGAGCCCGTGGCCCCGTTCTTCGACGCCATGGTCCTTGGCGACGGCGAGGAAGCCCTGCCCGCCATCCTGGCCCGCATCGAGCAGAGCCGAGAGGCCGGAGAATCCAGGGCGCAACTGCTGCGCGGACTGATCGACATCCCCGGCGTCTATGTGCCGTCTTTTTTCGAGGATCAAGGGCCGGGCCTGCCGCTCAAGCCGCTGGTGGCGGGATACGAGACGGTCGAAAAGGCCGTGGTGGACGATCTTGACGCAGCCCCGTTCCCGCGCCGCACCGCCGTGCCCTATGGCGCTGTCCACGACCGGCTGACCATGGAGATCGCGCGCGGCTGCACGCGCGGCTGCCGGTTCTGCCAGGCGGGCATGATCTACCGCCCGGTGCGCGAACGCTCGCTCGACACCCTGGACGACATCCTGACCAGGGGACTGGCCGAGACCGGCTACGAGGAGACCTCGATCCTCTCCCTGTCCACAGGCGATTTCTCGGCGCTCGACACCTTCTTCACCCGCAGCTTCGACAAATGCGCCGCCGAACAGATATCCATCTCGCTCCCCTCCCTGCGCGTGGGCTCGCTGTCCGCGCCCATCATGGAGCGCATCTCGTCCATCAGGCGCACCGGCGCCACCCTGGCCCCGGAGGCGGGCAGCCAGCGGCTGCGCGATGTCATCAACAAGGGCGTGACCGAGGCGGAACTGGTCGAGCACGTCCGCCTGCTCTTCGAGAACGGCTGGCAGGGGGTCAAGCTCTACTTCATGATCGGCCTGCCCACCGAGACCGACGCGGACCTGGACGCCATCGTCGATCTCTGCATCAAGGTGCGCGACGCGGCGGGCTGGCACATCAAGCGGCTCCAGGTCACGGCGGCGGTATCGCCCTTCGTGCCCAAGCCGCAGACCCCGTTCCAGTGGGACCCGCAGCTTCCCTATGCGGAAATATACCGGCGCATCGGCTACCTGCGCGACCGGTTCCGCGCCCACAAGCGGATCAATCTGAAATTTCACGAACCAGAGATGACCACCCTCGAAGGGCTGTTTTCGCGCGGCGACCGACGGCTGGCCGAGGTGGTCGAGCGGGCCTACCGCGAGGGCGCGCTCTTCTCCAGCTGGAAGGACCACCTCTCCCTTGCCCCGTACAAACGGGCCGTGGAGGAACTGGGCCTCTCCTGGGACGAGTACACCGGGCCACGCGACCCGGAAGCCCCCCTGCCCTGGGATCACCTCTCCTGCGGCCTGACCCGGGGGTTTCTGCTGACCGAGCGCAAGCGCGCCCTGGCGGGCAAGGTGACCGAAGACTGTCGCTACGCCGCCTGCCGCAACTGCGGGGTGTGCGGCCATGACGACCATGTCTCGACCCTGACCGCCCAGCGCCACAAGGACATCCGGCCCAGGCTCGTCTTTGCCGGGCGCGACCAGGAGGGCGAACAGCCACCCTATTCGGTGGAAAAGCCGGACCTGACCGTCCGGGGCTCCCATTTTCGCATCTGGTACGAGAAGACCGGACCAGCGGCCTACCTGAGCCAGCTTGAGTTGCAGGCCGTGTTCGAGCGCGCCCTGCGCCGGGCCGGGCTGCCGCTGAGCTTCTCCGCCGGGTTCCACCCCATGCCCAAGCTCTCGTTCGGCATGGCCCTGCCAGTGGGCGTGTCGAGCCGGGAGGAGTGGATCAACGTCTTCCTGCGCCAGGATTTCGACCCCGAGAACGTGCTCGAAGGGCTGCGCCGGGCCATGCCCCTGGGGCTTGCCCCCCTACGGGTCGAACGATTGTCCATGGGCAAGAGCCAGCCCCAGCCCGTCGAGGAAACGTATGCACTGCGCGTGCTCGACAACGTGGCCGGGCGCATGGCCCAATGGGCCGCATTCCTGGCCAGGGACCAGTGGCTGATCACGAGACAGGCCAGGAAAGGAACCAGGGAACTGGACATCCGCCCCCTGATCCGGGAGGCGGCCATGGAGGGCGACACCGTGACCATGACCTGCGACTGGCGCGCGGGCTACTTGAGCCCGCTGGCCCTGGTCCAGGCCGTCATGGACGGGGCCTCGCTCCTCGACTTCACCCTGACCAAGACGGCCCAGCGGTTCGCCTGAGCGGTCAGAACAGGCTGGTCCCGGTGCCCACGTTGACGCTCACCCGCTTGTAGACCTGCGCACTCCCGCCGCCCGCGGGCTCCATCCTGATCAGCACGTCCGTCAGGCCGTTCTCAAGGGTGGTGAACATGTACCGGGCGCGCCGCCCGCCCTCGTCATACTCCAGGTAGTGGTCCAGCCGGAGCACGCCCGGATCGAACGCGGCCCCCGTGAGCGTGTGCCCGTTCCTCGGCTGCGGCATGACCAGGGCGAGCACCTGCCCCTTTTCGATGGTCACGGAAAAATCAAAACCGTCATCCAGCGCAAGAACTTTCGACGGCCCTGGCCGGGTGATCGGACCGTAGGACGCGGCGCAACCGGCCACAAGAAAAACAACCAGCACAAAACAACTGTTTAAAAACATTTTCCTGAACATTATTCTCCCGATGCTCCTTGCACAAACAACGTGTCCGCTATTGTTAAAATCCTGCGAAGCGTGTATTCATTTCATGTTTTCGTCAGCCCCTTATACAGCGTTGCCCGGCCAAGGCAAACCCCTGGCCGCGTGCGCAATACGCACGGCCCGCTGCGTCGGGGGCATGGAGAGGTTTGGTTACGCCCACCCCGTTTGGCGTATTATTTCACTTATGGAGGAACCCCTATGAAACTGTCGTCGATGAAATCCGCCGGCACCTTCTCCCTGTTCATTCTCGCCACCGCCCTATGCGCCCTGCTGCTGGCCGGGTGCGGCGCAGACGAGCCCAAGGAACAGGCCGAGAAAGCCGCCCCCGAGACCCCTGCCGCCCCCGCAAAAGTGACCCTCAAACTCGCCTTTGACGCCGACCCGGTGTCGCTCGACCCGCATGTCCAGCTCTCCGGCGGCATGCTCCAGCTCTCCCACATGGTCTTCGACCCGCTGGTCCGCTATGACAGCAAGGACATGCACTTCGTGCCCCGCCTGGCCGAGAAATGGGAGCGCATCGACGACCTGACCATGCGCTTTTTCCTGCGCAAGGGCGTCAAGTTCCACTCGGGCAACGAATTCACCGCCGAGGACGTGGCCTTCACCCTGGACCGCCTCAAGAAGAGCGACGACTACAAGGGTCTCTTCGAGCCTTTCGTGGCCGCCAATATCATTGACCCCTACACCGTGGACCTCGTCACCTCCAAGCCCTATGGCCTGGTGCTGAACATGGCCACCTACCTCTTCCCCATAGACAAGAAATTCTACACAGGCACAGATGACAAGGGCAAGCCCAAGGACCTGATCATCAAGACCGACTACTCCTTTGCCAACGACAACGAGTCCGGCACCGGCCCGTTCGCCGTCACCTCCCGCGAGCAGGGCGTCAAGACCGTGTTCACCCGCTTTGCCGACTACTGGGACAAGAGCGGAAACGTGGAGGAGATCGTCCTCACCCCGATCAAGAGCGACGCCACCCGCGTGGCCGCCCTGCTCTCCGGCGACGTGGACTTCATCAACCCCGTGCCGCCCCAGGATCTGGACCATCTCGGCAGCGCCCCGGACATCAAGCTTGTCACCATGTCCGGCACGCGCATCATCACCTTCCAGCTCAATGGCGAGCGCAACCCGGCCCTGAAGGACCCCAAGGTCCGTCTGGCCATGGACTACGCCTATGACAACAATGGCGTGGTCGAGAAGATCATGAACAACTTCGCCACCGCCGCAGGCCAGATGAGCCCGGCCAGCTATGTGGGCCACAACCCCGCGCTGACCCCCCGCTTTGACCTGGAAAAGGCCCAGGCCCTGATGGCCGAGGCCGGGATGGCCGACGGTTTCGAGGCGACCATGATCGCCCCCAACAACCGCTACGTGAATGATGCCCAGATCGCCGAGGCCTTTGTGTCCATGATGTCCAAGATCAACATCAAGATCAGCCTCAAGACCATGCCCAAGGCACAGTACTGGGACGAGTACGACGCCCAGGCAGCCGACATCCAGATGATCGGCTGGCACGCGGACACCGAGGACTCCGGAAACTTCTACGAGTTCCTGTCCATGTGCCGCAACGCCGAGACCGGCTACGGCCAGTACAACTCCGGCAACTACTGCAACGCCAAGGTGGACGAGCTGACCCTGGCCGCGCAGACCGAGACCGACCCGGCCAAGCGCGCCGCCATGCTCCAGGAAGTGGAGCAGATCCAGTCCGACGAGGCCGGATACATCCCCCTGCACTGGCAGAACCTCTCCTGGGCCTCCAAGAAGAACATGAACACCGAGGAAATCGTGAACGTCATGGACTTCCCGTACTTCGGAGACCTGATCATCCAGTAGCCTTCGGGCCGCACTTGCATACGACGTAAAAGAGAACTAAGGGGAACCCTGGCTGGACCGGGGTTCCCCTTTGACGCAACACTTGGGGCCGCGCCAGCGCCCCGGGATGCAGCCCATCCGGGAGCCGCATCGCAAAAACGCCTAGCAAGAAACGAGAAGCCATGTTCGCATTCGCAGTCAAACGAATCCTTCAGGCGATGATCGTCATGCTGATCATCAGCTGCATCGGATTCGCCATCAAACACAACTTCGGCGACCCGGTCCGCGACCTCGTGGGCCAGCGCGTCACCCCTGCCGAGCGGGCTGAAATCCGTGAACAGCTCGGTCTCAACGACCCCTTCCTGGTCCAGTATGTCCGATTCCTGGGCGCTGCGGCCAAGGGAGACCTGGGGCTCAGTTATTTCTTCAAGAAGCCGGCAACGGAGGTCATCCTCAAAAAGGCCCCGGCCACCCTGGAGCTGGTCTTCTGCGCCGCGCTGATCATCACCCTGCTCTCCGTGCCGCTCGGCATCTACGCGGCCATCAAGCCAAAGAGCCTCCTGAGCCGGATCGTCATGGGCGTGTCCACCGTCGGCGTGTCCATGCCGGTCTTCCTGACGGCCATCCTGCTCATCTACATTTTCTCGGTGGAGCTGAAATGGCTCCCCTCCTTTGGCCGGGGCGAGACCGTGCTCCTGTTCGGCTGGTGGGAAAGCGGGCTGGTGACCTGGGACGGCCTGCAACACCTGATCATGCCGTCCGTGGCCCTCTCCTCCATCATGCTCCCGCTCTTCATCCGCCTCATCCGCTCGGAAATGATGGAGGTGCTTGAGAGCGAGTACGTCAAGTACGCCTGGGCCAAGGGGCTCAGGCCCCGGCGCATCTGGTGGGTCCACGCCTTCAAGAACACGCTGCTCCCGGTCATCACCGTGGGCGGCGTGCAGCTCGGCATCATGGTCGCCTTCACCATCCTGACCGAGACCGTGTTCCAGTGGCAGGGCATGGGTTCCATGTTCATCGAGTCCGTGGAGCGGTCCGACACCTCGCTCATGGTCGCCTATCTCGTTTTCGTCGGCTTTGTCTTCGTGCTCGTCAACACGGCGGTGGACATCATCTACGGACTGGTCAACCCCATGGTCCGCGTGGCGGGGAGGAAGTGATGCGCGCCAGATGGAACCGTTTCAAGGAATCCTACATGCTCCACAGCTTCCTGCGCGACCCCGTGGCGCTGGGGAGCTTCATCATCCTGGCGCTGCTGGTGTTCTCGGCCTTTGCCGCGCCGGTCATCGCCCCGCACAATCCCTACGACTCGCGCACCATCAACGTCATGGATGCGCAGATTCCCCCCGCCTGGACAGAGGGCGGCAACGCCAAGTTTCTGATGGGCACCGACGCCCAGGGCCGCGACATCCTGTCCACCATGCTCTACGGCATGCGCGTCTCGCTGCTCATCGGCGTGGGCGCGGTCTGTCTGCAGGCATTCATCGGCATCATCGTGGGCCTGCTCTCCGGCTATATCAGACGGCTCGACACCATCCTCATGCGCATAGCCGACGTGCAATTGTCCTTCTCCACCTACATGGTCGCCATCTTCATCGGGGCCATTGTCCAGACCATATTCGGCGTGGCCGGGTACAACAAGGTGGCCGTGCCGCTGCTCATCGTCATCATCGGCCTGGCCGAGTGGCCGCAATACGCGCGCACCGTGCGCGCCTCGGTGCTGGCCGAGCGCAAGAAGGAATACGTGGAGGCAGCCAGGGTCATCGGCCTGCCGCGCATCCGCATCATGTGGCGGCACATCCTGCCCAACACCCTCTCGCCGGTGCTGGTCATCTCCACCGTGCAGGTGGCCAACGCCATCATGAGCGAGGCCGCCCTCTCCTTCCTCGGCCTTGGCATGCCGGTGACCAAGCCGTCGCTGGGCTCGCTGATCACGGCGGGTTTCCAGTACATATTCTCCGGCTCGTGGTGGATCACCATCTTCCCCGGCATCCTGCTCGTCACCCTGATCCTGGTCATCAACCTCCTTGGCGACTGGCTCCGGGACTTCCTCAACCCCAAACTGTACAAGG
The DNA here is from genome assembly GCF_000176915.2 of Pseudodesulfovibrio aespoeensis Aspo-2. Lineage (NCBI taxonomy): Bacteria > Pseudomonadati > Thermodesulfobacteriota > Desulfovibrionia > Desulfovibrionales > Desulfovibrionaceae > Pseudodesulfovibrio > Pseudodesulfovibrio aespoeensis. The sequence continues at coordinate 2,255,127 of NC_014844.1, forward strand.
GGTAGATCGTGGAACCACTCATTGAAATCAAGAACCTGCGGGTGGACTTCGCCCTGCGCTCCGGCATTGTCCGGGCCGTGCGCAACGTCAGCCTGACCATACACAAGGGCGAGCGGCTCGGCATCGTGGGCGAGTCCGGGGCGGGCAAATCCGTGCTCGGCTTCTCCATCATCAATCTCATCTCCAAGCCGGGCCGGATCACCGACGGCCAGATCATCTTCAAGGGCGAGGACATCGCCAAATTCCCCTACGAGAAGATGCGCACGATCCGGGGCAACCGCATCGCCATGATCTTCCAGGACCCGATGATGACCCTCAACCCGGTCCTGACCATCGGCACCCAGATGAAGGAGACCATCCACGCCCACATGAAGGTGTCGGACAAGGAGGCCGAGGCCATCTGTCTGGACAAGCTGCGCAAGGTCTACATCCCCTCGCCGGAAAAGCGGCTGACCCAGTATCCCCACGAGTTCTCGGGCGGCATGCGCCAGCGCATCGTCATCGCCATATCGCTTTTGACCAGCCCGAGCCTGATCATCGCCGACGAGCCGACCACGGCCCTTGACGTGACCATCCAGGCCGAGATCATGGATCTGCTCCTTGAGCTGTGCAAGACCGAGAACATGGGCCTGATCCTCATCACCCACGACCTGGCCGTGGTCTCCGAGGTCACCCAGCGCATCGCCGTGCTCTATGCGGGCAAGGTGGTGGAGGTCGGCCCCACCCGGCAGATCATCGACAACCCCCAGCATCCCTACACCCAGGGGCTGATCAAGGCGCTGCCCCAGATGGCGGGCGGCAAAAAGCGGCTCAACCAGATTCCCGGCATGATGCCCTCGCTGCTCGACATGCCCGCCGGGTGTCCTTTCCAGACGCGTTGCCCGGAGCGCATCGAACGATGCGCCAGCGACGTGCCCGTGCTCTTCGAGAGCCCCCGCGGGGCGCAGGTCGCCTGCTTTGTCCGCGAAGGAGGCAGATGACCATGAATCCCATCCTGGAAATCAAGGACATAGACAAGCACTTCGACATCTCCGGCTCGATGCTTGACCAGCTCAGGCTCAAGGGCGGCAGGATCGTCCGCGAGCGGACCGTGGTCAAGGCCGTCAACGGGGTGTCCCTGGACGTGCAGCCCGGCGAAACCCTGAGCGTGGTGGGCGAGTCCGGGTGCGGCAAATCCACCCTGGCGCGCACGGTCATGGGCCTGTACCAGCCCAACCGGGGCGAGATTCTCTATCGCGGCAAGCGCATCGACAACCTCGGCTCCACGGCCATGCTCCCCTACCGCACCCGCATGCAGATGGTCTTTCAGGACCCGTACGCGTCCCTCAACCCGCGCATGACCGTGCGCCAGATCCTTGAGGAGCCGGTGCGGTTCCACAACCCGGGAATGACGGCCAGCGATGTCAGGAAAAAAGTGGCCGAGGTCATGCTCCAGGTGGGCGTGGACCCGGTCTGGGCCAGCAACTTCCCCCACGAGTTCTCGGGCGGGCAGCGCCAGCGCATCTCCATTGCCCGCGCCCTGGTGGTGGGCCCGGAGTTCATCGTGGCGGACGAGCCCATCGCCGCGCTCGATGTCTCCATCCAGGCGCAGATTCTCAACCTGCTCATGGACGCCCAGGAGCAGTTCGGCCTGACCTACCTGTTCATCAGCCACGACCTGAGCGTGGTCCAGCACATCTCCACCCGCGTGGCGGTCATGTACCTGGGCTGCGTCTGCGAGCTGGCCACGGCCAGGGAGCTCTTCACCAGCCCGCGCCACCCCTATACCCAGGCCCTGCTCTCGGCCATCCCCCGCCTCGGTGGCCGGGCCCACGACCACGTCAAGCTCTCCGGCGACGTGCCCACCCCCATCAACCTGCCCTCGGGCTGCGTCTTCCATGGCCGCTGCCCCCACGTGGGCGAGCGGTGCAGGCGCGACATCCCGGCCCGCCTGACCCTGCCCACCGGCTCGGTAGTGGCCTGCCACGCCGTGGAGGAAGGCCGCATCTGATTGGAGTTCATCCATTGAAACAAGAAGGGGGACGGCCATACAGGCTGTCCCCCTTTCCGGTTGGCGGTTTTAGAAATATCTGATTTTGATACTTCGCATGTGACAGATGTCAAGAAATTGGTATGGTGTCCCTCTAATTCGTGAAAGGCAAGGAAACGGAAACCGAAGAAGCCGCGGAACTCACCCCGCCAGGGGCGGCGGTGTCAGGTGAATACTATCTCTGTACATACATATCTTCAGTGTTAAGGCTTGGTGAAATGATGCACAGTGAAATTAAAGCTACTACTGAAAGAGACACTAAGAAATATGGAAGAAATTCAAGACGGTAAGGTTATTTGGGGCGAGACTCTCTGGAGATATTTTTCTACTGATCGATTCGTCGATTTCTTGGAGTCATCTTCTCTTTACCACGCAGCCGCGTCTCAATTTGAGGATATATTTGAAGGAGCTGCTACTATTACTCACCCAGCAGTTGAAAATGATGAAACGAACAAAGGTGTTGAGCCTCTTGAAAGGGCTTTTGCCGATTTGCGACGCATGACAAAGATTAGTTGCTGGCATCGGTCATCATATGAAAGCGATGCTATGTGGAAGCTATATGCTCAGTCTCGAAAAGGAGTAGCTATATGCACCACTCCTGAACTTATATCACTTTCAGCGGAACCATTTAGGCTGAAGCCTGAGTATGGCATCGAAGTTCTCCGAGGTGGTCCTGTTGAGTATGTTGATCTTTCGAAAGAAAAACTAAGGCGGTCGATGCTAGGCATTTTTTATTGCAAGCATATGGCTTTTAGCTGGGAAAAGGAATTTCGTTTGACTATATCATTAAGGTTGGCATCAGAGTTCGGCGTGCAAATCCCAGATGAAGGGATCAAGGTTGGATTTGATCTTCATCGTCTTATTAATCGTATAGTTTTAGGACCAAATTTAGAGGACGATGAGAAGAAGAGAATCATAGACGCAGCAGGTGAACGAGGTCTTGAGGATAAAGTGGAGCTTTCAACGCTAGTTTATACCCCTCGATATATAGCAATTTAGGGGGTGTCTTTCCTAGCCATTGGAAATGAAGCTTTGTTCCAAATAATGGCCAACCATCTGTTCAAGTGAGTAGAAGCAATATCCTGAGTCTGTGAAGTAAGTGGTCTCGTTTTCGGATATGTATGATTGATCTGTTAAGCCAAGCTGTGTGCGTTTTGGAAATCCTCTACGAATGTCTTCAATAAGTTGTGGCGTCATATGGTACATTAGAAATTTCACTTGGCTGTCAGGCATTACTCGAATTAAGCCGATTCCTAGATTTCTAGCAAGAGTTAGCGCTGCTTTTTGAAAACTATTAGTTGTAACCATGTACCCCTTGGTGCGGGAGCCTTTGATCTGTTGAAGTTTGCTTGAAAACTCTTCGAAATTAGGGGGACACCATACCTATTTCTTGCTGGAAATTAGTGACGATGTAAAGTCCCCGTAAACTAGGTCCATTGCCAAGTAGAGACTTCTGGCCCAAAATGGGACAGGAGTTTTGTATGCGTAAATCGAAGTTCAGTGAGTACCAGATCGTCAAGATCCTGAAGGCAGTGGAAGGCGGACGGACTGTCGTCGATGTCTGCCGCGAGCACGGCGTGAGCAGCGCCACGTACTACAAGTGGAAGTCAAAGTATGGCGGCATGGAGGCATCCGATATCCAACGGATGAAGGATCTCGAAGCGGAGAACCGTAAGCTCAAGCAGATGTTCGCCGACCTCAGCCTGGAAAACATGGCGCTCAAGGATGTAATCGAAAAAAAACTCTGAGGCCAGTTCAACGCAAGGAAGTTGTCACGCACATGGTCAACGCGTTTGAGCTGAGCTCGCGCAAGGCCTGCGCGGCCATGGGCATCAGTAGGAGCTACTACGCCTACAAGCCGCACCCGCGGGACGATAGCGATGTCATCGCAGCCTTGACTGAACTGGCCGAGAAAAAGCCTACATGGGGCTTCAGTAAACTTTTCAACGTCCTTCGACAGCAGGGCAAGCCCTGGAACCACAAGAAGGTTTGGAGGGTTTACTGCCTCTTGAAAATGAACCTGAAGCGCAAGGCCAAGAAGCGGCTTCCGCAAGCCTCTCGGACGGCAGTGGCCCAGCCGCTTGCGCCAAACCATTGCTGGTCGATCGATTTCATGCGGGACACCCTTTACAGCGGTCGCGTCTTCAGGACTTTCAACGCTGTGGATGATTACAACCGTGAGGCCTTGGCCGTGGAAATCGATACCAATATGCCAGCAGGAAGAGTGGTAAGGGTGCTGGATCGGGTCGCCGAAGAGCGTGGCTGCTATCCCGAAAGGTTGCGAATGGACAATGGTCCGGAGTTCTCGGGGACTGTCATGGCGGCCTGGGCAGAATCGCATGGCGTGAATCTGGAGTTCATTCAGCCTGGCAAGCCCACCCAGAACTCATACATCGAGCGGTTCAACCGGACCTACAGAGAAGAAGTGCTTGATTTGTACGTGTTCAACAGCCTGAGCGAAGTTCGGGCCATTACGGAGGACTTTATCCGTGAGTACAACGAGGGACGTCCTCATGAATCCCTGGGGAATATGTCGCCGATAAATTTTGCTGCCCAGAGGGCAGGGGGTACCCCCTGCCCTCTGGGCAACCCCCCCGAAAACTGTCGGGAGTCTCTACCGTTAACTGGCCCTATGAAAGGGGACTTTACAACGACACCTAGCTGACTTTCTTCTTCCGCCCTGGCTTTCGGGGCCGCATATCAAGTCCGGTAAGAGATAAGATGCGATCAAAAAAAGCCAGGTTCCCCAACGGCCTTCCCGTTCTTTCGTGCTTATGAATCACTCCTTCGATTGCTTCAACTACCTCGCCGTCAAGAAACGATTTCCTGGTAAATAGGTATGGTGTCCCCCTAATTCTGAGTACGCCCCCACCTCACGGCGGCGAAAAACAAAGTCATCTACATCACTCCTTCGGTTCGGGACGCGTTGGTGCGGGCCGAGGTTGACGCAGCGTTAGCTGATACGGATTGACGTTTTCCCTGTTCGCAATGATGCACATTACGATCAAATAAACAACCACAAGGATAGCAATTACCCAGCCCATCACGCACCTTCCTCTTGTGTGAGGTCCAATTCATCAACAACCGTGAACGCAGGCCTCTTGCCGCTGAACCGGGTCATGGATTTGGCTTTCTTGAAAACTCTCAAATGGACAGTTTAGGTCACCAGAAAGGCCCCCTGCCACGTGGTTGGCCGATACCACAGATAAACCAATTCGGCAACACGATATCAGCCACGGACGTAATGTCCGGTCTATCCCATCTCTCCCTGTCAGAGAATGAGATTCTCCCGCAGTTCGTCCAGGATCGTGGCCTTGTCAAAGGGCTTGACCAGGTAGCAGGTGGCGTGGGCCTGGAAAAAGGCCCGGCTGACGTTGGCATCGTCCACCAGGGAGGTGATCATGACCAGCTTGAACGCCTGCAAGGGGCCGACACCCAGCGCGGCCTCGCGGGCGCGCATGGTTTCCGCCGCCTGATGGCCGTCCATGCCCGGCATCAGGATATCCATCATGACCACGTCGTAGGGATCGCCCGCGGCGTGGGCCCCGTCGAACACGGCCACCCCGGCCTCGCCGCTGGCCGCGCCGTCGCAGCGGGCAAACGGGGCCAGGACCGCCTGGAGGTAGAGCTGGATGCTCTCGTCGTCGTCAACGATCAGAAAACGCACGTTTTATCCGCTGGCCGATGCCGATTAGAGGTCGATCCCGTATTTCCTGATGGCGGCCATGCCGCCCTGGACATTGACCACGTTGCCGAACCCCTGCTCGTCGAGGATGATCTGCGCCTCGTAGGAGCGCGCGCCGGTGTTGCACACCAGGACCACGGGCCTGTCGCGCGGCACCTCGGCCAGCCGCTCGCGCAGCTTGCCCTGGGGGATGTTGTGCCACTGGCCGGGATTGCGGGCCAGATACTCCCCGGCGTCCGCCTCCTCGCGGCAATCGAGAAAATAACACGAGCCGTTGTCGCGCTGGTCCCACAGCTCGGCAAAGCCGTCCGGGCCGACCCCGCGATTGATGCCGAGCAGCACGTTGTCCGCCAGATTGGCCAGGGAGTTGAGCACGTCCATGGCCGAGGCAAACGGCGGGGCGTAGGCCATCTCCAGGTTGGAGATGTCGTCCACCGTGGGCTGATGCCTGAGGATGGCGGCCACGGCGTTGATGCGCCCGACCATGGCGTCGCCCGAGCTGCCGAACCCCTGGACCCCGAGCACGCGGCGGGTGGTCTTCTCCACGATCATCTCCAGGGTCATCAGCTCCTTGGTGGGGTAGAAATGCGCCCTGTCCAGCTGGACCAGGAGCACGCTCACGGCATCGAACCCGGCTGCCAGGGCCGCTTCGAGGCTCAGGCCGGTCCCGGCCAGGGAGGTCTCGAAGAGCTTGACCACAAAGGAGCCGACCACGCCGTCGAACCGGGCGTCGCCGCCAGCCAGGTTGGTGCCGATGACGCGCCCCTGGCGGTTGGCCATGGACCCCAGCGGCAGGAACACGGGCTGGCCGGTGATGAGATGCTTGACGATGGCGCAGTCGCCGCCTGCATATATGTCCGGGTCGCTGGTGCGCATGAATTCGTCAACAAAGACGCCGCCGCGGTCATGGACCGCAAGTCCCGCGTCGCGCGCCAGATCCGAGATGGGCACCACGCCCGCGGCGATGATCACCGCGTCCGCCTCCAGGGTCCGCTTGTCCGTGACCACGCGGGTGACGCGGCCATCCTCGCCCTCGATGGCCTTGACCGACTCGCCAAAATAGAACTCGACCCCGTTCTCCTCCATGTGCTTCCGGGCCATGGCGGCCAGGGCCGGGCTGACCAGCCTGGGCATGAGCTGGCCGGTGATCTCCACCACGCTGGTCTCCACCCCCCACATGTCGGCAAAGGCCTCGGCCATCTCAAGGCCGATGAAGCCCGCGCCGATGATGACCGCCTTGCCCACCTCGCCCTTGGAGATGCCCTCGCGGATGCGCGTGGCGTCGTCCGGGTTGCAGACAGAGCTGACCCCGGCCAGATCCTCGCCCGGCAGATTAAGCCTGCGCGGGGTCGCGCCCGTGGCGATGACCAGCTTGTCGTAGTCGAGGACCGAAGTCACGCCGCTGGTCACGTCCTGAATGTGGACCTGCTTGTTTTCCCGGTCGATGCGCGTGGCCCTGGTCAGGGTGCGCACGTCCACGCCCTTGACCTCCTTGAAGAACTCCACGTCGCGCACCATGTGAAAACTGGTGGTGCTCAGCTCGCGCGCCTCGGAGACCTCGCCCGAGACATAGTAGGGAATGCCGCACCCGCCATAGGAGATGAGCGCGCTCTGGTCGATCATGGTCACTTTCGAGCCGGGTTCAAGCCGCTTGAAGCGGCAGGCGGCCTTGGGCCCCAGGGCCACGCCGCCGATCACTACGATATGCTGTGACATGCTGTATTCCTTGTCTGCTTCAGGCCGCGCCCGTCCCCCGGCGGCCAGGGCCGTTATTCCAAAAAGGCTTCGATGCTCTTGCCCAGGCGCTTGATGCCCGCCTCGATCCTGGCCTCGTCCGAGTTGGAGAAATTGAGGCGCATGGTGTTCTCGCCCGTGCCGTCCACATAGAACGGCCTGCCGGGCACAAAGGCGACCTTGTCCTTGATGGCCACATCAAAGAGGTCCATGGACGAGAACCCCTCGGGCATGGTCGCCCACAGGAACATGCCGCCCTCGGGCTCGATGATGGTGACACAGGACGGGAAGTATTGCCGGATCATCTCCACCATGACCCCGCGCTGGTAGCCGTAGCGTTCGCGGATCAGGGCCACGTGGCTCTCGATGTCGTTGGTCTCCAGGTAGCGGCGCATGATGGCCTGGGCCACGGTGCTGGTGTGCAGGTCCGCGGCCTGCTTGGCGATGACCAGCTTGTCGTAGGCGGCCTGCCCGGCCACGAGCCAGCCGATGCGAAAGCCCGGAGCCGCGATCTTGGAGAACGAGCCGCACAGGATGCCGGGCTTGTTGCAAAAGGAATAGATGCTCGGCAGGTCCTCGCCCATGAAACGCAACTCGCCGTAGGGGTCGTCCTCGATGAAGAGCACGTCGTACCTGTCCAGCAGCTCGGCCACCCCCTTGCGCTTTGCCAGCGAATAGCTGACGCCCGACGGATTCTGGAAGTTGGGCACCGAGTAGAAACACTTGGCCCCGTCACGGAACGCCGCCTCAAGCTCGTCGAGGTTCGGCCCGTCCGGCTCCAGGGACACGGTGACAAACTCCGGCTCGAACAGGGAAAACGCCTGGATGGCCCCGAGATAGCCGGGCCGCTCGATGACCACCTTGTCGCCCTGGTCGATGAAGACCTTGGCCACGATGTCCAGGATCTGCTGGGAGCCGGTGGTGATGAGGATGGAGTCCGGGTCCACGACAAGGCCCCGGTTCTCCCTGTAGCGCCGCGCGATGATGGCCCGCAGCCCGGCGTCGCCCTCGGTGGTGGAGTATTGCAGGGCCGACGCCCCGATGTTCGAGAACACCTCGTGGGCAGCCTTGCCCATGGCCGCCACCGGAAACAGCTCCGGGTTGGGCAGGCCGCCGGCAAAGGAGATTATTTCAGGATTGGCAGTGACTTTGAGGATTTCGCGGATGAAAGAACGGTGAACGGTGCCCATGCGCCGGGCGAACATTTCGGCCATTGTCTGTTTCCTCCAAATGTGGAGGGATACTCTGAAATGAAATCACTGGCAAGGGGTGGACGCAGGGTATCGAACAGTCCGTGGATGCGGCGCGAAACCGCGCCCGCCCTGAAGACAGCCGGGCAGTCGCGGCTCGAAACGAATGCCGCAACGCGCAGCCAAGGGCAGGCAGGAAAAGGAAAAGGGGCTTACGCCCCTTGAATGCTATTCCTTGTCCGGAGACCAGCTGGGGTCACGATATTTGTCAGGGTTGTAGAGCCGCCAGTCGGAACCGTCGTCATACTTCTCGTCCGCACCGGGGAACGGCGTGTAGATCTTCTCTTGATTGTGGTCCTGGTCCCGACAGTCCATCTGTCCAACATACGCCTTTTCCATGACTAGAAAACCTCTGCGATCTCGGAATTGCGCCCACACAGCGGGCAAAAAGGGCCGGGCGACAGCGCCGCCCAGCCCCTTGGTGAATCAATTATCCGGCTGTGTCAAGCTTGGGTTTGACGTATAATTCGCCCCCAAAACAGTCGTTGATCACAAGCAGCGGAAAGTCCTTGACCTTCATGGCCCGGATCGCTTCCGGACCCAGTTCGTCAAAGGCGATGACCGTGGATTCGACAATGGAATTGGAGAGCAGCGCACCCGCGCCGCCCGTGGCCCCGAAGTAGACGCCCTTGTACTGCTTCATGGCCTCCTTGACCTCGTCGCTGCGCTTGCCCTTGCCGATAGACGCCTTCATGCCCAGGCTGTGCAGCCTCGGCGCGTAGGTGTCCATGCGATAGCTGGTGGTGGGGCCGGCAGAGCCGATGGGACGGCCCGGAGGGGCCGGGCTGGGGCCGACGTAGTAGATGGCCGCGCCCTTGAGGTCAAAGGGCAGCTCCTTGCCCGCGTCGAGCAGTTCAATAAGCTTCTTGTGGGCCGCGTCGCGCGCGGAATAGATGATCCCGTTCAAAAAGACGACATCCCCGGCCCGCAATTGCTCGACATCCGCATCGGTCAGCGGCGTGTTCAACGTGTATTCAGCCATCAGAGCACCACCTCCTCGTGACGTTGGGAGTGACACTGCACATTGACCGCCAGCGGCAGGCTCGCCAGATGGCAGGGTTCCATGGCGATCTTGACGCCGAGCACCGTGGTCTTGCCGCCAAGGCCCATGGGGCCGATGCCCAGATCGTTGAGCGCGTCCTCAAGCTCCTGCTCCCTGGCGGCGATGTCCGGGTCGGGATGCGTGTCGTCCAACCGGCGCATGAGCGACTTCTTGGCGATCCTGGCCGCATGGTCAAAGGTGCCGCCGATGCCGATGCCGATGACCGTGGGCGGACACGGGTTCGGTCCGGCCTCGGCCACCCGGTTGATGACGAATTTTCTGACGCCCTCCCAGCCCTGGGCCGGGGAGAGCATGGTCACGCGGCTCATGTTCTCGCTGCCGCCGCCCTTGGCCATGTAGACCAGCTTCAAAGTGTCGCCCGGCACCATGTCAAAGTGGATGATGGCCGGGGTGCCGTCGCCGGTGTTGGCCCGGGTCAGCGGATGACAGGCCGACTTGCGCAAAAAGCCGTCGGCGTATCCCTTGCGCACGCCCGCGTTGATGGCCTCGCGCAGGTTGCCGCCCACCACACGCACACCGTCACCCACCTCGACAAACAATACCGCCAGCCCGCAGTCCTGACACAGGGGCAGCTTGGTGTCCCTGGCCAGATCGGCGTTCTCCAGCAGTTGGCGCAGGACCTCTTTGGCCGATGCGGATGTCTCCGCAGCCATGGCCTGCTCCAGCTTGGCGCGGACGTCATCGGGCAGCTCGGTGTTGGCCTTGATGCACATGGCCGCCACCGCGTCGATCACGTCCCTGACCTGAATCTCTCTCATTGTTGCCTCCCTTTGGTGAGAAGGCCGGAGGGGAATGCCTCCGGCGGCCAGAGAACCTTTTGAAAAAGGTTCTCTGGACTCTCCAAAACTTTTTGGCGAAAACGGCGGGGACGCCGTTTTGGGGTTGTTTCATTCATACGCGGGGCGACGAAACTTCATCGCGCGCCCTCCACGCCGCCGTCCGGCTCTCCCGCCTCCCCTACCCTTCCTGGCGGCGTGGCGCCAAGAAATTCTGGAAGGGGGGTCCAGGGGGGAAACCTCTTTCAAGAGGTTTCCCCCCTGGCCGCCGGAGGCATTATTCCAAGTTACTTCCTGAATATCCGTTTGAGGGACGTGATGCCCATCTTGCGGCGCAGGAAGCCGAGCTGGTTTTGCAGCGGCAGATGCTTGGGGCACACGTCCTCGCAGGCCAGCAGGCCCATGCAGCCGAAGATGCCCATGTCGTTGCCGATGATCTCATAGTAGTCGGCATCGGTCCGCTGGTCGCGCGGATCGATGAGGAACCGGGCCACGCGGTTGAGGGCCGCCGCGCCGAGGAAGTCCTCACGCAGCCGGGCCGTGCCGCAGGCAGAGATGCAGCAGCCGCACTCCACACACCGCTCCAGTTCATAGATGCCCACCGCGACCTTGTTGTCCATGCGCTCCTCAAGGGCGGCGGGATCGAACTCCTTGTCGGTGTGAATCCACGACTCGGTCTTGGTGTACATCTCGCGGAACCAGCTGCCGGTATCTACGGACAGGTCGCCCACCAGCTTGAAGACCGGCAGGGGCAGCAGCGTGATCTCGCCGGACAGATCCTTGGTCTTGGTGTGGCAGGCCAGGCCGGGGCGGCCATTGATGACCATGCCGCAGGAACCGCAGATGCCCGCCCGGCAACAGAAGTCGAATTGCAAGGACGGGTCCTGCTCCTCGCGGATGCGGTTCAGAGCGATGAACAGGGTCATGGAGTCGGTCTCTTCGAGGACAAACTCCTCCATGTGCGGCGAAGACAACGCGTCCTCGGGATTATAGCGGAATATGTTGAATTTGAGCAGTCTGGACATGGGCTATTCCTTCTTGTCGTCGGCGCTGATGATTTCGGACTTGCCGTAACCGCGGTCTCCGGGCGGGATTTCCACCACGATGGTGGCCGGTTCGTACTCCAGGGTTGGCAGGGTGTCGTCCGGCTTCTTCCAGTAGGCCAGGGTGCGGGTCAGCCAGTCGCGGTCGTTGCGCGCCTGGAAATCCTCCCGGTTGTGCGAGCCGCGCGACTCGGTGCGCATGAGCGCGCCGTAGGCGACCATGAGGGCCAGCTTGACCTGCCCTTCGAGCTTGAGGGCTGCGGCCAGCTCGGGATTGACGCCCTTGCCGTCGGACCGAAGACCCACGTTCCTGGCCCGGACCAGGGTGTCCTGGAGCGAGGCCACGCATTCCTCCAGCCCCTGCTGGGTGCGGAAGATGTTGGCCCCCTTGTTCAGCGCGTCCTGCATGGCCGCGCGCACCTTGTAGACGTTCTCGGACCCGTTGGCGCAGCTGACCAGGGCGTCGATGCGCGCCTGCTGGCGGCTCACGGCGTCGTTGATCAGCGCAGTCTTGAAGATGGTCTCGCACCCCTTGAGGTACTCGGCAATCTTGCGGCCCACGATGCCGCCCGCCACCACGGTCTCGGCCAGGGAGTTGCCGCCCAACCGGTTGAAGCCGTGCATGTCCCAGCAGGCGGCCTCGCCCGCCGAGAAAAGCCCCTTGAGGCCGTAGGCCGCGCCGTCCCTGTTGGTGCGCACGCCGCCCATGGAATAGTGCTGGGTGGGCCGCACCGGAATGAGCTGATGGATGGGGTCCACGCCCAGGAAGGAGGTACAGATCTCGTAGACCTCGCGCAGCTTGCCGGTGATGTGCTCCTCGCCCAGGTGGCGGATGTCGAGCCACAGGTGCTCGCCGTAGGGGCTCTTGACCCCGTGCCCCTCGCGCATGTGGTGGGTCATCCAGCGGGAGACCACGTCGCGCGAGGCCAGCTCGGCCTTTTCCGGCTCATACACGTCCATGAACCGTTTCTCGTTGACGTCAAGGAGCGTGCCGCCGTCGCCGCGGCATCCCTCGGTGACCAGGATGTCGGTGGGCACAATGCCCGTGGGGTGGAACTGGACCGCCTCCATGTTGCCCAGGGGCACCACGCCGCTCTCCACGCACATGGTGTGCGCCCCGCCGTCGCAGATGACCGCGTTGGTGGTGTTGGGATAGATGCGGCCAAACCCGCCCGCCGCGATCATGACCGCCCTGGCCAGATAGACGCGCAACTCGCCGGTGCGCAGGCAGCGGGCGACCACGCCGGAGCAGGTCTCGCGGTCGTGGATCAGGGCGATGGCCTCGGTCTTGTCGTGGACCTCGACGCCCATCTGAGCGCAGCGGTTGTCCATTGTGCACATGACCGCATGGCCGGTGCCGTCCGAGGTGTAGCAGGTACGCCACTTGGCCGTGCCGCCAAAGGAACGGGCCATGATCAGCCCTTCCCTGTCCTCCTTCTCGACCTTCTCGAACTGTTTGCCGCCCTTGTAGTAGATGGACTTGCCCGGCACCACGCGGTTCCAGGGCACGCCCCAGTGGGCAAGACGGCGCATCTCGATGGGCGCGGCGTCGGCAAAGAGGCGGGCGACCTCCTGGTCGCAGCCCCAGTCAGAGCCCTTGACCGTGTCGGCGAAGTGGACGTCGGGACCGTCGCCCTCGCCCATGACACTGTTGCCAAGGGAGGCCTGCATGCCGCCCTGGGCAGCCGAGGAATGGGAGCGTCTGGCGGGCACCAGACTCAGACAGATGGCGGAGAAACCGGCGTCGGCAGCCTCGACGGCTGCGCGCTCGCCCGCAAGACCCGCGCCGACAACAAGCAAATCGGTGTAGATAGTCTGCATGGCAATTTCTCCGTTAGTTGACGCTCAGGAAGAGGAAGCGGATCAGGGTGATCAGGCCGATGGCGATGAACATCAGGGTGATGATGTTCTCGCCGCGCTTGAAGCGGGCGCGGTCCACGTCCTTGACGAATCCCCACTTCACGGCGATGCGGTAGAGGCCGATGCCCACGTGCAGCTCCACCAGGGGCAGCAGGATCAGGTAGAAGACGGCCCAGAACCCCGACTGGATGCGCGCCGCCGACTTGATGGCAGTGATGGGCAGGTCGGTCAGAACCACCCACATGTGGATGGCGCCCATGATCAGGATGATCATGGCCGACACGGCCTGGACGATCCACAGCCAGGTGTCGCCATGGTGCAGCATCCGGGCGTGCTGCCAGATGGTCTTCTGGCCGTCGAAACGGAAGGGAATCTTGCGGGCGGCAAGCACGAAATGGGTCAGGAACAGGAGAAAGACGAGGGGGCCGCCGACCTGGGCCATGCCGGTGGCTTCGAAGAATTCCGCGATGGCGTCCATGACGCCGGGGCTGATGACGACGCTCGACACCAGTATCATGTGACACCACATGAACAGGATCAGACCGGCTCCCGAGAGCATCTGGACCCAGTCCATTGCGCCATCCCACTTACCCGTTTTGCCAGCAGGTGCGTAGCTGATGGACATTCAATTCCTCCGTTGGGTTAAACACACATATTCCCTTGACAAGCAATCGGAATTTTGTAAGCCGGACGCACGTTTCTTGTCAACAATTCCAGAAACCGCACCACAGGGAAAACCCAGCAATTCCGTGCCATGATAGGACGTAAACCCCCTTGATTGCACGGTCAAACAGGCCAATGGACCAAGAGATATTTTTCACCCGGCCACCGGCCCGAACCCGGAGCATCGTCAAGCACCTGTTTGAAACCGAAAACCCCGCCCCGGCCCCGGATAGTGGTTTTCATTTGGCCCAGCCTCGGATACATTGCTTGGCGCTTCCAAGTCATGACGCCACTTGCCTGAGCATTATCCGGTATTACTATTCCATGAAACGACCGACAGAACCGAAGGCAACCAATCCGACGCCGCCCGCTGGCGGACGCCACGGGGAAGAAAAATGTTCAAAAAAATCCTGCTATTGGGAGGACTCATCATGGTCCTGACCGGGTGCCAGATGCACACCAACAAGAAAAACACAGCAGCAGCCAGGATGCCCGCCCTGCCGTCGCTGGCCGAGCGAGACGCGAGCGAGACCCACATCGTCAGGCTTGAGAACGGACTGACCGTGCTCATCCGGCAGGACGACCGGTTCCCGCTGGTCAACGCCCGCCTCTATGTCCATGCGGGCAGCGGCTACGAAACCCCGCAGATCGCGGGCATCAGCCATCTGCTCGAACACATGGTCTTCAAGGGTACGAAGAAGCGCGGGCCGGGACAGAGCGCCCGCGACATCGAGGCCGTGGGCGGCAGCATGAACGCGGCCACCAGCTTCGACTACACGGTCTATTACGTCGAGGTGCCGGACGACCAGTGGTCGCTCGGCCTTGATGTCATCACCGACATGGCCTTCAACGCGGCCATCGACCCGGAGGAACTCAGGAGCGAGAAACAGGTCGTGCTCGAAGAGCTGGAACGCGGGGAGGACACCCCTGGCAGCAGGCTGTTCAAGACCCTCCAGGGCATGGTCTGGCAGGGCAGCACATATGAATGGCCCATCATCGGATACCGCGATACCGTGTCGGCCATGACCGACAAGGACATCCACGCCTATATCGCCGAGAACTACCAGCCCCAGTCCATGCTCCTGGCCGTGGTCGGCAAGGTCAACCCGGATGAGGTCCTGGCCGAGGCAAGGCGTCTGCTCGGGGGCCTGCGGAACACCCGGCCCGTGTCGCCGCCCGACACCATCGCCGTGCCCGCCACGGGCAGCGGCCCCAGGGTGACCAAGCTGACCGGCAAGTGGAACAAGGTCTACCTGGGCGCGACCTTCCCCATTCCCCAGGGCTCGTCGGCCAAGATCGCCGGGCTGGAGCTGCTGTGCCAGCTCATGGGCGGCGACGATACCTCGCGCCTCTACCGCACCTTCAAATATGACAAACAACTGGTGGACGACATCTCCATCTCGCCCCTGTCCCTTGAGCGCGGGGGCATGCTCTACTTGAGCGCCACCCTGGACGCGGACAAGCTCGAGACCTTCTGGACCGAACTCATGGCCGAGCTGGCCCGGTTCAATCCCGAGGACTTCACCGACCGCGAGATCGAACGCGCCCGGCTCAACCTGGAGGACTCCCTCTTCCTGACCAAGGAGACCCTGTCCGGGCTGGCCAGCAAGCTCGGCTACTTCCAGTTTTTCGAGAACGGCGAGCAGGCGGAGCAGAACTACCTCTTTGCCCTGGGCCAGACAGGACGGGCAGAGCTGAAGGGGCTGTACGACGAGTTCGTGCGCCCGGACCAGCTGGCCGCCTGCATCCTGACGCCCGAAGACACCGCCGTCACCCCGGAAGCGCTCACGGCGGCCACGCACAAGGCATGGCCCGCCAAGGCCCGCGCCGATGCAAAGCAGCAGGCGGCCACTACCGACGCGGCCCAGCAGATCGCCCTGCCCGGCGGCAACACCCTGGTCCTGCTGCCCGACGAGACCCTGCCCTACACCGCCGTGAGCATCTACTGGACGGGCGGCGACGGCGACCTGACCCCGGACCAGCAGGGGCTGGCCGCCCTGACGGCCAAGGCGCTCACGCGCGGCACCATGACCATGTCGGCCACCGATATCCAGGACTTCCTGTCCGACCACGCGGCCAGCATCGGTTCCAGCGCAGGACGCAACACCTTTGCCCTGGAGGCGAAGTTCCCCACCCGGTTCACGGACAAGGTTCTGCCGCTCCTGCGCGACACCCTGACCGCCCCGGCCTTTGACCAGAGCGAGATCGACCGCGCCCGCCAGGACCAGATCGCGGCCATCAAGCAGCGCGAGGACCAGCCGCTCGGCCTCGCCTTCCGCCACATCTTCCCCTTCCTGTACAAGACCGGCCCCTACGCCCTGCTCCACCAGGGGACCATAGAGGGCGTGGAGGCCATGACCCAGGCCGACATCATGCGCTACTGGGGCAGGCAGTCCATGCACCCCTTTGTCTTTGCCGTGTGCGGCCAGTTCGACAGGCAGGCGATCGAGGAATTCGCCGCCTCTCTGTCCAGAACCCTGACCGCGCCGGGCAGCGAATACCAGTTTGCCACCCCGGAGTGGAACACCGGACGCGAGATCACCCTGCACCTGCCCGACCGCAGCCAATCGCACCTGATCATGGCCTTTCCCGCGCCCGGACGCGACGACCGCGACACCTCGGCCCGGCTGGAACTGCTCAAGGCGATCCTGTCCGGCCAGTCCGGCCTGCTCTTCCGCGACCTGCGCGACAAGCAGGGTCTGGCCTACTCGGTCACCTCGCTGCTGTGGCAGAGCCACAACACCGGCTTCCTCGGCCTGTACATCGGCACCCAGCCCGACAAGGTGGACCAGTCCCTGGCAGGTTTCCGCACCATCCTCGCCGACCTTGCGGCCACCCCGCTGCCCGAGGCGGAGCTGGAGCGCGCCCGAAACATCCTGACGGGCGACTACTACCAGGAGCACCAATCCCTCATCTCGCGAAGCCGCGAAGCGGCCAGCCTGCTGACCCAGGGCTTTGACCGGGAATACGACCAGGACATCATCGAGCGCGCCAAGCTGGTGACGCCCCAGGACATCCGCGAACTGGCCCGCCACTACCTGACCCAGGACAAGGCGTACCTGATGCAGGTGACCCCCTGACGGACGACACACCCGAACTCGGCAAATGGCCCGGCCTCCCTCGCGGAGGCCCGGCCATTTCCGTTGGCCAGGCACCCGGCGGAACAGCTCCAAACACTTGCCCATGTTCGCAGACTAGGCTACAAAACGTCAGCACAGCATTCCAACAACCACATTCGCATTCCGGCAACCGCATTCCAGCAACCGCACCGGGGGACTGACGCATGGCGCTCATTTTCGGCTCGCCCAAGAAGCAGGGCACCCTCAGGGAAGACGTCAAGAACGACCACCGCCTGACCCTGGCCAAGGACATCTACATGGCCGGGAAGCTGAAGATCATGACCACGGAGACCATTCCTGGCCGCGAAATCCAGTCCGCCTTCGGCCTCATCGTCTGCCGCAGCTACGCCTTTGACAACGCCTTTTACGGCCTCATGGCCCAGGCCATGGATGTCAATGCCGACGCCATCATCGGCTACCGCGAAAACGTGGCCTTCCATCCCGAGGGCGACAAATACTACTCCTGCTACGGCACTGCCGTGCGCATGAAAAAGGCCAAGTAGGCGGATCGCTTTTTCCCGGAGCAGGAAAGCCCGGCCCTGGCATCTGCCAGGGCCGGGCTTTCCTGCTCGTACCACTGAAAAAGGTGACCGCTACTCGCGCAGGCCCAGCCGCCTGTCCATCAGGAGCAGGTCGGCCAGGGTCAGGGCGGTCATGGCCTTGAGCACTGGGTTGATGCGCGGGATGGCGGCGATATCGTGCCGCCCGCCCACGGTGATGGTGGCAGCCTCGCCTGTCCGGGTCACGGTGCGCTGCTCGCGGGCAATGGACGGGATGGGCTTGATGTAGGCCCTGGCCACGATGTCCTGGCCTGACGAAATGCCGCCGAGGATGCCGCCCGCATTGTTGGAGGCAAAGCCCTCCGGGCTGATGGGGTCATTGTTTTCACTGCCCAGCGACCGGGCCGCGCCGCAGCCCGAGCCGATCTCCACCGCCTTGACCGCGCCCACGGACATGAGCGCATAGGCCAGCCGGGCGTCGAGCTTGTCAAAGACCGGCTCCCCCAGCCCGGCGGGTACGCAGATGGCGCGCACCTCGACCACGCCGCCCAGGGTGTCGCCCTGGCCCTTGACGCGCTTGATGCGCTCTTCCCAGGCAGCCGGGGCGTCCGGGTCAGGGCTGAAATAGGGCCTGTCCTGCGCTCCTTCCCAATCAATGAGCCGGGCCGCTATGCCGCCCAGTTCCACGGTATAGGCGAAAATCGAAATGCCCTCGGCGCGCAGCAGCTCCTGGGCGATGGCCCCGCCCGCCACGCGGCTGACGGTCTCCCGGCCCGAGGACCGCCCGCCGCCCCGATAGTCGCGCAGGCCGAACTTGGCGTTGAAGGCAAAGTCCGCGTGACCGGGACGGAAAATGTCCCTGATGGCGGAATAGTCGTTGGAGCGGTGATCGGTGTTCTCCACATGAAAGCCAATGGGCGTGCCCGTGGTCACCCCCTCGAAGACGCCGGAAAGGATGCGCACGCGGTCCGCCTCCTTGCGCGCCGTGGAGGCCAGACCGCCCTGGCCCGGTTTGCGCCGGTCCAGCTCGCGCTGGAGCATGGCCTCGTCCAGGGGAATCCCCGCCGGGCAGCCGTCGATGACGCCGCCCAGGCCGGGTCCATGGGACTCGCCATAAGTGGTCAGCCGAAACATGGTGCCGAAGACGTTGCCGCTCATGGCCGCTCCCTAATAATTGTTGATCTTGATCACATCTTTGGTGTTGCCGAGCAGGACAAGCACGTCCCCTTCCTCAAGCGCCTTGTCGGCCTGGGGCACAAAGCTGAAATCTGCCTCGCCGCTGTGGCGGTAGGCGATGACCTGAACGGAATACGTATTGGTCAGGTTCAGTTCACGCAAGGTTTTTCCCGTCCACTTGCTGACCAGTATCTCGCGCGTGACCACGTCCTTGCCCAAACCGAGGTAGTCGTGCAGTCCGGGCGCGGCCAACCGGTGGGCCATCTGAAAAGCCACATACGCCTCGGGAAAAACCACAAAGGGCACGCCGAGCTTGTAGAGCACCCGCTCGTGTTCCTCGCTCATGGCCTTGACCCAGATGCGGCCCACGCCCAGGGCCTGAAGATTGAGCACCACCAGGATGCTCGCCTCCATGGACGAACCGGTGGAGACCACCACGGTCTCAAGCTCCTTGAACCCGATCTGCTCCAGAGCCTTCTCGTCCGTGGCGTCGGCCTGATAGACTTGGCTCAGCACTCCCTGCGCCCTGCGGATGTTGGCTTCGCTGCGATCCACGCCGATCACGTCGTGCCCCAGGTCAACCATGGCCTTGGCCAAGGTCAGGCCGAACTTGCCCAGCCCGACAACCCCTATCTCCAATTTCTGCGCCATATGACCTCCATTGCATCAACCTATCGGGAACACTGCGGGCCGCCTGCCATGCCGCGCCGGGGCGCGGTCAGGAAACGCGCAACGCCTCCTGCACCGCCTTGAGCGCCTTGACCTTGGACAGGGCGCTGTAGAGCTGGTCCAGGTCCTTGACCTCCACGGTGAACTCCAGCACCGAGGTGCCGTCCACCTTGGACTCGAAGCTGCCCGAATCGATGTTGACGTTCTGCTCGGCCAGCATGGAGCATATCTTGCCAAGCATGCCGGTCTTGTTCAGACACTTGATCTTGATCTTGGCCGGATACGGCTTCTCCTCGACGCCTTCCCAATTGACGCCGACGAGCCGTTCCTCCTCGAAATTCTTGACGTTATGACAATCGATGCGGTGGACGGTCACACCCCGGCCACGGGTGATGTAGCCGATGATGGGCTCGCCGGGCAACGGATTGCAGCAACTGGCGAATCGGACCAGGACGTTGTCCACACCCGAAATCTGGAGACCGTCTGTCTTGGGCTTCTTCTTCGGATCCGGCGCAGGGGCGCTCTCCTCCTCCTTATCCCGGACCTTGCGCAGGTCCATACTCTCGCCGTGGATGACCGAGTAGAGCTTCTTGACCACCTTGCGCGGGGTGAAGCGCGAAAACCCCACCTGGGTCAGCAGGTCATCCACGCTGCCGCAGTTGAAGCCCTCCACAAGCTTGATGAAGTCGCCGTCCTTGATCGCCTTCTGGACGTTGATGCCCAGGCGGCGGCCCTCTTTCTCCAGCAGTTCGCGGCCCAGGGCGATGGCCCGCTCGCGCTCCACGGTGCGGATGTACTGCTTGATGCGTGTGCGCGCCTTGGCCGTCTTGACGAACTTGAGCCAATCGCGGCTGGGCATCCGGTTCTTGTCGGTGATGATCTCCACCGAGTCGCCGTTCTTGAGCGGGCTGTGCAGCGGCACGATGCGGCCATTGACCTTGGCCCCGGCACACTTGTCGCCTACCTCGGAGTGAATGGCGTAGGCAAAATCCACCGGGGTCGCGCCTTCTGGCAACTCCTTGATGTCGCCGCTGGGCGTGAAGACGTAGACCTCCTCCTGAAACATCTCAAGCCGCAGCGAGGCCATGAACTCGCGCGGGTCCGAAAGCTCGCGCTGCCAATCCATGATCTGCCGCAGCCAGGTGTAACGCTCGGCGTCGCGGGTGTCGGCGCTCCTGGCCCGCTTGCTCCCCTTGCCCACCTCCTTGTACTGCCAATGGGCGGCCACGCCGTACTCGGCGATGCGGTTCATCTCCTCGGTGCGGATCTGCACCTCGATGCGCTCCCCGTCCGGGCCGATGACGGTGGAGTGCAGGCTCTGGTACATGTTGGCCTTGGGGATGGAGATGTAGTCCTTGAACCGCCCCGGCACGGGCCGCCAGATGGAGTGGATGAGCCCCAGCACGGCGTAGCAGTCCTTGACGGATTCGAGAATGATGCGGAAGGCGATGAGGTCGTATATCTCGTCGAAGGTCAGCCCCTGCTGCTCCATCTTCACATGGATGGAGTGCAGGTGTTTGGTGCGCCCGTAAACGCGCCCCTTGATCTTGTTCTTCTTGAGCATGTCGTTGATCAGGTCGATGACCTTGTCAATGTACGGCTCGCCGGAGGCCCGGTGCTCGGACACGGCCTGGCTCAACTGGTCGAAGACATCGGGCTTGAGATACCTGAGGCAGAGGTCCTCAAGCTCGGTCTTGACCCGGTGCAGGCCGAGGCGGTTGGCCAGGGGTGCGTAGATGTCCTGTGTCTCCTGGGCGATGAGCCGCTGCTTGACCGGCTTCATGAACTCCAGGGTGCGCATGTTGTGCAACCGGTCGGCCAGCTTGACCATGAGCACGCGGATATCCTCGGCCATGGCCAGGATCAGCTTGCGGATGTTCTCCGCCTGCTGCACGGCCTTGGATTCGAAGTCCATCTGGCTGATCTTGGTCACCCCGTCTACGATGTCGGCCACATCCGAGCCAAAGAATTCCTCGATCTCGTCCACCGAGGCCTGGGTGTCCTCCACCGTGTCGTGCAGCAGCCCGGCGGCCACCGTGGCCTCGTCGAGCTGCATCTCGGCCAGCAGGTAGGCCACATTCATGGGATGGGAGATGTACGGCTCGCCGGAGCGGCGGACCACGCCGTCGTGCGCCTGGGCGGAAAAAACATAGGCCCGCTGGATCAGATCCAGGTCAGGATTATCTATATATGACGCCACCTTATCGGTGATCTGGTTGATGCGAATCATGAAGCCTTCTTGATCCTACGGCTGCATCTGCAGCGATTTCGGTATCCACCATTTGGGAAAGTTGTAGGCAATGCCCGCCGGGGCGGCCTGGATATTGCGCACCCTGGCCTGCACAATGGGCAGGGATTTGGGAACATACAGGAAGCAGTACGGCACCTCGTCATGCAATATGCGCTGCACTTCGTCGTAGATGGGCTTGCGCGCCTTCGGATCGACCAGCCTGCGGCCCCGCTCCAGCAGCGCATCCAGTTCAGGATTGACGTAGCGGGTGAAGTTGAGCCCCCGCTCCACGGCCTGTGACGAATGCCAGACGCTGTAGATGTCCGGGTCCTGGAGGATGTTCCAACTCAAGATCACGGCGTCGAACCGCCCCTTGTCCACGAACTCCTTGATAAAGGCCGCCCACTCCACTGTGCGCAGCTCCACCTTGATGCCCACGTCCCTGAGCCGCTGCTGGATGATCACCCCGGATTTGATGCGCTGGGTGTTGCCCTGGTTGGTGATGATGGAAAAGGCAAAGGGAACCCCGTCCCTGTCCAGGATGCCGTCGCCGTCGCTATCCGCCCAGCCCGCCTCGGCCAGCAGCTCCCTTGACCGCTGCGGGTCATAGGTTCGGGGCTTGACGGCCTCGTTGTACTGCCAAGTGCCGGGCTTATACGGCCCGTTGGCCATCTCGCCCAGGCCGTAGAGCACGCCCTTGACGATCTCGCGCCGGTCAATGGCGTGGTCGATGGCCCGGCGCACCCGGACATCCTTGAAAAACGGATGGTTCATGTTGAAGCCGAGAAAGGCGTAGCCAGAGGCCAGGTACTCGAACTTGTTGAAGCTGCCGTCCCAGCCCGGCCCGCTGGTCTGGTAGAGGTATTGCAGCGGGGTCAGGTCCATGGTGTCGAGGTTGCCCGCCTTGAGCTCCAGGAACTGGGTGGAGAGGTCCGGAATCATCCGGTAGATGACCCTGTCGATGTACGGCCTGCCCTCGAAATGGTCCGGGTTGGCCTCCAGCACGATGCGGCTGCCGGGCGTCCACTCCTTGAGCATGTACGGCCCGGCCCCCAGGGGCTCGCGGCTGTACTTCGTGTTGAGCAGATCCTCGCCCTCCATGGCGTGTTTGGGCAGGATGTCCATGGCCCAGGTGATGAGCGCCTTGGCAAAGGGCTGGTCGTACTCCACCTCAAACGAGTACCGGCCCGTAAGCCGGAACGCCTTGACCGCCTTGAAATTCTCGGCATAGGCCGTGGGCGTTGTCGGGTCGATCATCAGCCGGTAGGTGAATTCCACGTCCTCTGCCGTGAGCGGCTCGCCGTCGAACCAGCGGATGTCCTCGCGCAGGGTGAACCGGATGAGCCGCCCCTCGTCGAGCACCTCGAAGGACTTGGCCGCGTAGGGCACGAGCTCAATGTCCTTGTCATACTTGATCAGGCCGACGAATATCTGCGAGGCCACGGAATGGGAGGCTCCGCTGGTGGAAAGG
This sequence comes from Pseudodesulfovibrio aespoeensis Aspo-2, assembly GCF_000176915.2. Lineage (NCBI taxonomy): Bacteria > Pseudomonadati > Thermodesulfobacteriota > Desulfovibrionia > Desulfovibrionales > Desulfovibrionaceae > Pseudodesulfovibrio > Pseudodesulfovibrio aespoeensis. The sequence goes on from NC_014844.1 coordinate 2,278,395, forward strand.
GCCGAGATGAGATTGTCCGGCTCGCCGAGCATGGCCTCGACAATGCTGCCCCCATATTGCGGTTCGGACGGGAGCGCGGCCTGATCGACCGGCCTGACGGGCGTGGCCGGGCCGCCCCCCTCGCCGCATGCCGCAAGAAAGGCCATGGCAAGGGCCATGGCAAGGGAAAACATCAGGGGGGTTGGCAGTCTCATTTTTTCTTGCAAAACTACGGTGGTTGGACCATATAATCGGGAGAGCGTCGGCCACTTGGTACACTATGAACCAATGGGCCTGAAAAGCCAAGTGGGCGAAAGGCGGCGCAATGGTTTTTATACATCTTGCCGAACGGCGTGGATACGGGTAATCAAACGTGTTCAAATATCCCGGCAAGCGACAGAGAGTGTTTGAATGACCAGTGGCGAAGAACAAATAGTCAAATCCATCCTCCAGAACTTCATTGGCGACAGCATCCCGGAATACATCCTGGAAAGCGCCAATGAAATGGTCGCGGCCAATGGAGTGTCCAAGCTCGACCTGAAGAAGCGCGACCAGTACTGGGACATCGACGGTCAGGTACAGGGCGACGAATTCCAGAACTACACCTCGGAGATCGGCCTCAACCTGAACGACCGGAGCATCAACTTCTACTGCAACTGTCCGGATTCCTTCTCCGGCGTCTGCCGCCACGTGGCGGCCACTGCGGTCAAGCTGCTCAAGTCGCTCAACTCCGAATCGGGCGAAAAGGCCCCCACCCCCCGCACCGACTGGCGCCAGACCTTCCGCCCCTTTTTCGCCACCGAGCTTGAGCCGGAGGCCGGGAGGCACTATCTCATCTACCGCATCTACCCGGAGCTCGGGCGGCTCCAGGTGGCCTTTTTCCGCGCCCGCCAGAACAAGTCGGGCATCTCCCAGGTGCAGAACGAAGTCACCCTGACCCAGATCGTGGAGAACCCGGACTGGTGCGACACCTCGCCCGCCCTGCCCGGCGTGGCCGAGCAGATAGGCCACTACCTCGACTACTGGGGCCACCGGGTCGAAATCCCGGCGGGCCTGCACTCCTGGTTCTTCCGCGCCGTCAAAAACGAATATTATCTCTTCCTGCGCGAGACCGACCAGCCTGTGACCATCGAGTCCAAGACCATGCAGCTCAAGCTCTCCCCGACCTTGAGCGAGGACGGACTGATGTTCGACATCCTCCTGTCCAGGGAGGACAAGCTGCCCTTCTCCATCACCGACGAGGAGGAGATCTATTTCTACGGGCGGCTGCCGCTTTGGGTCTACTACAAGAACTCCTTCTACCCGGTGCAGACAGGGCTGGACCCCAAGCTGGTGCAGAGCATGGTGGTGAAGAAACCCATTGTGCCCCATGCCGACGTGTCGGAATTCCTCGACCGCGTCTGGACCCGCATCCCGGTCTCTGACCTCTACGGCCAGGAGGACTTCCTGGAGCGCGTGGGGCCGATATTCCAGAAGGCCGAGTACAATCCCAAGCTCTTCCTGGACGAGGAAGGCAGCCTGCTGATCCTCAAGGTGCAGAACATCTACGAGAACGAGCACGGCGAATTCATCATGCCCGGTCCCAACCCGGACCTGCAGACCGGCAGCTACCACGTGGGCGGCAAGAGCTACCTCATCAGACGCTCCCAGGAGGAGGAAGCCAACCTGCTGGCCGAGCTGCACGACATGCGCTTCCAGCCCAGGAACAACCACATCTGGTTCATGGAGCAGGAGGAGGCCATCAACTTCCTGCTCGACCACTATCCCCAGCTGGTCGAGGCATACCGCGTCTTCGGCGAGCAAAACCTGACCCGCTACAAAGTGCGCACCACCCAACCCATTGTCATCGCCGAGGTGGAATCCGACGAGGCGGACAAGTGGTTCAACCTGGAACTCTCGGTGGAGTACGACGACCAGCGCGTGCCCATCGACGAGATATGGGAGGCGTGGACCAAGGGCAAACGGTATGTCCAGCTCAAGGACGGCTCATACACCAGCCTGCCCGAATCCTGGCTCAACAAGCTCGGCCACAAACTCAAGGCCCTGGGCTTTGATCCCGAAAAGGCGCCCAAGAAGCAGTTCAACCAGTTCGAGGCCCCGGTGCTCGACAAGATACTGGAAGATCTGCCCCAGGCGCACACAGACTCGTACTACGTCAAGCTCAAAGAAAAAATAAACAATTTCAACGAAATAAGACTAATGGAGCAACCCCGGAAGCTCCAGGCCACCCTGCGGCCCTACCAGCTCCAGGGCATGAGCTACCTCAACTTCCTGCGCGAGTACGGGTTCGGCGGCATCCTGGCCGACGAGATGGGCCTGGGCAAGACCATCCAGACCCTCTCCTACATCCAGTCCCTGGTGGACTCCGGCGTGGATGGCCCCAACCTGATCATCGTGCCCACCTCGGTCCTGCCCAACTGGGAGCGCGAGGCGCAAAAATTCGTGCCCGAACTCAAGCGGCTGACCATCTACGGTGCCAAGCGCGACGACCTCTTCCAGCACATCAAGGACTCGCATCTGGTCATCACCACCTATGCCCTGCTGCGCCGGGATCTCGAAGAGCTGCTCAAGTACAAGTACACCAGCGTCATCCTCGACGAGGCGCAGAACATCAAGAACCCCAACACCATCACGGCACGCTCGGTGCGCAAACTCGAAGCCGGGCTGCGCGTCTGCCTTTCGGGCACGCCCATCGAGAACAACCTTTTCGAGCTGTGGTCGCTCTTCGAATTTCTCATGCCCGGCTTCCTCGGGTCGCAGCATTCCTTCCAGCGGGGCATCGTCAAGCCCATCAAGGACGGCGACGAGGAGACCCTCGACTACCTGCGCTCCAGGGTCAAACCGTTCATCCTGCGCCGCACCAAATCCGAGGTGGCCAAGGATCTGCCGCCCAAGATCGAGACCACGCACTACTGCGAGCTGGTGGACGAACAGCGCGACCTCTACAACGCCCTGGCCAAGAAGCTCAAGGATCAGGTGCTGCGCGACGTGGAGGAAAAGGGCATGGCCAAGAGCCAGATGTCCATCCTCGACGCCCTGCTCAAGCTGCGCCAGATCTGCTGCCACCCGCGCCTGCTCAAGCTCGACATGCCCGGCGTGTCCACCAACCTGCCCTCGGGCAAGTTCGACGCCTTCAAGGACTTGGTGATTGACATCATCGAGGGCGGCCACAAGGTGCTGGTCTTCTCCCAGTTCGTACGCATGCTCCACGTCATCCGCAGCTGGCTCCAGATCCGCGAGATTCCCTTCGCCTACCTTGACGGCTCGTCCAAGGACCGCTTCGAGCAGGTGGACCGGTTCAATGACAACCCGGACATCCCCATCTTCCTCATCTCGCTCAAGGCGGGCGGCACGGGCCTCAACCTGACCAGCGCCGACTACGTCATCCACTACGACCCGTGGTGGAACCCGGCGGTGGAGAATCAGGCCACGGACCGCACCCACCGCATCGGCCAGAAGCGGCAGGTCTTCGCCTACAAGATGATCTGCCAGAACACGGTGGAAGAGCGCATCCTCAAGCTCCAGGAGCAGAAAAAGGACGTGGCCGAGTCCATCATTCCCGGCCAGTCCGCCCTCAAGGGGCTGACCCGCGACGATCTCGAAATGCTCTTCGAAATCTAGGCCAGACGTGCTGTCACAGGAAAGTAAGAAAGATTCCCATTTACTCGCGCAGCGCCCTCTGCTAGGTCAGGGCTGGGACGCTCCCCCGCGCCCGGCACACACGCCAGCAGGATGTGACGCATGTATGTGATGGACAGGCTTTACAACGGGGTCACCTATGTCTTTGACCCCCTGCACCACTACTGGGAGAAGGATTCCACCCAGCGGGCAGTGGGCGGCATGCTCATCGCGGTCTTTTCCCTGGCCCTGATCGCCATCGAGCTGAACCGGGAGGGGTTGCTCCCGGACCGACTGGCCGAGCTGACCCCCACCAGCCACTACATGGCCATCAACCTGGCCTTCACCCTGGTCCTCGTCCTCGAAGTTGTCAGCCTGATCTTCACCCTGCCATGCTCCATCTCGAAATCCGTGGGCAAGCAGTTCGAGATACTGGCCCTGATCCTGCTGCGTAGCGCCTTCAAGGGGCTGGCCGACTTCCCCGAACCACTGACCATCATCGGGTATGAGAAGGAACTGCTGGTCATCCTGGCCGACGGGGGCGGGGCCGTGATCATCTTCGCCCTGCTCGGCGTCTACAGCCTGCTGCGCCTGCGCATGGAGGAGACCCGGATGGCCGGGCCGACCCTGTTCCGGTTCGTGGCGGCCAAGAAGCTCGTGGCCCTGATCATCCTGGCCATCTTCATCGGCATGGGGGTCAAGAACTGCCTGCTCCTGGCCTCGGGCCACATTCCGCACGCGTTCTTCGAGAAATTCTACACGGTCCTCATCTTCAGCGACATCATGCTGGTGCTCATCGCCCAGCGCTACCTGCCGGAATTCCGGGCGGTCTTCCGCAACTCCGGCTTTGCCCTGGCCACCCTGCTCATCCGCGTGGCCCTGACTGCTCCGCCTTACTCCAATGTGATCATCGGCATCGGCTCGGCCTTCTTCGCCTGCGTCCTGACCCTGGTCTACAACACCTTCTACTCCAACGCGGCCCAGCCCAAACGGACCAAAGCCCCACGCTAGACAACGCGCCCGGTCAGCGGGCCGCCGTCACTCCCGCCACTTCGCCACCCAAGCCGCAAGGCTCCTGGGGATTTTCTGAAAATGCATGGGGTCAACCCGGCCCCGGCTGCCCCAGTGGCCGCCCCACTTCCAACCAAGACGCCTGAAGCCCAGGACCACGGGGTGATCGGCGGTCAGAGTCCCCGCAACAGCGGGATCATAGGTCGCGCCCGGCGGCAGCGCCAGATCACCCCGGACATACGGATTGAGGCGCGGGTTGATGTCGATGGCCAACCCCAAAGCGTGCATGGACAGACGGTTCTCGCCCACCGCGAATCGCCAGACATAGGCGGAGGTGTTGTTGGTGTCCGGCGACAGGCCGTACACCCCTTGCTCCTGTATCAGGGGATGAGCAACGGGGATGACGGACTCCACTGGAAACCGGGTTGCCCTGATCACCGCAAAGACCATGCGGATGTCCTGCGCCAGATCCCTGTGGATGACCACCTGCCCCTGGTGCAGCCGTCCGTCAAAACCGTAATACCGCACCGGGACGAGTACGAGGCGGTCCTGAACTTCTGCCGCAACGCCAGGAGGCTGATTGTCCCAGATGGCCTGAGACGCATTCAAACGGCTGTCAAAGACAACAGGAGCGCAACCGGCGGCAAACAGCAGACAGACCAGGATGATATGCACAACGCAGTGCCGGAGCATAGTGGGCAGCCAGTCCATGAGCGCGCACTCCCGATCAAAAAAATGCCACAACAAAAAAGAGGGCGGTAAGCCGCCCTCTCATGATCATTGATCTCTTGCAGGAGCAAAAATCGCCCGCCATGCTCGACCAGTCCGCTTCATCAGAACGGCACGTCGTCCATGCCGCTGGCTTCGGAGGGAAAGGCCGGACCGAGGTCTTCGTCGGGCTCCTGCTGCTGGCGGCGCTGGCCCTGCCCCTGAGCCTGCTGCTGATAGCCGCCCTGCTGCTGGTTACTGTTCTGCTGATAGCCGCCCTGCTGAGCCTGCTGGCCGTCAGGGGCGCGGTCCAGGCCCTGCACGTTGTCGGCCACGATCTCGGTCATGTAGCGGTCCTGGCCAGTGGCCTGATCCTGCCACTTGCGGGTCTGCAACTTGCCCTCCACCAGGACCAGACGGCCCTTGCCGAGATAGTTGCCGCAGAATTCAGCCGTCTGCCGCCAGGCCACAATGTTGTGCCACTCGGTACGCTCGACCTTCTGGCCGGTCTGCTTGTCGCGGTAGCCCTCGTCCGTGGCGATGGAAAACTTGGCCCTGGCCTGTCCGTTGGGCGTATATGACAGTTCGGGATCGCGCCCGAGCCTGCCTATAAGAATCACTTTGTTCATACTGCCAGCCATATCGTCTCCTTGCGTAATATATCCAAAATTTGATCTCACCGAGTATCAAAATTTTCCGGCAATGTCTTCCAGGGCGTCAAGGCAATCTTCGAGTTCGTAGGAGATGGCGTCGGCCGCACCGGGCTGCCGGGCCGCCAGGGCGTCCTGGAACTTGAGACGCAAAACTTCCGCCTGCTCGGCCCTATGGCGCAGGGCTTGGCCCTGTTCCTTGGAGACGAGTCCGAGCCTCACCGCGTCGAACACGGCCTCGACCAGTTCCAGCACCCCCTTGACGGGCACGGCGTCCCCGCCCTCGCCCCAGATCAACTTCCACAGGGCGGGCCATGCCTGCCTGACCTCGTCCTCGCTGTATGTCCAGGCCGAGACCCGAACCTGCAACACCCTGCCCATGACGCCTCCCGGTTTCGAAGTTGACGGCCCCGGCGACAAGCCAGCGGTCGCGAGGGCTATTCCTCTTCCCATTCGCTCTGGATGCGGGCGACCACGTCCTGGATGACCGTCAGCTGGTCCTCGGGGCAGACGCCGATGAGCGGCTCGCCCTCGTCCACGTTGTCGCCGCGTCCAAAATACACGGAATAGATGATGCCACCCGGCCCGGAGTAGGCAAGGGGCGTCTCGCGCTTCATGCGGGAGACGATCATCAGCTCCATGCCCTCGTGCACCTTGACCGAGCGCTTGCCCGAGACCTTGAGCTTCTGGTCCACTTCGGGGACGAAATAATACTTGGCCCGCTCTGGGGCGCGGAAGAGGTACAGGGCCTTTTGCAGCACCAACTCGATGACCTCCTGACGGGTCAGGAAGTGCTTGATGGTGACCAGCGGCTCGCCCGCCTCCACGAAACGCCCCTCAAGGTCGTCGCGCACCGCCTCGATCTCGCCCTTTTCCGGCGCATGGAGGGGTTTTCGGTTCTTCTCGCGGGTCAGGTGGGCCAGCAGGGTTCCGGGCTTTTCCTTGTACTCGCCAGAGCGGCCATGCACGCGCTCCCCTTTTTTCAGGCCCGCGAATTCGACCACGCCGGTATGCGGCGCGTGGATGACGATCTCGCGGTAGGGCGAGGCTTTGACGGTATCGAGCAACTCTTTGATATTCAGCACGTAATGGTCCTTGATTGCAATTTGGATGGAACGCACGCCCCGACAGGCGGGCTAACGATAGTAAAGGTTGCGCCCACCCATGGTCAAGAGGGACTGGTGCAGGTTCTTTTTCACCTCGCGGCGGTCCCAGATGCCGTGGATGTGTCCGCGCGACAGGGCGTGATAGGCGCTGTGATAGTCCGGGGACACGGTCATGCCCGTGGTCTCGGCGATGACGCCCGGCCCGGCAAAACCGATGTTGGCCGACTGGACCGCGAACTGGTAGGGCGAACAGCCGAGGAAGCTGGCCACCGGCCCGGCATAGGAGTTGGTGTCGTAAAGCACCAGATAGAGACCGCCCGCGTCGATGTAGCGGCGCACCGCGATGGTGCAGCGCGGCATCTGGATGACGCCGTTGACCCCTTCCTGGATGCGGATGCCCGCGGTGCCGTGGACATAGGCGATGAAGGGCTGGCGCTTGCGCGCGGCCCGCTCGGCGGCCCGGATGAACTTCTCGCCCTCGGCTGCACCCACGCTGCCGCCGCGAAAGGGCGCGCAAAACACGGCTACCACGGTCTCGACACCGTTGATGGCGGTCTCGAAGGTGATGCAGGCGGATTTGAGGCCGGTCTTCTCCTTGGCCTGATCCAGTTTGGAGTCGAACTGCTCGTAGTTCAGCGGATTCATGGACTCCAGCCGCTGGTTGAACTCGCGGGCCGGGTCGAAGTTGAAAACATTATTTATATACCACTGGTATTCCATGGGAAAATGGTGGCCACAACTGGGACAGACCCCGGCAAAATCGCCGAACAGATCAGGCACCCAGAGATCCGGGCAGTGGTGGGTACGCACGTTGGGACAGGACATGGTCCTGTCCTCCTGGCTCCGGGGGCTGATCCACGCCCACTCGCTGCCCACAAGGCAGGCCCCGTCCTCCGGGCACGAAAGGCGGGTCAGTCTGTCCCTGACCTCGTCGCCCTTTTTCTGCTGCTCTCCGTTGCCCACCGGCAGGATCGTGTCCATGGCCCGCTTGAGCGGCAAGAGCAGCTTGCGCCGGACCAGATGGGCCTCGGCGCCCAGCTCCTCGAACATGGAGTCCAGCCGCTTCTTCTGCCGCCCCAGGAGGTCGTAGCGCAGGAACGAATGGGCGTCCCACACGGCCCCCCTGGCCGAGGTGGCGATACGCTTGAAAAACCCGGTGCCGTCCAGGCAGGCGTGGCGACTCATGGCCCGGTACTTGCGCTGGCGCAGCTCCACCAGCCGCCTGAGGGCGGACGCCGACAGGGTCCAGCGCATGAAGATGGCCTCGGCGTCGTCGGCCATGCTGGCGCGCACGGCCATGGCCCGGAAGAGCTTCATGGACTTGACCTCGCTGACAGCCTCGTTGGTGGCCTGGATCAGCTCGCGCCGCAGCTCGCGGAAAAATTCGTAATGGGTGGAGCGCGCGCCCAGCGGCGGCTCCTGAAGCACGCGGTCCACATACCCGTTGCGCAGGTTGTCCTGGGCCGTGATGCGCAACTGGCGGGCGCACTTTTCGATGAGTTCCGGCGTGGCCCTGGTCTCACCGCGCAGCCCGCCCTCGATGGCCGCCGCCCCCTCAGGCGAGATGACCGAATAGTAGCCATGCGAGAGCATGATCCGCCGGTCGGCCAGCCCCACGGCCTCGGCTCCGCCCGAGCCGCCCTCGGAAAAAACCGAAATGACCGGTGCCTTGAGCGCGGCCATTTCATAGAGATTCCTGGCGATCTGCTGGGCCGCGCCGGGCCAGTCCTCGATGGGGTATGCGCCGGGGGTGAAAACAAAGGTATGAACCGGGATGTTCTCGGTCTCCGCGACCTTCATGTAGTGCAGGGCCTTGGCGTTGCCCCACGGCTTGACCGACCCGCCGTTGCGGAACGCCTCGCCATGGCCCTTCTCCTGCCCGATGACCATGATCATCTGGTTGATGACCCGCTCGCCAACCCGGCGGGCGAAATAGGCCCTGGCAATGAGCATGCTCGGATCGATGTTGAACTCGCCCCGGCCACCGATCTCGGTGTAGTTGTCGTAGACGTTCTCCAGGATGTCCTTGAGACACATGCGCTGGGGATGACGCACGATGCGCACCCGGTCCATGGGCGTGAGCAGGGTGTCGAGCTTGCGCTCGGAAAAGTCGAAGAGATCCTCAAGGCGCGACAGCTCCTCGCCCTGCACGCTGCCGGGGTTGGCCGCCTCCCGGCCAAGCACCTCGCCGAGCTTGGCGGTGAGCAGCCGGATATGGTCGCCCTCCTTGCCTCCAAAGATGTCCCGGATGTAGGAGAGGCGGTCTTTGATGTCCTGGATTCGTCTTTCAGTGTCCACGTCAGAACTCCAGGATTTTCCCGGTCATCTCCCTGAGATACCGGATATTGGTATGAAACTCAGCGCCGCTGCCCGCCGGGATGCCTTCGAGCACGACCTCGTCCAGGAATTGCTGCCCGCGCGCCTTGGCCTCATCCAAGTCCCGCCCCCAAACGATGGCCAGGGCCAGGTTGGGATCGTACTCCATGGGGATGTCGTAGTCCCCGTCCCTGGGAACCTGGGTGAAGACCTGGAGCCAGTCATGCGCCTGCCAGGCAAGCCGGGTGACGGTCCCGGCGCAGGGCGTGAACCGGTTGTCGGTGTTCTCGGCCACAATGCGGTACTCGATGCCGATCCCAGCAAAATCGATGTCCTCCTGCCCGTAGCCCATGGGCGCGCCCAGGGCCAGACGGATCTGCTCGGTGATGATGTCCACCGGCTGGCCCTTGACCCGCGAAATGACCGCCGACACGCCGTTTTCCACCTGGATGCGGGTGTTGACCTCCATCAGGAACGGCTCGCCCTTGGGGGTCACGATCCACTCCCAGGTGCCCACGTTATCGAACCCGGCCTCCCCGGCCATGGCCAGGGAATACCCGGTGATGTCGGCCATGACCCGCGCCGCGTCAAAGGTATAGGGAATCACGCCGGGCGCGAAACCGGGCGCGACCTCGACCCGCTTCTGCTTGCCCGTGCTCTGGATCGAGCAGTTGCGGGTGCCGAAGTGGACATGCGTGCTCCCGCTGCGCTCGGAGACAACCTGCACTTCCAGATGGTTGAAATCAAAGATGCGCTGTTCGATGAGCACGCCCTCGTCGCCAAAATTGCGCTTGGCATAGTTGCGGATGCGCCGGAACACGGAGCGGAACTCGTCGAAGTTGCCCACTTCCTCGATGCCCATGCCGCCGCCGCCAGCCGAGGCCTTGACCATGATCACGCCGTCGATGATGCCCTGGGCCGCCTGGAACTCGAAGAGGCTGGCCGCGATCTCGTCGGCCTCCATCGCGCTGTAGACCGGCCTGTCGGAGCCGGGCACGGTGGGCACGTCGAGACTGCGGGCGATGCGCTTGGTATTGATCTTGTCGCCCAGGTCGCGGATGACCCACCAGGACGGCCCGATGAATTCCATGGGCCGGTCCCTGCGCACCACGCGCCGGGCAAAGCGGAAATCCTCGGCAAAAAAGCCGTAGCCGGGATGCACTGCCGTGGCCTTGGCCGCGTCGGCCACGGCAAACAGCTCGTTGGCGTCGAGGTAGGAGTGTATCCGGTAGACCGCCCGCTCACCGGCCAGCTCCCTGGCCAGCAGGACATGCCCGCACCGGCTGTCTTCGGCGGTGTGGACACAGACGAAGTCGAGATCGAGCCTGACACAGGCCCGCATGACGCGCATGGCGATCTCGCCCCGGTTGGCGATGAGGACTTTGTGTCGGCCATTGGCCATGGGATATCCCGGCTAGCCTTGGTCGCGCTGCTTCTTGCGCAGCTCGATGAGCCGTTTCTGGACTTCAAGCACGAGCTTGTCGAGCTTGACCTGTTTTTGCCGCTCAAGGTCGATGAAGTTGATGCCCACGATGCCGTTGTCGAGCACGCGCATGACCTCGGACGATGCTGCGGCCAGAAAGAGCTTCTTGCCGATGAGCAGGTCCACCTCGACGGCCTGCCCCTCCTTGAATCCCCTGTCCAGATCGAGGACGGCAAAGCCTGTGGCGCTCAGGTCCTTGACCTCAAACACCTTGCCCAGGGCGGGAAACCGCGCCATCAAGCCCGGCACCTTGGTCCGAAAGGCCTTGCGCAGTTGGTCGTCCCCGCTCGGAATATCTAAGTCGAATCCCATAACTCCCCTCAATGTTTGAAATTCGAAAAACCCGTCAACCCCTACTTCCCGGTGACCCGTTTTTCAAGCACGAACTCGACCCGCCGGTTCTTGGCCCGGAACTCCTCAGAGGTGTTCGGGTAGATGGGGTTGAGGTAGGCCAGCCCCGTGGCAGTCAGCCGGGTGGACTCGATGCCCATGCCAAGCAGTTCGCGCAGGACGTTGACGGCACGCAGCGCGGATATCTCCCAGTTGTCGAGGAAGCGGGAATTCTTGCCTGGACTGATGTTGTCCGTGTAGCCGATGATCTTGATGTTCTGGTCCCGGTGCTGGATGAAGAAATCCTTGAGGGCGGTGACGAGCTCGACCCCCTTGGGGGAAAGGTTCACCTGCCCGGAGCCAAACATGACATCCCCCGGCACGCGGATGGTGATGAGACCGTCCTCGAAGTTGGCCGAGACCAGTCCTTCCACGCCCTTCTTGGTTTGCAGGGTCTTGACTTCGGCGAACACCTTGCGCTGCGACTCGATGATCTGCCTGCGCATGATGGCCTGATCGATGAGAACCCCCGCCTCCTCCTGGGTGATGCGGCTGGTGGAGACCTTTTCGAGCTTGCCCTGCAGAGCCTGGGTGACGGAGGAGAAGGTCTCGGAGAACTTCTCGGTGTCGATGGTGGACATGGAATAGAGCAGCACGAAGAACACAAGAAGCAGCATGGAGAGGTCGGCCAAGGTCGTCAGCCACTCCTGACCTGTGTCATCCTCCTCGTCACGGATTGCCAGGATGTCTTCGTAGTCTTCACTCATCAGCGTGTCTCACGCTCGTGCGGAGCCAGGAAGGACGAGAGCTTCTCGTACACGAGCCTTGGGTTGTTGTTCTCCAGGATCGATTTTGCGCCCTCGAAAATGACCTCAAGGTGCAACTGCTCCTGCAGGGTCCGGGCCTTGAGCTTGGCCGCCATTGGGATGAAGACCAGGGTGGACATGGCGCTGCCGTAGAAGGTCGTCAGCAGGGCCACGGCCATGGCCGGTCCGATGGACTTGGGATCGTCGAGCTTGGAGAGCATCTGGACCAGGCCGATGAGCGTTCCCATCATCCCGAAGGACGGAGCCAGGGTTCCCAGCCGTTTGAACACGTCCTGCCCCACCTGATGACGCCTGCGCATGGAGTTGATCTCGATGGCCAGGGTGGTGCGGATCAGGGCCGGGTCCGCGTTGTCGGCAATGAGCTGGCAGGACTTCTTGAGGACCATGTTCTCGGTCTGGACGTTCTCCAGCGCCACCAGCCCCTCGCGGCGGCTGATCTCGGCGACCTTGACCATGATGTTGACAACATCGCGGACCTTGGTCTTGCGCTGCACGAACATCTTGAACCCGGCGTTGAAGCCCTGTATGACCTCCTCAAACGGGAATGCCACCATGATGGAGGCGAGCGTCCCGCCGATGACGATCATCATGCCCGGAACGTTGATGAATACATCAATCGCCCCACCGATGACGATGGCACCCAGAATGAGTGACAAACCAACGGCAAGTCCCAGTAACGTCACGATATCCATAGATGAGCCAATCCTTGGGTTCTGTTTGATCCGTCAACAGACACACTGTCCCCGATCCAGCCTGCCGGGCCTGCCGGGCAAAAGGAGTCCGCATGAAATACCATGAGTTGGTACAACAGTCTGCCGCATACATACAGGAAAAGCTAGGCAAAATTCAAGCCGAGAGTACGGGGTTGGTGACCGGCACCGGCCTGGGCGGCCTGACCGACGCCATCGACAGCCAGACCGCGCTCTCCTACGGCGAGATTCCTGGCTTTCCGGTGTCCACCGTGGCGAGCCACAAGGGACGGCTCGTGGCGGGTGAAATCCACGGCAGGCCCGTCATTGCGCTGCACGGCAGGGTCCACCTCTACGAGGGATTCGACGCCCGGCAGGTGACCCACGCGGTGCGCACCCTGGGGGAGCTCGGCGTACGGACCCTGATCCTGACCAACGCGGCAGGCGCGCTCAATCCGTCGTTTGCCACTGGCTCGCCCATGCTCATCGAGGACCACATCAACCTGACCGGGGCCACCCCCCTGCGCGGCCACAACCACGACCCGTGGGGCGACCGCTTCCCGGACATGTGCCATGTCTACGATCCCGCCCTGCGCCAGCTGGCCGTGGACAAGGCCCTTGCGCTGGGCATCCGCCTGGAGCGCGGGGTCTACATGCAGGTGCCGGGGCCGAACATGGAGACCCCTGCCGAAACGCGCATGTACCGCGCCATGGGGGCCGACGCCATCGGCATGTCCACCTGCATGGAGGCCATCGCCGCCCGCCACATGGACATGCGCCTGCTCGGCATCTCCTGCCTGACCAACAAGAACCTGCCCGACTGCATGCAGGAGGCGTCCCTGGCCCAGGTCATCGCCCAGGCCCAGCAATCCGCCTCGGCCATGACCACGCTCATCACGGCGATCCTAAAGGAAATCTGACCCTTGACCGATGAGACACGAGAACCGCATACAAGACGACAGGGGACGCGCGTGACACACGTCAACACCAGCAGGCATCGCATGATCAAGACACCGCTCATTTTCCTGGCCCTGTCCTTCATCCTCGCGGCCCAGGGCTGCGGCAACAGGTTCTGGGAGGACACCAAGCGCAAGAGCTCGAACACCTATGATTACGTCTTCGACACCGCGCCCACGACCCGCTCCTTCCACGATCAGGCCGCCGTGCCCATCGAGGAGATCAACTATCAGGCAGCCAACGTCCTGTACTCCAATGTGGGCAAATACGAACTCTCGTCCAGGTCGCCCGTGTACGCCAAGCGATTCTCCAACAGGGACAACCCCGAGGACACGGCCATCTTCGGCACCGTGGTCATGGAGCAGGTGGTGGACAGGCTGGTGCAGCGCGGCCTGGTCATCACCGGCGGCGATCCCAAGCCCGCCGACTACTCCCTGCCCACGGGCGTGGACCCCGAGAAATACGCCCGCCCGACCACGGGCAGCCTGGATAACCTGCCGCCTCGCGCGGCCATGCTCTCCGGGGCGTATGTCATCGGCGACAACTTCGTCTATCTGTCCGCCAAGATCACCCGGCTCGACGACCGGGCCGTGATCTCGGCCCACACCTGGACCATCCCGGTCACCGACAACGTCCGCCAGCTCCTCCCGCAGCTGCGCCGAGACGACGGCCTGGAACCAAGCGTCAAGACCTCCTTTGACACGCCGTGAAAAAAGGGGCGCCGGTCATCCGGCGCCCCTTTGCTTGTGTCGTTCCAGCCGGAACTACTCGTGCTCGGTGTCCTCCACCCGCCAGACCTGCCCGGCGTTCTCGCCCCAATGCTTGCCCGCCAGCCGGTGGCCAAGGTTGAACGCCTTGACGTTGACAGCCCGGATCTTGGCCGGGAGCGTGGATTCGAGGCTCTTGCGCATGACCGACTGGTTGACGAACGGGAGCAGGTAGGCAAGCGCACCGAGGACCACGGTGTTCATGGCCTGGGCCACGCCCACCTTGTCGCGGGCCAGGGCGGAAAAGGGCAACCCCAGGAACTTGTTGGTGGGCGGCTGCTTGACCAGATCGGACTCCAGCACCAGGGCTCCGCCCGGCTTGAGGTAGGGATAGTAGGCGTTGCACGCCTCCTGGGACAGGGCCACCAGCAGGTCGAGGCTCTCGGCCTTGGGGTAGCTGATGGGCTGCGAGCTGACCACCAGATCGCACCGACTGGAGCCGCCGCGCGCCTCAGGGCCATAGCTCTGGGTCTGGGTGACGTTGTAGCCGTGGCCCAGGGCCAGCCCCTGGCCCATGACCTTGCCCAGGGTGATGATGCCCTGGCCGCCAAGGCCGGAGAAACGGATCTCGAAACGGTTGAGTTCCTGCTGCGATTTCATCTAGTTGCCCCCTTTTGAACCCTGCTTCAGCAGATCGGCCTGCAACTGAAGATACCGCTCCTCAAAGCCGGGCCTGTCCCTGGAGACAAACACGCCGATGGGCAGCCTGCCCTCGCGCTGCTCCTCGGACAGCTCGTTATACCGCTCGATGGGCACCGCGGCCTTTTTCAGCCATTTGTACATGTCCACCGGGGTCTTGTATTTGTTCTTGCGGCCATATTGGGTGTGGCAGGGCGTGATGGCCTCCACCACGCTGAAGCCGGGCCGGGAGATGGCCTCGGTCATGATCTTCTCCAGCTTCTTGACGTGAAAGACCGTGCCGCGCGCCACATAGTTGGCGCCCGCGCCCCGGACCAGCTCCACGGTGTCGAAGCTGCTGTCGAGCTGGCCGTAGGGGTTGGTCATGGTGGTCGATCCCTCGGGCGTGGCCGGGGAGCTCTGCCCGCCGGTCATGCCGTAGATGCTGTTGTTCAGGATCAGGGCAGTGACGCCGATGTTGCGCCGGGCCGCGTGGATCAGGTGGTTGCCGCCTATGGACAGGGCGTCCCCGTCCCCCATGATGCAGATGACGTTGAGCTTGGGGTTGGCCATCTTGATGCCCGTGGCAAAGGTCAGGGCGCGGCCATGGGTGGTATGGACCGTGTTGAAATCCACATACACGGCCAGTCGGCCCGAGCAGCCGATGCCCGCCACGATGACCACGTCGTCCTTGGGAATGGCCAGCGAGTGGATGGACCGAATCAAGGTTCCCAGCACAATGCCGTGGCCGCACCCGGCACAGAGCACATGGGGGAACTTCTTGTTATGCCTGAGATATTGATGGATTATTTCGTTGCCTGTAATGTCGTTCATCTGGCTACCCCTGCATGATGACCTTGAGGATTTCCGAGGGAGTGACGATCTGGCCGTCGATGCGGTTGATGGTCCTGACAGCCGCCCGGCCCATGTTGACGCGCTTCACCTCACGGGACATCTGGCCCATGTTCATCTCCGGCACCACCAGGGTTCTGGCGTGGGCCAGCACCTTTTCGGTCTGCCTGCGCGGATAGGGGAACAGGGTCTTGAGCTTGAGCAGCCCGGCTTTGACGCCGCTCTCGCGGGCCTGGCGCACGGCCAGCTCTGCCGAGCGGGCCACGCTGCCGTAGGCGATGACCACCACGTCGGCGTCGTCGGTCTCGATGGTGTCCACCAGCTGGATGTCATAGAAGAACTGATCGATCTTGCGGTGGAGGCGCTCCAGCAGCTCGACCACCTCCTCGGGCCGCTGGGTCGGGAACCCGTTGCGGTCATGGATCAGGCCGGTGACGTGAAAGCGGTAGCCCGAGCCGATGGGCGGCATGGGCGGCACCCCGCGCACGGTCTCCTCATAGGGCTTGTACCACTCCGGCGGCATGCTCGGCACGGCGCGCGAGAAGACCTCGTACTCGCCGGGGTTGGGGATCTGAATCTTCTCGCGGGTGTGGGCCGTGACCTCGTCGAGCAGCAGGATGACCGGGGTGCGGTATTTCTCGGCCATGTTGAAGGCCGTGATGGTCATGCTCAGACATTCCTGCACGTTGGATGCGGAAAGCACGATGATGGGATGGTCGCCATGGGTGCCCCAGCGCGCCTGCTGCACGTCGCCCTGGGCCGGGCTGGTGGGCAGCCCGGTGGATGGCCCGCCGCGCATGACGTTGACGAGCACCAGGGGCGTTTCGGCCATGATGGCGTAGCCCAGGTTCTCCTGCATCAGCGAAAATCCGGGACCGGAGGTGGCTGTCAGTACCTTGCGGCCAGCCAGGGACGCGCCCACGATGGCCCCCATGCTGGCGATCTCGTCCTCCAGCTGGAGGAACACGCCGTCCTTGATCCTGGGCAGTCTGGCCGCCATGATCTCCATGATCTCTGACGAGGGAGTGATGGGATACCCGCCGAAAAACGAACACCCGGCCAGGAGCGCCCCCTCGACCACGGCCTCGTTGCCCAGCGCGAAAATTTCCTTGCGTTTTCTTGGTCTGGCCATGAGCTACGCCCCCTTGCCGACTGGTTTCTTCTTCTCCGGCTCCTTGAGCTGGTCCGCTTCCACGAACTCCTTGTCCTGAACCACGATGGCAAAATCAGGACAGTGCAACTCGCAGAACCCGCACCGGATGCAGTCCTGCTCGCGCACCACGGTGGCCTTGCCCTGGTCGCTCAGCTCAAGCACCCTGCCGGGACAGAATTCGACGCAGATGCCGCACCCCTTGCACCAGTCGGGGTACACGGTGATCTTGCTCTTCCCTTTTTTCTTATTGGCCATGGCTCCTTCCAACACTGAAAGACGATTTCCGGGGTTATGCCCCACGTTTGCAAACAGGCCACCCAACACACTGAGACATCAGGAAAATCTCTTCACGTCAACAACACGCGGGCATCTGCGCCCGCGCCGGACGGATCGACAACAAAAAGAAGCACCTACACCGAAACACGGGTGCTGACAGAATAAGCGTCGGCAACACCGGCCCCTCGGCGACGTTTCCCCACCCGTATACGAAGAAAAAGAATAAATCCAGGGAAACTACCGGGCGAGGACGCACAGGGCGTTGATCACGCTGGCGGCCAGGGCCGAGCCGCCCTTGCGGCCTTCGATGGCGATGAAGGGAACCTGACGGCTCATGAGCAGCGCCTTGGACTCGGCGGCGTTGACAAAGCCCACGGGCATGCCCACGACCAGGGCCGGGGCAGCGGCTGCGGCGTCCAAGTGCTCGACCAGCCGGATGAGCGCGGTGGGCGCGTTGCCGATCACGTAGATGTCGGGCCGCAGGTCGCTCACGGCCAGATCCATGGCAGCGGTGGCCCTGGTGATGGACTCGGCCCTGGCCCTGGCGACCACGCGCCCGTCGTTCATCAGGCACTGCACCGTGGCCCCCAGCGGCTCGAGCCTGCGCACCGGGATTCCCTGCCGGGCCATCTCGGTATCGGTGACGATCAACGCCCCTTTTCGCAGCGCAGCCAGCCCGCTGGCAACGGCATCGGGGTGAAAACGGACGAGATTCAGCAGCTCGAAATCCGCCGTGGTGTGAATCATGCGGCGCACGATCGCCCACTTTTCATCCGCAAAAGGACGCGGTTCAGGCACCTCGGAGTCGATAATCCGAAAGGATTCGGCCTCTATTTCGTCCGGGGAAAAGAAATTCTGGAGGGGAAAACGCATCAAAAACCATCCCCGTTTATTGCGGAAACAATGGACACGGAGGCCGACGCGCCGATGCGATTGGCCCCGGCTTCGATCATGGCAAGCGCCTTTTCATAGGTGGATATGCCGCCGCTGGCCTTGACCCCGACCCCATCACCCACGGTCCGGCGCATGAGCCGGACAGCCTCGACAGTAGCCCCGCCAGGGCCGAAACCGGTACTCGTCTTGACGAAAAACGCCCCGGAATCCACGCAGATTTTGCACGCGGCGACGATCTCATCTTCAGTCAACAGTGCGGTTTCAAGGATCGTCTTGACCGGAAAACCCTGGGCCGCCCTGACCACGGCGGCCACGTCGGCGGCCACCAGCGAGTGGTCCCCGCCCTTGAACGCGCCCAGGTTGATGACCATGTCGATTTCCTGCGCGCCCAGGTCCACGGCCTGGGCCGTCTCGAACGCCTTGACCGCCGGAAGGGTCGCGCCCAGGGGGAACCCCACCACGGACACGGGCACGGGCGACTCGCCCGCCAGCCTGCGGCTGACATGGCCCACCAGCGACGGGTTGACGCACACCCCGTAAAAACCGAAGCGCACGGCCTGGGAGCAGAGTTCATCCAGCTCCCGGACCGTGGCGCCGGGTTTGAGCAACGTATGGTCGATGAAGGGGGCGAGCTGCGCCGGAGCCAACGTCATCTAGCGATCCCTGGCCTGATAGCGCGACAGGTGGGCCTCCATGCGGCGGCTGATGGATGTCAGCACGTAGCAGATGCAGAAATAGAGCGCGGCAATGGTGATCCATATCTCAAAGGAGGCGATCATCTCGCGGTTATCCACCTGAACTCCGGTGCGGGTCAGCTCGTTGACGCCGATGACCGAGGCCAGCGAGGTGTCCTTGGTCAGGGACACGAACTGGTTGACAAAGGAGGGGATCATGTTGCGTAGCGCCTGGGGCAGGATGACGTAGCGCATGGCCTGATACCGCGACAGCCCGGACCCGCGCGCGGCCTCCATCTGCCCGTTTGGCAGCGCCAGCACGCCGGCGCGCACGATCTCGCCGATGTAGGCGCCGGTGAAGATGATGAAGCAGGCCAGCGTGGTCGAGAACGCGGGCAGGGACCGGCCCAGCAGGACCGGGGCCAGGAAGAAGAACCAGAAGATGAGCAGCAGAAGCGGAATCCCGCGTATAATCTCTATATAAATGACAGCCGGGTATTTGATCCACCACCTTCTGGACAATCGCATCAGACCGGCGGCAAGGCCGATCCAGAACGCGCCGATAATGCCGAAGAAGGCCAGGATGATCCCTGAAGCCATGCCGCCCACATCGTGAACAAAGGGAAACACCCAGTCCACGGAGGCACGCCCCCAGAGGAAATAGTCGAAGTTGTCTATAACGACGTTCCAATGCATATCCGGCCTCCCCCTAATACCTGACCTGAATCAGGAAATGCTTGTTGTACATGGTGATGCCGAAGGACACGAAGAGCGAGATCACCAGGTAGATCAGCAGGGCTGCGGAAAAGGCCTCGAACGGCGCGCCGTGGTAGGACTCCACCTGTCGCGCCATGAACATCAGCTCGGTCACGCCGATGACCATGCACAGGGATGAATTCTTGATCAGGTTGAGCGACTGGGAGATGAGCGGCGGAATGACGATGCGCAGGGCCTGGGGCAGAATGACATACCGGTATGCCTGGGTGAAGGAGAGCCCCACGGCGCGCGACGCTTCGATCTGGGTCTTGGGGATGGAGAAGATGCCCGCCCGGATTTCCTCGGCAATGAAGGCCGAGGTGTACACGGTCAGGGCAATGACGCCGGTCATAAACTCGACATTGAACAGCATCCACTGACCGGCATACTCATGCCCGAACAGGGTAAAAGGACCGGGAAACCAGTAATACAGGACGTTCATCCACTTGTTGAGCGCTTCCGGAAGGACGAAATGGGACGCGTTGTACCAGAAGAAAATCTGCACCAGAAGCGGCGTGTTCCTGAAAAATTCGGTGTATGCGAGGCTAAACCACTGGAGCAGCTTGAACGGCGTCATCCTGAAGACACAGATGACGATGCCAAGCAGCATGGCGCACAAGAGCGAGATGGTCGCTATCTGCATGGTAGTGACCAACCCCTCCCACATCCACTGGGCTGGTTCGCCGGAGAGCATGATTTTCCAATTGAAATTGTAAGCCAAGACAGTATCCGTCGGTTAGGGGTCAGACAAACGGGAAAGCCGGGAGTGCCGAAGCACTCCCGGCGGGATGACTCAGAGCGGAATTACATGGGCCACAGTTCCATCTGCCAACCGGCAGGCAGATCATACCCCATCCACTTCTTGAACATGGCGTGGTAGGTGCCGTCGAGCCACATCTCGTTGAGGCACAGGTTGACGAAATCGCGGAATTTGGAATCATTCTCAGGAACGCCCAGGCCGTAAGGCTCGGAGGCGAAGAACTCGCCGACGATCTCCCACTTGTCGGGATTGTCGTCGCCAGCCTTGAGACCGGCCAGAATGCCGGAGTCGGTGGTCACGGCCACGACCTTGCCCTGCTTCAGGGCCATGAAGGCCTGCGGGTATTCGTCGTAGGAGATGACCTGGGAGGCGGGCTGGGCGTTCTTGATGTTCTTCTCGGAGGTGGAGCCCTTGACCGTGCCGACCTTCTTGTTGGCCAGATCAGCAGTGGACTTGATGCCCGCGCCCTTCTCGACCAGCAGCTTCTGACCATCCATGAAGTAGGTGATGGAGAAGTCGATCTGCTCGTCGCGGGAGAACTTGTGGGTCATGGTGGCGGCCAGGATGTCCACGGAGCCCTGCACCAGCATGGGAATGCGGTTGCTGGAGGTGACGACCTTGAACTCGGTCTTCACGCCAAGCTTGTCGGCAATGTACTTGCAGACATCGATGTCCAGACCGACCAGTTCCTTGGTGTCGGGATCGACAAAGCCGAACAGGTTGACGGAATCCTTGACGCCGCAGACCAGAACGCCCCTGGCCTTGACATCCTCAATCTTGCCTGCGTTTGCAGCGGCCACGCCGAACACAAACGACAGGACCAGAGCCAAAACAACAATCAAACGTTTCATGTCCTCTCCTCCTCTCTCTGGGGATTTCACTATGTATAACGGACCTAAAGAATTTCCTTCAGGAAGTTCTTTGTACGCTCATTCTGGGGATTCTTGAAGAATTCGTCCGGCGGAGCCTGCTCCACCACCACGCCGCCGTCCATGAACAGGACGCGGTCGCTCACCTCGCGGGCAAAGCCCATCTCGTGGGTGACGCAGAGCATGGTCATGCCCTCGCGGGCCAGATCCTTCATGACGTTGAGCACTTCGTTGATCATCTCCGGGTCCAGCGCCGAGGTGGGCTCGTCAAAGAGCATGACCTTGGGCTTCATGGCCAGGGCGCGCGCAATGGCTACCCGCTGCTGCTGGCCGCCCGAAAGCTCGGCAGGATACTTGTGCGCCTGATCGTGGATGCCGACGCGCTCAAGCAGGGCCAGAGCCAATTCCTCGGCCTCGTCCTTGGGGATATTCTTGACCTTCAGGGGGGCCAGGGTGACATTCTTGAGAACCGTGAGGTGGGGATAGAGATTGAACTGCTGGAAGACGATGCCGATCTCGGCGCGCAGGCTGTTGATGTTGACACCCTTGTCGTGGATGTCCTTGCCGTCAAAGAGAATCTGCCCTTTCTGATACTCTTCGAGCCTGTTGATGCAGCGGATGAAGGTGGATTTGCCCGAGCCGGACGGCCCGCAGATGACCAGCACCTCTCCCTTGTTCACGGATTCGGTAATGCCCTGGAGGACATGAAAGTCGCCATACCACTTGTGCAGCTTCTGCACTTCGATCATTGCCATGTATACTCACTCCGAACGTAATTGGGCAAAAAGTATGGCCCGAAAAGCCTGCAAGCCCCTTTCCGCAACCTCTCCGGGCATCGTTGTCGCCTGTATCTTGTTATCCGAATTCGCATAAAAGTCAAGGCGCTGGTCATTTTCCAACGCCAGATCAAGCCTATGGCAGATGTTTCCAATTGCAAGAAATCCTGCGCGAGGGTAAGAAATGGCCTATGTTTTTCCCATTCATCAGTCGAAACCCGGAGTATATATGCCGCGCAACCACCATCCCCACCGTTTGACACCGACGCAGAAAAAAAATGGGCTGCGGCCCGTAGCGGGATTCCTGCTCCTGGCGTTCCTCTCCCTCGCCCTCCCCGGATGCGGCGACAAGGAGGCCAAGACGACCCGCCCGCCCGCGCCTGTGGAGACTGGACAGGCCGTGGCCAAGGACACTCCGGTGGCCCTCAAGGCGGTGGGCAATGTCAAGGCATCCAATTCCGTGACCGTCAAATCACGCGTGGACGGACACATCCTGCGCATCCATTTCCTTGACGGCGACAACGTCACGGCGGGCCAACTCCTCTACACCATCGACCCGGAAACGTATATTTACACCCAGCAAGGTGCCCAGGCCAACGTGGCCGGAGACCGCGCCACCGCCGAACACGCGCAGAAAGACTACCTGCGCTACAAGGACCTGTTCGATCAGAGCGTCATTTCCAGGGACGAATACGAGTCGAAACTCACCGCCTACGAGACTGCCAGAAAGGCCATGGAAGCGGACGCGGCCCAGGTGGGCATCGCCAGCCGCAACGTGAAATTCACTCAGATCACCTCGCCCATCAACGGCATGGCCGGCAGCACCCTGCTCGACGAGGGCAACCTGGTGGCCGCCGACAAGGACGAACTGGTGGTCATCAACACCCTGGCCCCAGCCGACGTGCAGTTCTCGGTGCCGGGCTATGAACTGCCGCGCATCCGCGCCGAGTTCGTGGACAACCACCTGCCCGTGCTGGCCACCCCTGCCTCGTCCGGAGCCAAACCCTCGGAGGGCGTGCTCACCTTCGTGGACAACTGGGTCAACCCGGATACCGGCATGATCAACCTCAAGGCGCGCTTTCCCAATGATGACACCGCCCTGTGGCCCGGCCAGTTCGTGACCATCGATCTCATCCTCTCGGTGCAGAAGGATGCTGTCCGCATTCCGGCCCAGGCTGTGCAGCGCGGGCCAAACGGCAAATACGTGTTCGTGGTCGAGGATGGCAAGGCGCGGATGCAGCCGGTGACCACCGGCATGCGCCTGGACGACGAGGTCGTCATCGACACGGGGCTGAAAGCCGGAGAAATCGTGGTCGTGGAGGGCGCGCTACGCCTCTATCCCGATGCGCCCGTGGCCATCAAAAAAGGGCCGGGCAGCAAGCCTGAAGCGAACGCCAACGCCACCAAAGGGCAGGAGAACTCCTGATGCAGGTCACCGAACTCTTCATCCGGCGGCCCGTCATGACCGCCCTGACCATGCTGGGGCTGCTCTTCTTCGGCATCGTCTCCTACCTGAACATGCCGGTCAGCTACCTGCCAGCCGTGGAGTTCCCCACCATCCAGGTCACGGCCTCCATGTCCGGCGCCAACCCCACGACCATGGCCGCCAGCGTGGCCTCGCCCCTTGAGCGCGAGTTCTCATCCATCGCCGGGCTGCAATCCATGAGTTCGGTCAACTCCCTGGGTTCGACCACCATCACCCTGCAATTCGACCTCAACCGGGAGATCGACGGCGCGGCCCTGGACGTGCAGTCCGCCATCGCGCGCGCGGCCAGCGACCTGCCCGACCAGATCACCGAGGACCCGAGCTTTCAGAAGGTCAACCCGGCGGACACCCCGATCCTCTACCTTTCCGTGCGCTCGGACACCCTGCCCATGTCCACGGTCAACGACTACTCCAAGACCTTCCTGACCCAGACCATCTCCATGATCCCCGGCGTGGCCCAGGTGCTCATCTACGGCGAGAAGCAATACGCGGTGCGCATCCGGCTCGACCCGCGC
Source organism: Pseudodesulfovibrio aespoeensis Aspo-2 (assembly GCF_000176915.2). Classification (NCBI taxonomy): domain Bacteria; kingdom Pseudomonadati; phylum Thermodesulfobacteriota; class Desulfovibrionia; order Desulfovibrionales; family Desulfovibrionaceae; genus Pseudodesulfovibrio; species Pseudodesulfovibrio aespoeensis. Next base: position 2,302,465 of record NC_014844.1, read on the forward strand.
GAGCTGGCCGCCCGGAGCCTGGGCATCGACGAGGTCAAGACGGCGGTCGAGCAGGCCAACGTCAACCTGCCCCTGGGCACCCTTGAAGGCACCGAGCAGTCGCTCATGATTCAGGACAACGGCCAGCTCACGTCTGCCGACCAGTACGCCGACATCATCGCGGCCTATCGCGATGGCCAGCCCGTGCGCCTGAGCGACATCGCCCTGGTGGAGGACGGGGTCAAGGACGAGCGGTTCAGCTCATGGCTCAACGACGACCACAGCCTGACCATCGCGGTCAAACGCCAGCCCGGCACCAACACCATCGATATCGTGGATTCCATCAGGCAAAAGCTGCCCTGGATCACCTCCCAGATGCCTGCCGGGATCAAGCTGGACATCGTCCATGACAACAGCAAATTCATCGAGGAGTCGGTCAACGACGTGAAGTTCACCCTGGGCCTGGCCGTGGCCCTGGTCATCCTGGTGGTCTTCATCTTCCTGCGCAACCTGGCCTCCACCTTCATCGCCTCGGTGGCCATCCCCTTTTCCATCGTCGCCACCTTTGCCGTCATGCACGCCATGGACTTCACCCTCGACACCTTCTCGCTCATGGCCCTGACCCTGTGCGTGGGATTCGTGGTGGACGACGCCATTGTCATGATCGAGAACATCATCCGCCATCTCGAAATGGGCAAGACCCCCATGCAGGCCGCCAGGGACGGCTCAAGCGAGATTGGCTTCACCATCATCTCCATGACCCTGTCCCTGGCCATCGTCTTTGTGCCCATCATGTTCATGGCGGGCATCATCGGGCGCGTGCTGCACGAGTTCGCCATGACCATCACCGCGGCCATCCTGGTTTCGGGCGTGGTCTCCCTGTCGCTCACGCCCATGCTCGGCAGCCGGATGCTCAAGAGCAAGAGCCGCATCGCCGAGTCAGACCCGGTCTTTGACCGACTCATGAGCTGGTACCGCTCAAGCCTCTCCCTGTGCCTGCGCCACCGCGCCGCCACCATGGTCGCCTCGGCCCTGCTCTTCGCGGCCACGGCAGCGGCCTTCATGGTCATCCCCAAGGGGTTCCTGCCCAGTGACGACCAGGGGCTGATCATGGGCTTCACCCAGGCGCGCCAGGGCATCTCCTACGATTCGCTGGAACGCCAGCAAAAGGAGACCATCCCCATCATCGCCGCCAATGCGGGCATCAGGGACCAGATCCAGATCATCGGCAACCCGCTCTCCAACCAGGGCATGATCGTGGCCCTGCTCAAGCCCGCCAGCAAACGCAAGAGCCTCGACGAGATCCTTGCCGAGCTGTGGGGACCGATCAACACCCTGCCCGGCCTCGAAGTCTATCTGGTCAACCCGCCCATGATCCCCATCGGCGGCAAGCAGGCCAAGGGCGACTATCTCTTCACCCTGCTCTCGCCCGATTCGGACACCCTCTACAAGAGCGCCCAGTCCTTTGATGTGGATATGCGCAAGCACCCGCTGCTGACCGGGGTCAACAGCGACCTGCAGATCAGCACCCCGCAGGTGGAGATCGACATCAACCGCGACATGGCCAGCAGCCTCGGCGTCTCGGCCAACGACATCGAGAACGCCCTGTTCACGGCTTACGGCGAGCGCCAGATATCGACCATCTACACCGTCACCGACGAGTACAAGGTCATCATGCAGCTCAAGCCGGAGTTCCAGAAGAACGCCGACGCCCTCTCCATGCTCTACATCCGCTCCAGCGCGGGCAATCTGGTGCGCCTCGACGCCCTGGCCCAGATCCGGGAATCCACCGGGCCGGTCACGGTCAACCACACCGGCCAACTCGAATCCGTGACCTTCTCCTTCAGCGGCAAGCCCGGCACCTCCATGGGCCAGATCACCGAGGCCGTGCAGGCGCTCGCCCTGGAGAAGCTCCCCCAGACCGTCAGTACCCTGTTCGAGGGCACGGCGGGCGCCTTTGCCGAGTCCATGAACTCCCTCTACTTCCTGCTCTTCATCGCCATCGTGGCCATCTATATCCTGCTGGGCTGCCTCTACGAATCCTTCATCCACCCCCTTACCATCCTCTCAGGCCTGCCCTCGGCAGCGTTCGGCGGCCTGATCACGCTCATGCTCTTCGGCTACGATCTCGACCTCTACGGCATGGTCGGCATCATCATGCTCATCGGCATCGTCAAGAAGAACTCCATCATGGTGGTGGACTTCGCCATCCAGGCGGAAAAGACCGGACTGACGCCAGAGGAAGCCGCCTTCCAAGGCGCGACCACCAGGTTCCGGCCCATCCTCATGACCACCCTGGCCGCCATCATGGGCGCGCTGCCCATTGCGCTGGGCTTTGGCGCGGGTGCGGAGATCCGCCGCCCCCTCGGCCTCGCCGTGGTCGGCGGGCTGGCCTTCTCGCAGATCGTCACCCTCTACCTCACGCCCATATTCTACACGTATATGGACGAGTTCCAGCACTGGCTCGACGCCCGCACAGCCCAGCCCGAAGCAACGGAAGGAGAGGCGTAGCCACACGACAAAAAGCCCCGGCTCCTTTGGAGCCAGGGCCGGATCAACAACCACCGAGCCTCCGGCGGTCAGGGAACAGCCCTGCCGCCGGAGGCTTGCTTATGTGTCGAGCATCGAGTTCACGGCCTCGGCCACCTGATCAACCGTGACATTGCCCACCTGCACGCCGGGCTGGCCCGACTGGACGATGCGGTGGATGGACGAAAGCGGACGCCAGCATTCAAAGGTGTAATCGGCCAGGATGGCGACCATGGGCGCGTCCACGGCAGCGGCCAGATGCATGGGACCGCTCGAACTGGTGACGAACAGGTCGCAGGTCTTGAGAAACGCCCCCAGCTCGGCCAGACTGCCGCCGGGATAGAGTCGGCACTCGTCGCTCCAGGCAAACCCGGCCAGCAGCCCCTCGTCGCCCGGTCCGGCCACGATCCAGGTTTCCGTGTCGCGGCGCGCGCTGATGCGGCGGACCAGTTCCTCGAATCTCTCTTCGGGCCAGCGGGTGTCGATCTTCTTGGCGTTGCCGATGAACACGGCCACGCGCTTTTTCCCCTTGATCCGGGGATAGCGCGCCCGTGCCCGGTCCAGGAGCGCGTCGCCCAACGGAAAGACCATGGACCGGTCATCGCTCGATGCGCCCAGGGCCGCAGCCAGCCGGAGCTGGAGGTCGATGGTATGGTCGCCCGGCTCCTGTCTGACGGTCAAGTCATAATACTTCTCGGTCTTGCGCGCCCAGGTTCCGGCCACCAGGGGGGCGTTCAGGAACCGCGCCAGCCGCGAGGTGGTGGTTGAGACCGCGTTGAGGGCCACCACCAGATCATAGCGGCGCAATTTCAACCGCATGAAATGATACGGCCACAGCCAGTATTGCCGGAGCGGGAAGGTAAAAAGCGTGTCGATATGCGGGTTGTCGGCCACCACGACCCGGTTGCCCGGACTGGCCACCAGGTCGATCCTGGCGTCGGGATAGGCGGCGCGAAAGGCGCGCAGGGCAGGCGTGGTGCAGAGCATGTCGCCGATGCGGTCCATGCGCAGGAGCAGGATTTTCTTCGGCTTGAGGTCTTTTATGTTTATCACTTTAGAATTATTGTAAAATTGTTTTTGATGCGCATTGCATCGTAGGTGCGAGAGCGGGTTTGTGTCAAGACCGTTGGCGACACCGGATGACACGCCGTGTGGCCCGCAGGGGCGGATTGCCCTTTTCAAGGAACCGGGTCATGGCATATGCTGGTCAGGCACCACCGCGCACAAGGAGCCCGCCGCATGGAGTATTTCGCCACCCTGTCCCCCATTGTTCAGGCCCTGCTGGCCACATTCTTCACCTGGGGGATGACCGCCCTTGGCGCGGCCATGGTCTTTGCGGCCAAGGACATCAGCAAGCGCGTGCTCGACATCATGCTCGGCTTTGCCGCGGGCGTGATGATCGCGGCCAGCTACTGGTCGCTGCTCGCCCCGGCCATCGAGATGAGCGAACACATGGGCGCGTTCAAGTTCGTCCCGGCAGCCGTGGGGTTCGTGCTCGGCGCGGCCTTTCTGCGGCTGGTGGATCGCTTCCTGCCCCACCTGCACATCCACGCGCCCCGGTCCGAGGCCGAAGGCGTCAAGACCGACTGGAACAGCTCTATCCTGCTGGTCCTGGCCATCACCCTGCACAACATCCCGGAAGGGCTGGCCGTGGGTGTGGCCTTTGGCGCGGTGGCCGCCGGATACGACTCGGCCACCCTGGGCGGGGCCCTGGCCCTGGCCATCGGCATCGGCATCCAGAACTTCCCGGAGGGCACTGCCGTGTCCGTGCCGTTGCGCAGGCAGGGGTTGTCGCGCGCCAGGAGCTTCTTCTACGGACAGGCGTCGGGCGCGGTGGAGCCCATCGCGGCGGTCATCGGCGCGGCCACGGTCTTTCTGGCCAAGCCCATCCTGCCCTATGCCCTGGCCTTTGCCGCCGGGGCCATGATCTTCGTGGTGGTCGAGGAGGTCATCCCGGAATCCCAGGCCTCGGGATACGGCGATCAGGCCACCATGGGGTGCATCTTCGGCTTCACGGTCATGATGATCCTTGATGTCGCCCTCTCCTGAACCATGGTCCGGGGCAACCCCTATCTGAAATCCACCCTTTGGGGACCGGTCCCCAGGTCCACGCTGGCCGCCACCTCCGGGGTGGCAGCTATCACGCGGCCCCTCCGGATGACGAAAAGCCGGGCCGGACGCAGGCGCAAGGCCTCCATCTTCGTCGTAGCCTGGAGCACGACCATGTCCGCGTTGCAGCCGGTGGTCAGGCCGTAGCCAGTCAGCCCCAAGGTCTTTGCCCCGTTCGCGGTCACTGCGTCAAAAAGCGATTCCTGCTGGGTCACGCCGGTCATATGCAGGGCGTGAGCGCCCATATGGGCCACCTCCAGCATGTCGTGGGTGCCCATGGGGTACCACGGGTCCATGACATCGTCGTGGCCGAGGGCCACATTGACGCCGCAGGCCATCAGTTCGGGCACGCGCATCAGACCGCGCCGCTTGGGATAGGTGTCGTGACGGCCCTGAAGATTCATGTTCACCAGCGGGTTGCAGATACAGTTGATCCGCGCCTCGGCCATGAGCGGCAGGAGCTTGGACACGTAGTAGTTATCCATGGAATGCATGCTCGTCAGGTGCGACCCGGCCACCCGGCCATGCAGGCCGAGCCGCTGGGTCTCGAAAGTCAGGGTCTCTATATGCCGCGACAGGGGGTCGTCGGACTCGTCGCAGTGCATGTCCACCATCAGGCCTCGCCCGGCGGCCAGCTCGCACAGGATTCTGACCGACTCGCGCCCCTGCTCCATGGTCCGCTCGAAATGGGGGATGCCGCCGACCACGTCCACGCCCCGGTCCAGGGCCGCATGCATCAGGCGCACCCCGTCGGGCGAGCGGAGCAGGCCATCCTGGGGAAAGGCGACCAGCTGGATGTCCACCACGTCCTTCATCTCGTCGCGCACCTCAAGGAGCACATCCACGGCCATGAGGCTCGGGTCCGTGGTGTCCACGTGGGTGCGGATGGCCAGGTTACCGCGGGCCACGGACCAGGAGAGCAGCTTCATGGCCCGGGCCTTGAGGCCCTCGGCGGTCAGGTCCGGCTTCAGTTCGCCCCAGATGCGGATGCCTTCGAGCAGGGTGCCGTCCTGATTGAGGCGGGGCATGCCCATGGACAGGGTGGCGTCCATGTGGAAGTGGCTGTCCACAAAGGGCGGGGTGACAAGGTTTCCCCCGGCGTCCACCTCCTGCCCGGCCTCGCCCCGGATGGCCGGGCCGATCTCGACGATCTTCCCGTTCCGGCAGGCGATGTCCTGCGGTTCCCGCTCACCGTGGATGGCCGCGTTCCTCACTATCAGGTCAAGCATGCGCGTTTCTCTCCTGTTTCAGTACCAGTGCGTAATCCCATCCCGGTCTTTCTACCCTACTGCGCGCCGAGAATAAAGAACTTGGCGGTAGCCACGGCGGATAGGCCATAAAGGCGCTGGCACAGCGAAACCCGGTGCGTGATCCGCCAAGAGTGTCTGAGCCCGCGTCGGCCAGCAAAAAGGCCCGCTCTTGCGAGCGGGCCTTGGGAGTGACGGGAAAACCGCGCCTACTTGGACTGATAGTTCAGCTTGGTCTCCAACGGGAAGACCGGCAGGTAGCGGTAGCTGAGGCTCAGGACCAGGAAGCCGTAGGCCACGATCATGATGGACGAGGCGTACTCGACCCAGTTGGGGTAGTAAAACTGCCAACTGTCAAAGGGCATGACCGGGAAGGCGATGGTCTGAACCGTGAACACGTAGCGGTTGATGCACACGCCTACGCAGGCCAGAATGGCAGCGGTGTGCAGCCAGACGGACCGGTTGCGTATGGCGGGAGTCACCAGCATGATGGCCGGGACCACGCCGCAGACGACCAGCTCGGCCCAGAGCAGCCATTTGCCGTAGATGAAGCCGTAGAACATCTGGTCAAAGGTCAGACCCACGGAGGGCAGGTAGCCGGTGGCCCAGGCCCAGGTGTCGAGGATTTTGAAGAACATGTAAACGCAGAGCATGGAGCCCGCGATTTTGCCCATCAAAGCCTTGGTCTTGTAGTCGACCAGCTTCTTGCCCGTGAGCTTTTCCATGAAGGTGGAGACCAGGACGGTGAAGACCGGGCCGGTTCCGACAGCGGAAAGCACGAACAGGAAGAAGGTCCACGGCCAGATGAAGAAGCCCTCGCGGAAGGCATAGGGACGGCCGATCAGCACGCCGTACATGCCACCGAGAGAACCCTGGTGGAAGGTGGACAGGAACGCGCCAAGGCCTGCGAACAGGGCCATGTTGACGTGCATGTTGTGCGTCAGGGCGTGGATGAAGGGAATCTTGTTCAGCTGCTTCTGCTCCAGGACCAGCGGGACGAACTCGATGATCAGGACGGTGCAGTAGCAGGTGATGCAGAAGATAACTTCCGTCAGCATGGAGTGGACGTTGGGATGCCAGTAGCCGAACCACGCGCGGCCCGGCTGGCCAATATCGAGCGTCAGCACCAGCATGGCGCCTGAGTAGCAGATGAAACCGACGATGACCGTCAGGTTGATGATCTTCTCAAGCTGCTTGATCTTGAGGATGTACTTGAGCAGACCGGTGAAGAACGCGCCAGCGCCCAGGGCGATGACAGCGAGGTCAAAGGTGATCCAGGCACCGAACCCGAAGTAGTTGTCCAGCCCGGTGGTGCCGATGCCGTTGTAGAGAACAAGTACGGCGGCGTACAGGCCCCAGACGAAGAAGCCGAGGATCACCGCCAGCCAGATGATAAACTGGCCAAACGAGCACCGCTGCGTCCCTTCCGGGAAGAGTTTGCTATCCATTGTTCAGCCTCCTAGCCGTGGTTGGACGGTGTGCCGTGGCCGCCGTCGCCATTGTAGTTGTCGCCCTGCAGGCGGACCCATTCGCGCTCGGAAGTGTAGTAGACCTGGGGGTCCAGGCCCAGCTTCTCAAGCAGGCGGAAGGCGTTCTTGCCCTTGGCCAGTTCGTGCACCCTGTGCTCGGGATTGTTCAGATCGCCGAAGGTGATCGCCTTGGTCGGGCATATCTCAGCACAGGCCGTGATGTACGCGCCATCGGGCAGATCCATGGGATCATTGCCCTCGGCACGCGCCTTGTCCTTGGCGCCCAGATACCGGCTGTGGCAGAAGCTGCACTTCTCGACAACACCGCGCGGACGGACCGAGGCATTGGGGCTCAGCCCCTTGTCCATGCCTTCGGGCCAGAGGGGATCCCACCAGTTGAAGTACCGGGCGTGGTAGGGACATGCCGCCATGCAGTACCGACACCCGATGCACCGGGGATAGATCTGCGAGACGATGCCGCCTTCCTCGTTCTTGTCCGTGGCGACGACCGGGCACACGGGCACGCAGGCAGGATGACCGCACTGCATGCAGGGCCTGGGCAGATACGCCACCTCGTGCTCCGGAAAGGCCTTCCGGTTGGACATCTCGTACACGTTCATCCAGGTCAGGGTCCTGAGCTTGTTGGCCGCGTCGTCGCGATCCGTGGTCAGGGCCTGCACGTAGTTATAGGGGTCCTTCTTGGTCATGGGAGCGATATTGTTTTCCACCTGGCAGCCGACCATGCAGGCCCCGCACCCGGTGCACTTGTCAATATCAATGACCATGCCCCATTTGATTTTGAACTCTTTAATTTCCATGTCGGTTCCCCCTAGATTTTGGCGATGTTCACAGTGGAACCGGCCCATGTGGAGGTGCCAGTGGCAGCCTCCGAGCTCACCGTGAGGATCTTGTAGACATTATCGCCCTTGCCTTTCGAGAACTCATCGCCAACGGTGTGGCCCAGGCCCAGGGGGGCGGCCACGACGCCAGGCAGAACGCCCTCGTATATCTGAACCAGGGCCGAGCATTCGCCGCTACCGCCGGAGAGCTTGACCTTGGAGCCTACGTCCACGCCAAGTTTCTTGGCGGTGACAGAGGCCATCATGACGACCAGGAAGTCGCCAACGAGCTGGTTGTTGCTGATGGTGCAGGGCGCATTGGGCGTGGTGGCCTGGTTGGCGGTGCCCACATTGAGCAGCGTGTAGGGGGCCAGGGCCACTGCGCCGCTACCCTTGACGGGAACGGCGGCCTTGCCCAGCACGCTGGAGGCCAGGGTGACTCCGGACAGGTCCGGGGTCTCGGCCAGAACATGGACGGCTCCGCCGACCAGCGCACGCTTGTCGGCACCGATGGCTGCGACCTTGGCATCGAGCACATCCTCGAAGGTCTCGAATCCGAGAGCGGCCAGTCCGAGGACGAAGTCGCCCGCATTCATGACGCTGACGGTCGGCTTGGAAACCGGCGCGCCAAGGGCGTATGTGGCTGCGGCCAATCCATAGGGGCTGGCAAGATCATCGAAGCGCTCAAAGGAATGCGGCGTGGGGAGCACGAGGTCCGCGGCAGCGGTGGTCTCGGTTTCCACGCAGTCAAAGGCCACGGTGAACCCGGCCTTGACCTGCTCAGGCAGGGCGTAGGCGGGGTTGGCTTCGTAAACCAGCAGCAGATCGGCGCTCACGCCCTGGAGGATGTCCTTTTTCAGCATCTCGCTGCGGGACATGGCTCCGTCAATGGCCTTGGCGAACTCCGGCAGCACCTTCATGGCACCGCCAAGGAGCAGGTTCAGGGCAAAGGCGGCAGCGTCGGCAGCCACGGAACCGGACGGGACGACCACCGGGTTGCTCGCCGAGAGCAGCGTCCTGGCGATATCGGCCATGGTGTCGGCGGAAACGCCGGTGGCAGCCTCGACCTTGGCCGGGGTGTACCCGCTCATGACCATGGCCTTGAACTGCTCGAAGTCGGCGGCAGGCACGGACCTGCCAGCCTGCATCACATAGTAGCAAAGGCCCAGCGTGAAGGCGGCCATGCCCTCGGTCGGAACCGGCACCCACTTGCTGGTGACGGCTGCGGTGCGGGTCTGCACCGGTCCGGCAAAGAGGAACTTGCCGGACTCGTTGGCGGCAAAGGCCTTCATGTTGGCAACGGTGGGCCCCCAGGATTCCAGGGCGTCAGCACCGGCCAAAAGGACCACATCGGCGTTTTCAAGATCATACCCGACCTGGCCGGAACCGCCCATCAGGCCGCTCCATGCCTTGTCGGCTGCCTGCATCTCGCAGGGCATGACATAGAAGGCGTCGCTGCCCTGGCTGGTCAGCAGCGCCGAGAAGACCTCGTTGATCGTGCCGGTCTGATCGCCGCTGATAACGGCGACCTTGTTGCCTGCGGCGGCCAGCTTCTCGGTGACGAGCTGTTTGGCTTCGTCCCAGGATATCTCGGCACCTTTGAGCATGGGGGCCTTGATCCGGGTGGGGCTGTTCATGACCTGGACGCCGTTGGCGCACAGGGGGCAGATGCCACCGCCGGATATCGGGTTGTCCACATTGCCTTCGGTGCCGAACGCCTCGCCAGCAACGGTACGAACCTTCACGGCACAGCCGGATTCACACATTTTGGACACAGTCGGCACGCCCTTGACTTCCCCGTATTTCAACGTGGGAATCCAGGGCCAGTTCTGCGTCCAGATGGACACATCGTCCAGAGCGGTCCAGACCGTCGGTGTAAAAAGGATACCGACGGTGGCGCCCACACTCATCTGAATAAAAGCTCTGCGTGCTACGCTCATCTTCAGTTCCCCTTTACTTATGACAGGTGTAGCAGGCGTTGGGCTGGCCCTTGAGGGCGTGGCACCGTTCGCACTTCCACATCTTCATGGTCATCTTGCTGTAGCCGGAGAGGACGTTCCGCTCAAAGGGCGGCGGAGTGTCGCTCTTGTCAATGTCCTTGAGGTGGCACAGGTTGCAGTTCTGCTCTGCGGGCTCATCGAACACGGACTTGTCGACCACGCTGGACAGCTCGTTCTTCAGCTCGGCCATTTCCGCGATGTCGAGAGCGGCATGGGCCTGGTGGGAGAAGTAGACGTTGTCCGGCTGATACTGGTAGTTCAGCCACGGCACTTCCTTGCCCTGGATGAGGTACTTGACGACATACTCACGCTCGGCCTGCTTGTTCTCGTCGGACGAGGACAAGAGACTTCCCTCAATGGCATCAAGTTCGGCTTTCATGATGGCGTCATAGTCGGCGGGGTCGATACCGGCTTCGGCGATGGCTTCCATCACTTCCTCGGCTTCGACCGCGTGACAGTCCGCGCATCCCTCGTTGGAGGGAAATCCGGCGTAGGAGCCGTCCTCCCTGAAATTGTGGCAGCTGTCACACTCCATTCCCTGGTCCTCCACGTGAATGGCGTGGCTGAACCGGATCGGCTGTTCAATCTCTTCGAAGAACAGTCCGGGAATCACAGCCCACCCCAGTACACATGTGGCCAGAAAGCCGATGATGAAAGGGAGAACCCCTCCACACCGTTTCGATGATTTTCTTTCCTCCATAACCTCGCCCCATCACTCTAATGTTTAAGTGAAAACCACACCTATTGAACAACGATCTCATACGGCACGGATTGATTTTATGTCAAGAGAATATGAAAATTTTCACGATCTCCCAAACCAGAAAATAGCAATTTATAACAGCATGTTCACTGAAGAAACCCAGGCCATGTTTATTTATTTACACGCCCGTAGACGTCCTCGAAACGCACGATATCGTCTTCTTCGAGATACGGTCCGCTCTGAATCTCGATGATGTTGAGCGGCACCTTGCCCGGATTGGCGAGACGGTGCTGCGACGCCTTGGAGATGTCCACCGACTGGTTCTCGACCATGACCCGGGCATGCCCGTCCACCTCGACCTCGGCGGTGCCATCCACCACGACCCAGTGCTCGCTGCGGTGGTGGTGCATCTGCGAACTCAGCCGCGCTCCCGGATTCACCTGAATGCGCTTGATCTTGTAGTGGGGGCCTTCCTCCAGCACGCAATAGCTCCCCCAGGGGCGGACCACCGTGGGATGGCTCTCCACCAGCTGGCTGCCCTGCGCCTTGAGCGCGTCCACCACGCTGCGCACCGACTGCACCCGCTTCATGGGGCAGCTCAGGGTGGCGTCGCGGGTCTGGACCATGATCATGTCCTCAAGCCCCACCGCCGCGAGCTTGCCGCCCTGGCTGATGAGCAGCGAATTGCGGCAGTCCATGGCCAGGACATCGCCCTGGATGACGTTGCCGTTTTCGTCCTTGACGCCAAGCCGGTACATGGCCTCCCAACTGCCGAGATCGTCCCAGGCAAAGCCCGCGCGCACCACGGCGATGTTGTCTATCTTCTCGACAACGCCATAGTCCACGGAAATACCTGGAATATCCCGATACCCCTGCACCAGGGGTCTCTCTTCCCGGGCCATCCACCAGTCCCACAGTTCGGGCTGGCATTTGGCCACCTGCTTCAGAAAATCCTTGGCCCGGAAAAGGAACATGCCGCTGTTCCAGTAATGGCTCCCGTGGCGCAGAAACCCCTCCGCCGTGGCCAGATCGGGCTTTTCCACGAACCCGTCCACCTCAAAGACCCCTGTGTCCAGCGGCTTGCCGAGGGTGATGTACCCATATCCGGTTTCCGGCTTGGAGGGCTCCACCCCAAAGGTCACGAACCGCTGACGCGCGGCCAGATGCGACGCCTTGACCAGGTCCTCGATCCACGCCTCGCCGTTGCCGATCAGATGGTCCGAGGGAAACACGGCGGCCAGCACCTTGTCATTGCCGCCGATGAAGCGGTCCAGGCCGAGCATGATGGCCGGGAGCGTGTTGCGGCTCAGCGGCTCGGCAAGCACCTGCCCATCCAGGCCCGAATGCATGGCCGATATCTGCTTGCGCACCTCGAAGAGATGCTCCTCGTTGGTGACGACCCAGATGCGCGAGGGATCGAAGGCGGCGAGCACCCGCTTCACGGTCTGCTGGAGGAGCGTCAGCTCCCCGCCCAGCACGAGGAGCTGCTTGGGCAGCAGGTTGCGGCTCAGCGGCCACAACCGCGTGCCGGAGCCGCCAGCCAGGATGATCGCGTGGCACTCCTCGGCGAACTTGGCCCTGGGCTTGAATTCGGGCATGTCAGTTTTCCTCGTGGGTAAAGGGGGAATCGAATTCGGCAAGGAAACCCAGCCTGCGGTCCTTCTCGGACAGGACCGGCATCCGGCCATCCAGGGCCGGACTCCAGTCAAAGCCGATATCCGGGTCGTTCCAGGCCAGACCGCACTCGTGATCAGGCCTGTAGGGGGCGTCCACCTTGTAGAGAAATTCTGTGTCGGGCATGATGGTGACATAGGCGTGCCCGAACCCGCGCGGGATGAACATGCGCTTGAAGTTGGCGGCGCTGAGAATGACGTGCTGGCATTTTCCAAAGGTCGGCGACCCCTTCCTCAAGTCCACCACCACGTCGAGCACCGCGCCCCGCGTCACCCAGACCAGCTTGGCCTGGGCATGGGGCGGGAGTTGAAAATGAAAGCCGCGCAGCACGCACACATCCCGCGAATAGGCATGGTTGTCCTGCACGAATTCGCAGTCGATGCCGACCCGGCTGAACGTCTCCCGGCTGTAGCTTTCCAGAAAGAATCCCCGCTCGTCCTGGAAGACACGCGGTTCCAGGACGAGAAGGCCGGGAGATTCGGTCGAATAGACCTGCATCCGATCCTCCTTTTCACAATTTCGGGCAGTTGGTCGTATCAATTAGCCGAGTTCGAATGCAGACACAAGCCCACACCAGGGAAACCGGGTGCCAATTCCAAAAAATGTTGGTTTGCCCGGTTCCCATTTCCCCCTCAGTTTGCTAGGTGCTTCGTCAGAGGGTTCATCTTCATAAACCAGCAGGATGCGTTCGCATGAATTTTCTGGACATTCTCCTCATCGGCATCGTCGCCATCTTCTTTATCCGGGGCCTCTTCAGAGGACTTGTGAAAGAGGTTCTCTCGCTCACGGCGGTCATCCTGGGCGTGTTCCTCGCCTCCCGGTACCAGCACCTGCTCGTTCCCCATCTGGAGATGTACATCAAGAGCGAGATGACCGTGGACGCCCTGGCCTATGTCAGCGTGTTCCTCGGCACCATCATCATTTTCTGGCTGCTGGCCAGATTCGTCAGGGCGGCCCTCGACATCTCCCTGCTCGGCTGGGTGGACAGGGCCGCGGGCGGCGTCTTCGGCCTGATCGAGGGCATCCTCATCGGCCTGATCCTGCTGACCTTTGTCCAGGCGTTCGCCCCGGAGTCGCGGTGGTTCAAGGAGTCCTACATCGCCCCGCGCTCCCAGCACATGGTCGGCATCGTGGTCGAGCTGACTCCCGAATCCATGCGCGAAGCGCTCCAGTCCAAAGGATTCGAGCTGCCCTCGCCGCAGGAGGCCCTGGATTCGGCCAGGGAAGCTGTCGACATTGAGGACGAGCCCGCTCCCGAATAACCCCGGCCACGGGCCGTCCGCACGGTCAGAACACAAGGAACATACGCCATGAGCGGAAGAAACACTGACGCGCACGCCGCGGCCATGCAGGAACTGCTTGATGTCATCGACGCGCTGCTGGGGCCGGGCGGCTGCCCGTGGGACCAGGAGCAGACACCCGAAAGCATGTGCGACTATCTCGTTGAAGAAGCCTTCGAGCTGATCGACGGCATCCGCCGGGGCGACAGGAACGAGGCCAAGGAGGAACTTGGTGACGTCTTCTTCATCCTCCTCTTCATCGCCACCCTCTATGAACGCGCGGGCGGCTTCACCCTGACCGACTCCCTCAGGCACAGCGCGGCCAAGATGATCCGCCGCCACCCCCATGTCTTTGACGACACGACCTTCGGCTCCATCCAGGAGCTGTGGGACAACTGGGAGCGTACCAAGCGCAAGGAAAACGAGGGCTCCGACCGCAAACGCGTCTTCGACTCCCTGCCAGCCGGGCTGCCGCCCCTGCTCAAGGCGTACCGGATCAACTCCAAGGCCGCGCGCAACAACTTCACCTGGAAGGCGGACCAGGATGTTCAAATCCAACTGGAAAGTGAATGGCGCGAATGGCAGGAGGCCATGGCCGAGGATGATCAGGAAGCAGCCGAACGTGAATTCGGCGACTACCTCTTCACCCTGGTGGAGCTTGGCAGGCGCAAGGGGATCAAGGCCAACGCGGCCCTGGATTTCGCCAATCAGAAATTCCTGCGCCGGTTCGCGGCCATGGAGGAACTGGCCGAAATGCGCGGCCTGACCTTCTCAGACCTTGACCTGGACGCCATGAACACCCTCTGGGACGAGGTCAAGACCCAAGACTGACACTGGCCCTCTTCAGCGTCACGGCAGGGTCAGCGAAGCAGCAGTCCAAGAATGGTGTACACGGCGAAACCCGCGCCGAGCGCAATATACATGAACATTCACGGCGCGCACCGGTCCCTGAATTTCCATGCCGCCAGCCCGGCCAGCCCCAGCCCGACAATGGCCGATATCACTATGTAGCCGATCTCTCCCATACTCCCCTCATACACCAGCCGCGCCCCCCTGTCACGTCCGGACGGGAGAAGGAGGGGAATGCCTCGAGCGGCCAGCTTGAACTCCTTTGACTACTTGGAATGTCTTCCAATGCGCTACTCCTCATGGGCGGACAATAACCTCTCACTTCATGTCCGTCATCTCTGGACACTTCACCCTCCACCGGCCTGCTCCTGCCGGACGGCGAGTTCTGAAAGATGGTCGTGACCACGCCACTGAGGCGCGGCATGCCCCTCATCCGCTCCCGGACCGGCGACATGGGCCGCATACTTGCGGGACAGTGCGCCTGCTCACCCCCTTTGCGCCGCCGCGATCCGCTGGTATGGAGAACCTCGGACGGCGTGAGCATCGGCGACCGCACCCTGACGCTACGGGCGATCAGCGAGTGTCTGTATGCCCTGCCGGGTCTGGACGATTTCGCGGCATGGTTCGGGCAAGGCGTGTTGCGCATCGGGGCCTGCGGCGGCAGCGGCCTGTCGGCAGCTGTGGCTTCAGCCCTGGCCGATCTCCCGGCGGTGGTGCAGGGGCTCGTTTCAGGCGCGCTCGAACTGGAGATCGAAACACGAAGCAACGGCGCGCCAGCCATCGCGGGTCTGGGCAAACGTTGTCTGAAAATTCTCGGAGGAAAAGACGAATGAAAGCCCTAGTACGCTCCCTGTGCGAACTCCTGACCTGCGGCGAAACCGTGGTGGTGGCGACCGTTGTGGAGAGCGCCGGGTCAACGCCGCGCTCCTCGGGCGCCAAGATGATCGTGCGGGCCAACGGCTCCATCATCGGCACCGTGGGCGGCGGCTTGGTCGAGGCAATGACCTGCCGCGACGGCCTCGCCCTGCTCCAGGCGGGCGACGGCGCGGCCCGGCTCATCTTCGTGAACCTGACCAGCTCCCTGGCCGCCGAATCGGACATGATCTGCGGCGGCGGCCTCTCGGTGCTGCTGGAGACCGTGGAGCCCGGCGGCTCGTGCGCCATTGCCTACGCGCGGCTGGACGACTGCATGCGGCGCGGCGTCCGCACGGCCCTGGAAACCCGGCTGGAGGAGGCCGACACCCTGCGGACCATGCACCATGCGGTCCTCGACGCCCCTGCGAAAAACAGCATCGCCTTTGAGCGGCAGGCCGGGATCATGCGCCTGGTGGAACCCTTCATCCCCCCGTCGTCCCTCTACATCTTCGGGGCCGGGCATGTGTCCCTGTTCACGGCGCGGGTCGGGGCCATGACCGGGTTCCGCACCGTGGTCCTCGACGACCGGGCCGATTTCGCCAACCGGGAACGCTTCCCCGAGGCGGACGAGGTGATCGTTCTGCCAACCTTTGCGGGCTGTTGCGACGGCCTGAATGTTTCCGGCAACGACTTCGTGGTCATCGTCACCCGGGGACACCTGCATGACCGCACCGTGCTGGCCGAAACGCTTCGCACCCCTGCCGGATATGTGGGCATGATCGGCAGCCGCAGCAAGCGCGACAAGATTTACGCCTCCCTGCTGGAGGACGGGTTCACCCGGCAGGACATGGACCGCTGCCATTGCCCCATCGGGTTGCCCATCGGCGCACACACGCCCGAGGAGATAGCGGTCAGCATCGGCGCGGAGCTTATCAGCGCGCGTGCCGGGATGGGCAAATGAGCGGGCTGGCCGCAATCATCCCGGCAGCCGGGCTCTCCTCGCGCATGGGCCGGTGCAAGCCGCTGCTCCCTCTCGGCGGGGGCACGGTCCTGTCGCGCTGCATTGCCCTTTTTCAGGAGAATCGCATCGACCCGATCCTCGTGGTCACCGGCAAAAACAGGGATGCAGTGTCGTCCGAGGCGGTCAGGGCCGGGGTGATACCGATTCACAATAATCACTTCGAGCAGGGCATGTTCTCCTCGGTGCTGACAGGCATCGGCGCACTGCCCCCAGATGTGTCCGCGTTTTTTCTCTTGCCCGTGGACATGCCCCTGGTCAGGCCGGAGACGATCAGCCGACTGGTCGACGAGTACCGCCGCACCGCCCCGGCCCTACTCTATCCCCGTTTTCTTGGCGAGCGCGGCCATCCGCCGGTCATCGGTCGGGAGCTGCTGCCCGATATCCTGCATCACGACGGCTTTGGCGGCCTGCGCACCGTGCTGCAACGCCACGAGGCCGACGCCCTAGACCTGGACGTGGCCGATTCGGGTACGCTCCTCGACCTGGATCATCCCGAGGACTACGAGCACGCCCTGGCCCGCTTCGACACCGCCTACCCCAACGAGCGCGAGTGCCGCCAGCTCTGGGCCATGCGCGATCTGCCGGAACACATCGCCGACCACTGCCGGGCCGTGGCCAGGGTGGCCGCAGCCCTGTGCGCCCGTCTCAACACCCGAAGCGGCGTGGCTGCGCTCAATCCGGCCCTGGTCCGGGGGGCCGCCCTCACCCACGACATTGGCAAAGGCACGAAGCGACACGAAACCGTGGGCGCGAATCTGTTGCGAACACACGGGTTCCACGCCGCCGCCGACATCGTGGCCGAACACTTTGACCTGACGCTCCCCCTGGACCAGCCCATCACGGAAAAGGAAGTGGTCTTCCTGGCCGACAAGCTCGTGCGCTGCCAATCCCCGGTCGCCCTGGACGCGCGTTACCTCGAAAAACTGGCCGCCCATCGCCACGAGCCTGGAGCCGGGCAGGCCATCCTTGGTCGCCTGGAGAGGGCCAGAAGCCTCCTGTCCCGCTTTGATCGCGAGATGGGTATTCCGGCAGAACTCCTTGCCAGGGAAGCCCTGGCCTGAATCGCGCACATCAGACTCGCTCCCGGAAAGACTCGCAGACCCCGTGCACTGAGGCCGACCCCGCCATCCCTCTCGCCATCGCCTGCACAAACGGCGGGACAGCATGCACCGTAATTTTCACCCCGCCCACGCCCTCCCCCTAAAGATATGCGAGTTTCTGCCGATGGAGCGAACACGGGGTATTCTTGTCCGCGTCTGCGGATGGGATTGATCCAGTACGGTCGCCGCCTATTCATGTGTGTTGATGCGTGTGAGAAATTTCCATTCGTGATGAATGGAGAGGCGTTGTTTCCGGCCAGCAGGCGGGAGGGTAGACTATGACCATGGCAATCGGCGGTTTCGGGGGCGGTTCGCCCTTTGATCAGCAGACGTTCGGTGCAGCCGTGGTATCGAAGACCATGGACTACATGAACAATTCGGGCGGCAGCTCGGGTTTCGCCCCGGTGGACAAAGCCTCCACCGAGGGTTCACTCGTCAGCAAGACCCTGGATTACATGAACTCCGGGTCCTTGTTCGGCGACAGCACGGGCATGGCCCAAAGTTACGACTTCCAGACCAGTGTCCTTGGCGCCCACGCCAAGGGCTCCATCATCAACACCATCATCTGACAGCCGGGGAATGACGCCAACAAAGAACCCCGCCCCCCTGAACAAGGGAGGCGGGGTTCCGAGTGTTCAGGTCATACCCGTCTCACTACACACTTAAAACCGCTCCCTTTCCGACGGGGAAATAGGCCGCGGCCCGCTGCGAAATGGGTTTTCTACTTGGTCTTTTTCAGCCGTATCTTATTGTCGATGATCAGCATTCCCTTCTCAAGCTGCCACTTCATGGAAGTCGGCGGAGCGTTGACAGGGTTCCAGATCATGGTGTCGCCGTTGAACGTGTACGTTCCCTTCTGCGCGGCGATTGTCTCTTTCATGGTGCCCTTGGGAAATTGTTTCATGATCTCGGGCGTCAATTTCGAATTGAAATCAAAGGTGCCGTTCTTGTTCAACACAACCGTGTACACGGCCTGCGGCATCCCATCCTGAAATCCTTTCCATGTGCCGAGCAGCGCATCGACGATGACGCTCTTGCGGACAATGGGAGCCTCCGGCTTGACGCCTTGTGATTCGAGCAGTGATACGCTGCCCGTGTTGCCCGCCCGGTTGGCGTAGCTCATGACCGTTTCGCCTGCGCCGTTTGTCTTCTGGGCGTCTGCGCCCTTCTCCATGAGGAGTTTCACGAGCTTTTGATTGCCTGCTCCGGCTGCAAGCATCAGTGCGGTTTCACCCTTGTCATTCACCATGTCGAGATTCGCGCCCTTGCTGATCAGCAGGGCAGCCCGTTCGTATCCCTGCCCGGTGTTGGACTGCTGGGCCGCGGCCATGAGCGCGGTCCAGCCGTTTGCGGCCTGGAAGTCGACGTTGCCCGGTCCGGACAAGAGGTGTTTGATGATGGCGAGGCTGTCCTTGTTCTTGAATGGATCAGGATTCGTTGCCGCTGCCACCAGCGGGGTCACGAGCACGTTCACTGGCGACTTCACATTTATCTCCGCCCCGGCATCGACCAGAGTCTTGACCATGTCGGCATGGGCCTGATGCACGGCAAGCATGAGCGCGGTGGAGCCGGATTTGTCGAAAATATCGAGCTTTGCCTTGCACTTGATAAGATATTTGGCTGCGGCCACCTGGTTTGCCCCTGCCGCGTAATGCAGCGGCGTTCCGCCCGTGGCCAGACCCTCAAGGTCGATGGCGGCACCATTGTCCAGCAAGAGCTTGGCGGCATCGACAAAGCCGAACTGTGAGGCCAGGTGCAGGGCGGCCATACCTCCGCCGTTCTGCCCGATCTTTTGCAAATCGAGTTGTGGCTTGAAGGTGATGAATTTTTCCATAAATTTGAAAATTGTCTTTGAATCATCGCCGCCGAGGCTGCTGATGGCCGTCATGAGCGTCGTGCTTCCGCCATTATCCACATGGTTGATGTCCGCTCCATTGGCCACGAGGTAGTCGAGCACTTCGCGTTTCTTGTGCAGAAATACCGTCGTCAGTACGGACTTGCCGGAGTTGTCAGCAGTATTGATGGTCGCGCCGTGCGTGTGCAGGAACTTCAACGTCTCTAAGTCTTCGTATTCAGAGATGAACCAGAGTGACGACTCACCGTCCTTGGTCCGTGCGTTGATGTCGATGCCCTTTCCCTGGGTGACGAGCACCTGGATCACGTCCGCGTGGTCCCGCTGTGCGGCCTTGATGAGCGCCGTATTGCCCCGTGATTCCGGGGTGCTGTCTGTCTGATCCTTCGCGTTTACCTTGGCACCCATCCGCAACAGGATGGCAACGATGTCCGCCTGCCCTGTGTGCGAGGCGAGGATGAGCGGCGTGCGCTCCCAATCGCCCCAGGCATCATAACTCACGCTGCGTTTGTTCACGTCCACTCCGGGAGATTGCAGAATCAGCCTGGTGATGTCCGGGTTTTGGCTTCGCAGCGCCCAGCACAGCATGGAGTCGCGGTCGTATATGGCGTTGATATCGGCGCCGCGCCCTATGGCGTCTCTGGCCTTGGCCAAATCATTCCTGTAGATGGCTTCATACAGCGGTGGCCAGGGGGCATTCTCCGAGTATGCGAGAGCCGGAACTGACGTACTCAACACCCAAAAAGCCACCACGGCGATCTGGAACACTGCCTTGACTCTCACTGGATACTCCTCAAGATTTCCCTTGGTGCTGGATCGCTCTCGCTCTCCCGTCTGCCTGCCGTGGCTTTGATTTCCACGTTGGGCATCTGAAGTGAGAGTGTGCCGAGGTCGGCTGAAACATGATGGACAGACGGAGCATACCAGTTGGAAAAACTGAAGGAAGCGTTTCATGGCGTGCCCGCGGCGATTGCCGTCAAAGTCGCCTTGCTGCCTGCAACGCCCGTTTGGGAGATTTTCACGCTCGCGACTTGAGCGCAAGCACAATAACCAGTTCGAAGAGAGAAGTGATCTCGGTCCGTCGGACCACCTCTGAAATCAAATTGATTTTACATCTGTCAACGGCATGAATTTTCTCCTGCGAGTGGCATAACGAAACGCGACAAATTTCGATCTACACCACATTTTGTACCTCCATGCCAGCCACGCCAGGGCATGGAATGACACATCAAGACGTGCCTAAAGCAACAAAAAAGCCCTCATTTTGAGGGCTTATGACACTTTGTCGTGTAAAGTGATTTCAGACTATGGCGGAGAAGGAGGGATCAGAAAACAAAGAAAAAAATGTTTAAATTGTACCCTTTATTGCACCACTTGCAAACACGTACCCCGACAATTCACATCTCTTACACGCCGGTGGTTGCTATTTCTAAGATCAAAGCAAATTGCTCTTCAGCAGACTCGACTGCTTTCTTTAACTTGTGACTCTTTTTAATACCAGGCTCATCAAGCTTTTGGTTGTAATTATAAATATGTGCCTGTTTAGAAAATGCATCTAATGCCTTTTGAGCATCTGATGATACATAGCTTTCCATGGCAGCCCCTCTTCTCAGTAATGATTCAACAAGATTTAAGTTAATATTTTCATACTTTTTCATTGAACTCATCACTACGGCAGCATCCAGCCTCACATTACGGATAAACATTGCTTTTTCAATGCGATACTGTGATTTTTGCAATTCGCCTAAGCTGTGCTGGGTTCTATAAGTAAAAAAAGCAATAGTTGCTGTAGCCATAGCGAATACTAAATTTATCACATCTCCGACTGTAAATGATAAAAACCATTGACGAAATTCCCAAGCTTCAAGCGCTGTCACAGCTCACTCCATTGACCAGTCTTTTCAAATACATTTTCGCCTTTCATTCATTTCCTCAGCCTCACAACCAGCCAAAGTTAGAGCACCATCGCTATTATTTCAGTTCATCCAACTCATCATAGAGACATATAGGCAACCGCGGCTTTCTTTCAAACCCCTTCCCAAGCAGTGTGTGAAGTTTACATCCGAGTCGGTTTCCCAATCCAGCTCGCTTAGCCTTTCCGCAACTTCGTAGTCGAATGCAGTTCCGCGCTTAGTGTGGCCAGAGTGGTATAACAAAAAGCGACCGATTTTGACTTATACCACTTTTCGTCCCTGTATGCCAGCCACGCCAGGGCATGGAATGACACATCAAAACATGCCAAACGCAACAAAAAAGCCCTCATCTTGAGGGCTTATGACACTTCTTGACATGAAGCGATTTTTTAGAATGGCGGAGAGGGAGGGATTCGAACCCCCGGACGGGTTGCCCCGTCTCTGGTTTTCAAGACCAGCGCATTAAACCGAGCTCTGCCACCTCTCCGTGGGGGCCGGACGGCCATTGCAGGACGCCGGATTCAGGCAACTGGTTGTAGGAACCGGGCCGGAGAATGTCAAGAATGAATAGGCTGTCAGGGCCGGAACCGGCTGAAATGACACGGGGCGCGCCTGGCACTTGGCATTTGACAGGCTCCCCGGCTTCCCGTAAGGGAGGATGAAGACGATATTCAAACAAAACGAACGGATATAGTATGAAATCTCCGCAAGAAGTGTTTGCCGACTACCTGGCTGGCAAGAATCTGAAGACGACGCCCCAGCGTCGGCTCATCCTGGACACCCTGCTCAAGCAGGGCGGCCATCTCTCTTCCGAGGAGCTCTACGCCAAGGTCAAGAAGCGCGACAGTTCCATCGGACAGGCCACGGTCTACCGGACCCTCAAACTGCTCAACGAATCCGGGCTCATCGAGCCGCTGGACTTCGCCGACGGCGTGACCCGCTACGAGCCGAGCTATGGCGAGGAGCACCACGACCATCTCATCTGCGAGCGGTGCGGCAATAACATAGAGATCCTCGACAAGACCATCGAGAATCGACAGGAAGAGCTGGCCAAAGAGCACGGCTTCACGCTGGTGCGGCACAAGATGTACCTGTACGGCGTCTGCCCGGAGTGCCGCAAGAAAAAAGGCTAGCCTGCCTTCAGTCTGCCGGGCCAGCCTGGCTTATCGGCCCCGGCCTATTGGACTCTTTCCAGGAATTCGGCCAGGGCCGTCATCTCGCCCTGGAGCGACTTCCACACATAGCCACCGCCGCCCTGCTCTCCCTCTGCCGTGAACTGGATGCCCAGACCGATGGAGCCTCCCTTGCCCTTGAAACGGGTGCGGATGGTCCCGATCACCGTAAAATAGGTAAACTTTTTCGCTGATGGATTCCACACGCTCACTCGCATGACCAGTTGGCTGCCCACGGCGAGGGGCGGCAGGTGCCCCTTGGGATTGATGATCAGCAGGCGGATGCCGCCAGGCGAGATGTTCTCCACGGCAAGACGCATCTTGTCGCCGTAGTGGGCCGGATTGTTGATGGTTTGCAGGTCGGCCTTGACCATCCAGAAACTGCCGCGCTTGCGCACATCCCACGCCTTGACGCGCACGGCCCCCTCGCGGGAGACTTTTTTGCGGTCATGCCTGCGCCGGATGATGAACCGGTAGCGGATGGGCGTGAGCAGGGTCATCGCCTTGATCACCGAGCCGCGCTTTCTGACATGGCCGACCAGGGTGATGAAGGAGTTGAGCTTCTTGCCGGAGTAGGCGAAAGGCTTGCAGAAGCAGATGACGCGGGTGTTCTTGAGCTTCAGGCCGGTGGGCCTGGCATTGACCAGTTCGAGCTGCATCTTGCCGCCTACCACCGCCGTGATCCGAGCGTTGGTCAGGAACTTGCCCACCACGCCGCCGGAGTAGAGGAATATGTCGAGCATGATTCCCTTGGAGACAAGGTAGTTCTCGACAATGGCCTGGCTGCGGCCAGCCAGGAGATGGGAAATGAAGCGGAGAAAGGCGAACCCCACGGTGTGCCGGTAATACCAGGCCGCCATGAGCAGCACCACCGGGCCGGCCACGACAAGCATGGAGGAGAACACCTCAAGCAGGTCGAGCCGCGACGGGCCGCTGCCAAAGGTGCGCTGCACATCGCGCAGGTAGTCCAGTTGCACAAAAAAATCGAGCATTGTCCCGCCGTCAGGGGTTCAGGGATTTGACGCTGCCAGCCGATGGGCAGCGCCCTGCAATTTCAGGACCTTTTCGCAGCCGCTTTCGATTCTGATCGGTTATACGTCGCACCCGGCCCGATGGCAAGGAGTCGGGAGCGCGCCCTACAGCTCCGCCACCCGCAGCAGCCGCCGCACATCAACGGCATCGAGCAGGTACAGGGAATCGAGAAAATGGAGTTGCATGGTGCCCGGCCCGGTCGCCTTGACTCCGGCCATGGCTCCGGCCACGGCCATGGCCCCCATGCCGTGGACAGCGGCCTCGAAGGGGTCGGGATTCACGGCGGCAAATGCGGCGCAGAGGGCGGTGGCCGTGCAGCCCAGGCCGGTGACGCGCGGCATGAGCCGATGGCCGCCCAAGACCCGGCAGCTCCGGCCCCCGTCAGTGACCACGTCAGACTCGCCGCTGACGCAGACCACGCAGCCGTGCGCCCGCGCCAACGCCTGCGCCCCGCTCAGGGCCGCATCCGTGGAGCGGGTGCTGTCCGCACCCTTGGCCCCGCCGGATTCCCCGGCCAGGGTCAGTATCTCGGAGCCGTTGCCCCGGATGATGGCCGGCCTGTGGTCGCCGAGCAAGGAGAGCGAGGTGGCGGTACGCAGCCCGGATGCGCCCGCGCCCACCGGGTCGAAGACCACGGGGATGCCCTTTGCCTCGGCAGCGGCCCAGGCAGCGGCCATGGCCCGGATGTCGGGCTGATTCAGAGTGCCGATGTTGATCACCAGCGCGTTGCTGATGGCCACGAGATCGGCGACCTCCTCCTCGGCGTGAGACATGAGTGGCGACGCACCAAGGGCCAGCAGCGCATTGGCCGTGGAATTGGCGACCACCACGTTGGTGATGTTCAACACCAGCGGCCCGTTGGCGCGTATCAATCCGAGATCATGAAGAAATGTATCGACATTCGCCACGGTGCTCTCCTTTTCCTGGTTGTGGTCACAAGGTATACCGGCCTCCCCCAAAGCACAACGCCCCGGACGCCAAGCCAATGGCGTCCGGGGCTGAAGATGTCTGCGGGTCCGTTATCAGGACGCTCGCGCCGAGCTTCTGCGGCTGCGCTGCGGGCGGCGATTCTGACTCGCCGGGACAGCGGCCCGGCCCTGGGAGCGACCGCGATCCCTGCTGCCGCCGCCACCGCCACCGCCGGGCTGGGCCTTGAAGGGCTGGTCGTAATCAAAGCCCTCGACCGTGCGCTGGTCCACGCTGCGGCGCAGCACGCGCTCGATGTCGCGCACCACGAGGTGGTCTTCGCGGGTGATCAGGCTCAGGGCCTCGCCCGTGCGTCCGGCTCTGCCGGTGCGGCCAATGCGGTGGGTATAGGCCTCAGCCGTATCGGGCGCGTCAAAGTTGATGACGTGGGAGATGCGGTCGCAGTCGATGCCACGGGCCGCGATGTCCGTGGCCACCATGATCTCGAAATCACCGCAGCGGAACCCGTCAAGGGCGCGCTGGCGCTGATTCTGGCTCATGTTGCCCTGGAGGAAGGTTGCGCTCATCCCGCGCAGGCCCAGCCGCTTGGCCAGATTCTTGGCCCGGTGCTTGGTGCGGGTGAAGACGAGCACGCTCTCGCGCTCCATGGATCCGAGCAGCGCCTCCAGCAAACCGCCCTTGAGGTGGTCGGCCACAGGGTAGAAGGTCTGGGTCACACTCTCCACGGGCACGGTGTTGGACACCTGCACCCTGGCCGGGTCCACGAGGATGGTGTCGGCCAGCTTGCGGATATCAGCGGGCATGGTGGCCGAAAAGAGCAGGTTCTGCCGCTTGGCGGGCAGGCGCGACAGGATCCGCTTGAGGTCGGGCATGAAGCCCATGTCCAGCATGCGGTCCGCCTCGTCCAGGACCAGGGTGTCCACATGGTCGAGCCGGATGTCGCCCTGCTGGAGCAGGGCCACCAGCCGACCGGGGCAGGCGACCACCACGGTGGCCTTGCGCGCGGCGTTGATCTGGGGGTTGAAGCCCACACCGCCGAACACGCAGGAGCTGCGGATGCCGGCCTGCCTGCCGAACACGTCAAAGGTCTCCTGAATCTGCAGGGCAAGCTCGCGCGTGGGGGCGAGAACGAGGCAACGGATCGGCCCCTGGCCCGTGGCGCGCGAGTCGAGCAGGCGCTGCAAAATGGGCAGGGCAAAGGCCGCGGTCTTGCCGGTGCCTGTCTGGGCCAGGCCCATGACATCGCGCCCCTTCAGGACTTCGGGGATGGCAAGGGTCTGGATGGGGGTGGGAACGGTAAAGCCACAGGACTTGATGCCTGCGTTGATGCGCAGGTCAAAAGAGAAATGATCAAAGGTCACAAAATATCCTAGGGTGAAAAGAAATATCGACGACTGCGCGTGACGGCTGTCGTTTTCCGGCTGCGCCGGATTGTCATTGCAGGGCTCTGGGACGGGGTGTTGATCATATGCCCGGGTGGGGCAGAGAGGATTTTCATGCGTCCAGTCACGCTGAGATTTTCCTTATATACGCATTCGCACGCCTTTGTAAAGGGGCATCGTGCCAAAGCCCGGCGCCGCCCTACTCGGCGTCGAGGATGACCGAGAAGGCGTTGAACTCCACCCGCGCCCGGTCGCCCTCGCTCAGGGCTAGCCGCCTGCGGCTCTCCTCGCTGATGATGGCGCAGACCTCCAGGCCGTCGCCAAGCACGACCACCACCTCGGTGGTCAGTGCCCCCGGTTCGACGCGGGACACGACCCCGGCGAGTTGGTTGTCGGCGCTGCTCTTCCCCGGCTCGGCGCTGGCGACGATGACCCACGGGGCCTTGACCTCCGCCATGACAAACCCGCCCTCCCGGAAGCCGAGCCGGTCGAGACTGGCGTTGGTGATGATGGACATGATCTCGTGCCCGCCCACCGAGGCGATGCGGATGCCGGACTGGATGTCGCCGCGCGTGATGCGCGTGATCTGGCCGAAAAAGCTGTTGCGCGCGCTGGTGCGGCGGCTCTCCCTGTCCACCACACGACGCAGGGTGCTGGCCATGTCGGCATCGGAAAAATCGAGATACTCCCCGGCCAGGTTGGGCGTGGACTGGCCGAGCATGCGCTGGACCACGGGCAGGGGCACGTTCTGGCGCAGCAGCTCGATGCCCCGCGAGCGGCGGATAATCGATGGATTGACCAGCTCCCTGGGCAGGCCGCACTCGTCGGCCCGCTCGTAGAGCTTGCGCCGCAGGTGGCCCTGGTCCACGTTCAGGGGCGCGCTCTCCGTACCGCCCAGCACACCGGCCTGCACCGCGTCGAGCAGAGCCTCGCCCAGGGCGGCGGCCACGGGCACCTCGCGCCGGGTCGCGCCCTGGCCCAGGGCCAGGGTCCGGGCCTCGGCCCGGTAGTCTTGCACGGGATGGCAGGCGCACGCCTCGCCCAGCCGCGCCCCGGCATGGCGGATGAGCAGATAGAGCAGGAAAATCCTGCGCCGCGACGCGGCCACGTCCTGCCGCCCGGCCTTTGCCACCCATTCGCCAAGGCTTTTTTCCAGGTCCGCGAGCTGGCGGGTGTCCAGGTGCTTCACATCGCCCGGCACCGAAAAAATGCGCGCAGCGGCTCCCTCGCTGCGCCGCGACCACGCCCTGGCCAGTTGCTCGAACAATGCGTCCATCCGCTTCCCTCCGGTCAATTACACCCGCGTTCGCCGATTCTTACGCCGACTCGCACGGCCTGCCAACCCCCTGACACCCTCTCTACCCAGGCCGCCGGGATTTTGCTTGCCCCTACTGACACGATTATGCTATCAATCGTGTGAGTGCAAGCCGCAGGAGGATGTGGACATGTATTTTCCGGTCGCAGGCATAGAGGTTTCCCCGTGGGTTCCGCCGCTGGTGGCGATGGTGGTCTCCTTTTTCACCTCCATGGGCGGGGTGTCGGGCGCGTTCCTGCTGCTGCCGTTCCAGATGTCGTTCCTCGGCTACACCGCTCCCTCGGTCAGCGCCACCAACCATCTCTTCAACATCGTGGCCATACCCAGCGGGGTCATCCGCTATCTGCGCGAGGGCCGGATGGTCTGGCCGCTGACCTGGATCGTGGTGGCGGGCACTCTGCCCGGCGTGCTCATCGGCGCGGTCGTCCGCGTCACCTGGCTGCCCGATGCGGACAGTTTCAAGCTCTTTGCCGCAGCCGTGCTGCTCTACATCGGCATCAAGATGGTGCGCGACCTGACGGGCAAGGCCAAGGGATCGGGCAAGGCCGAATCCGAACGCCGCTTCCAGGAACTGGTCAGGGAACACCGGAGCAGAGCCGGAGAAGACAGAACGCTCCCGGCGGTCAGGACCATCGCCTTCAACTGGAAGCGCACCTGCTATGAATTCTATGGCGAGCGGTACGATGTTTCCACGCCGGGCATCTTTGCCCTGAGCTTTGTCGTGGGCATTATTGGCGGCACCTACGGCATCGGCGGCGGCTCCATCGTGGCCCCGTTCTTTGTCACGGTCTTTGGCCTGCCGGTCTATACCGTGGCCGGGGCCGCGCTCATGGGCACCTTTGTCACCTCGGTGGCGGGCGTGGCCTTCTACCAGTTTCTGGCCCCGTTCCACCCGGATCTGGCCGTGGCCCCGGACTGGCTGCTGGGCATCCTCTTCGGCCTGGGCGGCATGGTCGGCATGTATCTGGGCGCGCGCTGCCAAAAGCACGTCCCGGCCCCGGTCATCAAGTGGATGCTCACCGTCATCGTCCTGGGAACGGCCCTGAAATACGGGTATTCTTCGCTGTTTTAGCGCCCCGCCCGCTCCCCTTCCGGCCTAGCGGCACACACAGGAAAAGGGCTTACGATTTTCATCGCAAGCCCTTGAAATCTGGCGGAGAAGGAGGGATTTGAACCCTCGTATGAGCTTTACACCCATAACACGCTTAGCAGGCGTGCGCCTTCAGCCAACTCGGCCACTTCTCCATGCCTCAACGCGGGCCGCCGGAGCGGGCCGGGTCGAGGAAGAACGCTCTACCCTTTTCACTTGTTCCTTGTCAACACGCTGGCCCTATTTCTCTTTCTTTTCCCGATCTTCGCGACGACGCTTGCTCTTGAGAGCCTTGAACTGGTCCTCGTGGCGGCGCGTCTTGGCCCCGCCGATGCGCTCGCGGCCAGGGCCGCGCTTGCCCATGGCCGAGATGCCCCGGTTCTTCTCCCACTCCTTCTTGTCGTGGCTGGAGCGGAAGACGACATCGACCGGCGCGGAATTGATGCCCAGCAGCTTGCGGAACTGGTTCTCCAGGTACCGGGCGTAGGATTCCTTGACCAGGGTGTGGTCGTTGCAGAAAAAGACAAAGGTCGGGACCGGCTCGTCAGCCTGGGTGACATAAAAGAACTTGGGCCTGCGCCGCTTGACCACGGGCGGCTGGAGCTTTTCCAGCACCTGGGCCAGGGCGCGGTTGAGCACGCCGGTGCCGATGCGGATCTCGCACTCGCGGCGCAGGGTCTCGGCCAGGGGGATGATCTTGCCGATGCCCACGCCCTTGTTGGCCGAGGTCATGATCAGCGGCACGTAGGGAATGATCCGCAGCTCCTCGCGAAACGCCTCCAGGGCGCGCTTGGTCTCGCTTCGCGGGATCAGGTCCGCCTTGTTGCACACGACCATGAACGGCGTCTTCTCCTTGGCCAGGAACTCGATGAGCCGCTTGTCCTGCCTGCCTACGCCCAGGGTGATGTCGATGACCAGGATGGTCACGTCCGAGCGCTTGGAGTTCTTGAGGGCGCGGATGACGCTGATCTTTTCCAGGTGTTCCTGGATGTTGGCGCGTCTGCGCACGCCTGCGGTGTCCACAAAGGTATACCGCTTGCCCTGGCGCTCGAAGGTCACGTCGATGGAATCGCGGGTGGTGCCGGCCACATCGCTGACGATGAGCCTGTCGGTGCCGATGATGCGGTTGATGATGGACGACTTGCCTGCATTGGGACGGCCCAGCATGGTCAGGCGCAGCCCGCGCTCGGTGGTGTCCTCCTCGTCGGTGTCCATGCCCAGGTCGAGGACAAAGCGGCGGACCTTCTCGCGCACCTCGTGCAGATTGTAGCCGTGGGCCGCGGAGACCGGGAACACGGGCAGCCCCAGGGCGTGGAACTCCGCCGTGCCCTGGGCCGCGACCTCGTGGCTGTCCACCTTGTTGACAAGAACCATGACCGGCTTGCCGCTGCGGCGGACGAACTCGGCGGCCTGCTCGTCCAGGGGACTCATGCCCTGCTTGCCGTCCACCACAAAGAGGATGGCGTGGGCCTCGTTGATGGCCTCGCGGGCCTGCTCGAAGATCTCATCCTCGAAATCCTTGCTCAGTTCGGGCGTGGCTTCGGATTCGAGAACCATGCCGCCGGTGTCCACGAGGTCGAACTTGACATCGCCCATCTGGCATTCGCCGTAGATCCGGTCACGCGTCACGCCGGGCAGGTCGTGGGTGATGGCCCGCGACTTCCTGAGCAAGCGGTTGAACAGGGTGGATTTGCCGACATTGGGGCGTCCCACGAGGGCGACGATGGGCAGCATAGGACAGACTCCAGGGATGATGTGACTGCGGGCCGGGGCAGCGCGAAACCCGCGCCTCCCGATATGGGGGAAGCGCGGGCTTAACGTACCTTCAATCAAATGTCGAGTCTATTGTTCCCGACATCGGCTTTGCGATTGTCAATCCTTGGCCGACATGCGCTCGATGACTAAATTGAGCCGGGAGGCCATGGACGCCACCTCCTGGATGGCCTGGGCCGATTCCAGCATGACCTGCGAGGTCTCCATGGAGATGCGATTGATGTCGTCTGTGGCGCGGTTGATCTCCTCGCTGGTGGCCGACTGCTCCTCGGACGCTGTGGCGATGGAGCGCACCTGATCGGCGGCATTGTCCACCCGGCTGACGATCTCCTTGAGCGCCCGGCCCGACTCGTTGGCCAGCTCGGTGCTGTGGGCCACGGCCTTGACGGCCTTCTCGGTGGCGGCCACGTTGCCCTTGGTCATGGACTGGATGCGGCTGATGGCCCCGCCCACCTCGCTGGTGGCAGCCATGGTCTTCTCGGCCAGCTTGCGCACCTCGTCGGCCACCACGGCGAATCCCCGGCCAGCCTCGCCCGCGCGGGCGGCCTCAATGGCCGCGTTGAGCGCCAGCAGGTTGGTCTGGTCCGCAATGTCGGTGATCACTTCAAGGATGTTGCCGATGCCCGCCGCCTGCTTGCCAAGCTCTTCCATGGACACCTTGAGGTTGTCCGCCTGGCTTTGCACGTCGCCCACAGCCATGATCACCTCGCCGACCTTCATCTCGCCGAGCTGGGCGTTCTCCTTGGCGGTATCCGCCTCCTCGGCCGCCTGGCTGGCGCTCTTGGCCACCTCAAGCACGGTGGAGTTCATCTGCTCCATGGCCGTGGAGGTCTCGGCCACGCGGGCCTTCTGCTCTTCCGCGCCCCGGCTGGCCTGCTCGATCTGGGCCGAGAGCTCCTCTGCCGCACTCGACAGGTATTGCGAAATCTCCTCGGCCTCGCTCACGGCCACGGCGATGCGCGCGTTCTGCTCCTCGATGAACCGTTGCTGGCTGCGGATGTCTGTCATGTCTATCCACACGCCCAGAGAGCCGAGCATAACCCCGTCCATGTCAAAGAAAGGCGTCGTGGTACGCATGATGTTCTTTTTCACGCCGCCCATGGTCTTGTACTCGACCTCTGATGAAAGCTGGCGTTTTTCCTTGATGGCTTTGTCGGCCATGGTCTCGCGCTGCTTGTCCTCATAGAAGAACTGGCCCGGTGCCATGCCGACGTAGTCCTCGGGCTTGCCGTCGCGCCCGATCAGCTCGCACATCTGCTGGTTGACCCAGAGCATCTTGTGGTCCGCGCCCACCAGGGCGCACGGCAGGGTCAGCCCCTTGAGCACGCCCTCGGAGAAGCCAAGCTTGCTCTTGAGGTCCGCCACCATGGCCTCGATCTGGTCCGCCAGCTCCTTGAATTCAAACCGGTACACCCCGCTCAGTTTCGCATTCAGGTCGCCGCTGGCGATCTCCGAGGCATAGCCGAGCAGCCCCTGGACCGGATGGGTGACCAGCAGCCTGACAATGACCACCAGCACACCGGCCAGCAACAGGGCCACCACCGCCCCGCCGATGGCGAGATAGGCGCGCTGGGTCAGGGCTGCAGCACCCATGTCGGATTCATACGCGCTCATGACCATGACCCAGCCGGTCCTTTCCAGGGTCTCGAAGACCATGTACTTGTCTCGCCCTTCCCAGACGTACTCGGCGCTGCCGCTGCGCTTGGACAGGGCGGTGCGCACAAAGTCGAACTCGCTCAAATCCTTGAGGTAGAGATCCTTGTTCACGGCGTGGGCGATGATCCGCCCCTTGGCATCGAGCATGAACCCGTAGCCGTTCTCGGCGATGCGGAAGGGATCAATGAACCTGGAGGTGAAGAAATCCCATTTGGGGAAGATGCCCACCCCGCCAATGACGCTGCCGTCCGGCCCGTGGACCACGCTTGCCGCCGCGAAGATGAGGTTGCCCTGGCCGCTCGCCGCCGTGAGAATGTCGTTAGACAGGTAGCTCTCATGCTGGCCGCTCAGGATGGCCTTGACGTATTCGCGACCGCTCCGGTCCGCGCCGCTCATGTTGGCCCCGGCAGCGTTGCTCCCGGCCACCACCTTGCCGTGGGTGTCAAAAACAAATGCCGCCCAGTACCCTTCGGTGCTTGTCAGCAGATCCTTGAACAGCCAGTCCGCGCCCAGGGGATCGCGTCCCATGAGCGCATCGACCACCACCTGCTGCGAGGCGAGCATCCTGGTCATGCTCTCGGTCTGTTCCATGTAGGCGTCCAGGGCGGTCATGGTCTGCTCGACCACGTTGTGCATGGCCACGGTCTGCTCCTTGAACACGGTCTGGTAGGTGTGGCTGCTGACCCACCAGACGCCCGACCCCACAGCGGCGACGATCACCACTGATATCAGAGCAGCGATGACTGTATTGACGCTTCGTATCTGCATAGGATTTTCCTTCTCTCTGCTAAGGTATCGGCACTCCCCAGTACCGCGTTGGTCCGCTCTTAGCCCTATCACAGAAGACTTGAAACTTGTCAAATGACAGGCCACTGATTCCCACCCAAAGTGCCTGTATTTCCCATGCATTTTTCAGGGTAGGGACCGAAGCCCCCCCATGAGAAGAGCCGGACCGCCAAGGCGGCCCGGCTCCCGGACAGTCGTAACAGCCTCGCAAGCTATTGTCATTTATCAAAAAGCTTTCTGATGGCCTCGGTGTAGGGCGGATAGAGCACGCCTTTTTCGGTGATGATGCCGGTGATGAGTTCGTTGGGGGTGGGATCAAAGGCGAGGTTGTAGACCTCCACGCCTTCTGGAGGAATGCGATGGTCGCCGATGTGGGTGACCTCGCGCGGGTCGCGGTCCTCGATGGGCACGTCGTCGCCAGTGGGTGTCTCCGGGTCGATGGTGTAGACCGGGGCGGCCACGTAGAACGGGATGCCGAAGCGCTGCGCCATGATGGCCACACCAAAGGTGCCTATCTTGTTGACCGCGTCGCCGTTGGCCGCGATGCGGTCCGCGCCCACCACCACCTTGTCCACCAGCCCACGCTTCATGAGCAGGGCGCAGGCGTTGTCGCAGGCCACCTTGACCGGGATGCCATCCTTGTGCAGCTCGTAGGCGGTCAGGCGCGCGCCCTGGAGAAAGGGCCGCGTCTCGTTGGCGATGACCGAGACCTTCTTGCCCTGGTCCACGGCCCCGCGCACCACGCCAAGCGCGGTGCCGTACCCGGCGGTGGCCAGCGCACCCGCGTTGCAGTGGGTCATGATGGTGTCGCCGTCGTCCATGAGCGCGCCGCCAAACCGGCCAATGGCCTCGCACATGGCGATGTCGTCCTCGTGAATCTCCCTGGCCCGGGCCAGCCAGACCGTAAGCAGCGCGTCCAGGGACACGTCCCCGGCCTCCTGCCAGACGCGGCGCATCTCGCGCACGGCCCAGCGCAGGTTGACCGCCGTGGGTCGGGCCTTCTCGATCTGGTCGAGCTTGGCGTTCAGGTTCGCCTTCCAGTCGCCGTCCATGCCCTGGACCTCGCGGCCAGCCAGATAGCAGCCATAGGCCGCGGTCACGCCGATGGCGGGCGCGCCGCGCACCACCATGACCACCAGGGCAAAGCAGATGTCGTCCGTGGTCCGGCACTCGAACCACTCCTCGCGATTGGGCAGATAGCGCTGATCGAGCAGGACGAGGGCGTCCTTGTCGGGAGAATACTGGATATGTTCGGTCATGAAGTCGCCTCCGGAAAGCTGTGGGTCAGGAACAAGGGGACGCCCCGGCGCAGGGCCGGTGGCGTGCCGAACAAGCCGCGACTGGCCGCGACTGGCCGCGACTACGAGAGTTTCTGCTGGAGCAGTTTGGTCACCACACCGGGGTTGGCCTGCCCCTTGGAGAGGCGCATGACCTGGCCCATGAAGAAGCTTATGAGCTTGATCTTGCCGCCCCGGTAGGCCTCGGCCTCGGACGGGTTCTCGGCGATGACGCGGTCCACCATGGCCTCCAGCTCGCCGGTATCCGATACCTGGGCCAAGCCCCTGTCCCGGACGTACTCCGCCGGGTCGTCGCCACTGGCGCACAGGTCGCGAAAGCTGTCCTTGCCTATCTTGACCGAGATGGTCCCGTCGTCCACCAGCGCGAGCAATCCGGCCAGTCTGGCGGGCGTCAGCCGGCAGTCGCCCGCCGCGATCCCGGTCTCACCCAGAGAGGGCAGCAGGTCGCCCACCACCCAGTTGGCCACCTTTCTGGCCTCGCCGGAATAGGCCCTGACCGCGGCCTCGTAGTAGTCGGCCACGGCCAGCTCGCCGGTGAGCAGGTCGGCGTCGTAGTCGGCCAGCCCGTAGTCGGCCATGAAGCGCGCCCGCTTGGCAGCGGGCAGCTCGGGCAGCTCGGCGCGCCACTGCTCCACCCAGGCCGGGTCCAGAACGAGCGGCACCAGATCCGGGTCCGGGAAATAGCGATAGTCGTGGGCCTCCTCCTTGCCGCGCATGGAGTGGGTGGTGCCCTTGTCCGCGTTGTAGAGACGGGTCTCCTGCACCACGGCTTCGCCGTCCTCGATCAGGTCGATCTGACGAGCCACCTCGTACTCGATGGCTTTTTGGACGTGCTTGAAGGAGTTGAGGTTCTTCAGCTCGGCACGGGTGCCAAGGGTTTCCTGGCCCGCCGGGCGGATGGAGACGTTGGCGTCGCAGCGGAAACTGCCCTCCTCCATGTTGCCGTCGCAGATGCCGAGGTAGAGCAGGATGGAGCGCAGTTCCTTGAGGTAGGCCACGGCCTCCTCGGCAGAGCGCATGTCCGGCTCGGACACGATCTCGATGAGCGGCACCCCGGCCCGGTTCAGGTCCACGAAGCTGGCGTTCTCGGCGGCGGAGTGGATGTTCTTGCCCGCGTCCTCCTCCATGTGGATGCGCGTCAGGCCAATGACCTTGCGCTGGCCGTCCACCTCGATGGCCACCTGCCCGCGCTCGCAGATGGGCAGCTCGAACTGGGAGATCTGATACCCCTTGGGCAGGTCGGGATAAAAATAATTCTTGCGCGCGAACACGGATGTGAGGTTCACCTCGCAACCGGTGGCCAGCCCCATCTTGGCGGCGAATTCCGGCACCTTGGCGTTGAGCACGGGCAACACGCCGGGCATGCCGGAGCAGACCGCGCAGACGTTCTCGTTGGGCTCCCTGCCAAAGGTGGTGGAGCAGGAGCAGAATATCTTGGACCGGGTCTTGAGGTGGGCGTGCACTTCCAGGCCGATGACGGTTTCGTACCGGGGCATGTCGGACTCCTTTCGGCTACTGGCGTTTCCTGCCGTACAGTTCCGGGTTCAAGCTCGGGTCGTTGTACATCTTGAACTGATAATAGACCTTGGGCCGCTTGGTGCCCGCAGCGTACTCGTCGATCAGCTCCAGCACAGCGGTTTCGAGGTCCGCGTGCTGACGCCTGAGCACGCCGACCTTGGCGTCGCATTGCGCCACGTGGGCTTCGTCCACGTCCCGTCGGGAGCACTGCTCCTTCATGTGGTAAATCTTGAGAGCCTGGATGGACAATCGGTCCAGGGCCGCGCCCACGGTCTCGGTGTTGTACCGCTCGGCGGCGTCCGCGGGCAGGAACGGGGCCAGGACGTCGTTGAGACAGACATCGGCCCGCTCAATCAGGTCGTTGCGTCTCTGGTTGAGCTTGTCGATGGCGTATTTGCAGTCCGCGATGACCTCGGGACTGACATCCTTGCGCCGGGCGCGGTCCTCGACATGCCAGAGTTGGAAGTTGGCCCAGTGCTGGCGGCCCACCAGCTCGCGAAAGCCGGAAATTCCGGCCAGATCACCCGGCTCGCCCTCGTACACGGGCTCGCCGAAGTGCCAGTCGGTGACGGAGCGCAACTGGTGCGCGATGGCCTCGCGCAGGGCGTCCTTGACGGTGTCGTAAGTAATGTCAGCCATTGATGAGCGCTTCTTTGCTTATGAGGAGGTAGACGGTGGCCTCGGTCATGATGTTGCTGGCGATGGATTCCACCTGATTTCCCTCGCCGATGTAATAGTCGAGCCTCGGTCCCCGAATGGCGCTGCCCACATCCTGGGCCAGCCCGATGCCGGTCACTGTCCGCTTGCCCACGTTCCTGCCATTCTCGGCCCTGGGAATCTCGGCCTCGAAGGCAAGCAGGCTGCCAAGCGGGAGAAGTTCACGGTCTGTAGCCAGCGAAACCATCGGCGTCAACGGCTTTCCCATGGCCCCCTCGGGCGGGGCATCCTCCATGCGGAAGAAGACATAGCTGCGGTTCTCGGCCATCAGCTCGAACATCTGCTCGGGATGGTTGACAAAGTATTCCTTGACGTGGGCCTTTGACAGCTTCGCCCACGGCAGCAGCCCCTTGGCGTGCATGACCCGTCCCAGGCTCGTGAATCCGTGGCCGTTTTTGGCCCCATAGAGCACGTTGCGGGTGGTGCCGTCGGGCAGGCGCAGCCGCCCCGCCCCCTCGATCTGCATGTAGAAGACGTCGATCGGGTCCCTGGCCCAGGCGATCTCCAGCCCGCGCCCGGTCAACACGCCCCGGACATCCACGTCGCGCCGGTCATGATACGGCAGCACCCTGCCCCGCTCCACCCGGTAGACGGCCTGCCTGCCCCGCACCGCGCCGGAGCGCAGATCGTCCGGCACACCGTAGATGGGGTATTCATATCCGGGAATCCTGGTCAGACTGGCCGGGATTTCCGGCGTGAAATAGCCGGTCATGAGCGGCTTCTTGCGCATGCCGAACCAAACGAACCGGCTGGCCAGCAGCTCCGGGTTGCCGTCCAGATGCGGCAACAGGACAAGGAACTCCTCAAGGCTGCACACCACCTGCCCCCAGGTCAGCGACATGCCGGGCCGGGTCAGGGCCAGCTTGTCCTGGGGCATGTTCAGGGCGTATTCAAGGCTGCGCTGCACCGGCCCTTCAAGGGCGGTCCAGGAGGTCAGACCCTGGCTGGCCAGATCGATGCGGGCGGTGCTCTCCAGCCCCTCGGTGCCGGACAGGGGAAAGAACAGGTCGCAGGCCGGGAGGGTCAGCGGCTCGATCACGGGCCGAAGGGTCAGCGAACCGGTCACGCCGGGCTGACACAGGCCGACCCCGGCGCCCGAGACCGCCCCCAGGGTCGCGTTGCCGGCCATGGCGGACGGGTCTGCCTTGGCTCCGAAAAGCGGCCCGCCCCTGGCGCAGGCGGCAAGACCGACCACGCACAGGGCGAAGAAGACAAACCTGATCGCGCGCCCGGTCTTCATGTCACGACTCTCTGATTTCATATTCCACACTGTCATGCCGCATTGCGATCACATTCCACGAACCAAGCGGCCCACACTTTCACAACGGTTACCTGACGCACGAATCAATGGCCACGTCGCAGTACTTGCCCACCCCATACTCCCGCCTGCGGAAGAACTTCTCGGCGCTGGGGCCGATGATCTGCAATTCGGGCGAGGTCTTGAGCACGTCGAGCGCGATGTGCATCTCCTTGGTGCAGCCGGTGGAGTAGGTGGCGTCCTTGCCGGTCCAGACCGGCGGCACCTTCCTGCCCATCAGCGCGAAGCTCTTCTCAATATCGAAATGCGTCTGGAAACGCCAGACATCGATGTAGCCGCTGCGCTGCACCTTCTCCCACATGAACATCAGGTCGTCGCCGTCCATGCCTTCCTCGAAGTGCTCGCCGGGATTGATGATATGAACATCGTCAAGCTGGGAGCGCAGATGGGCCACAAAGGAGGTCATGATCTTGATGGCCGCCTTGGTCTGGCCGGGCACGCTGCCGATGATGCCGGAGTAGAACATGACCGTCTTGCCCTCGTGCTTGGCCCGACGCATCTCGGTGATGATCTCGTCCGCCTTCTCGTTGATGTAGCGCTCGCTGAACTTGTACACCCACTCGGCCTTGGGCCGGTGATAGAGGTGGAAGACGCCGGAATCGTCGCGAAAGAAGTTGACGATGTCCCGCGTGAAACTGTGGCTGCACTGAATCAGCCGGTTGTAGAGGTCCGCCCCCCTGGCCATGATCAGGTCGCACTCTTTCCAGGCCCTGGAAAAGGTGACCGAACACCGGTAGGGGTTGAACCGCTCCCGTGTGCCCTCGGAGAGGACCACGAACTGGTGCTTGGCCATGACATTGAGCAGTTCGTTCTTGGAGAGCCGGTCCTCGCTCACAAACCAGGCGCCGTTGAAGGCGGCGGCCAGGATCGGGTCGCTGTCCCGGTCCCAGAAGGTCGGGTGCTCGAAGAAAAACCCCTCCTTGAGGGCCATGACCACGCGGTGACCGAGCCGCAGCAGGCAGCGCACCACCTGCAGGTCGAAAATCAGACTCCCGGCCCGGCTGGGGATGTAGAGGATGCGCTTCTCGCCGTCCCTGGCCACGTTCAGGGAATCGTAGACCGGGGCGAACAGCTCGGAAGAACCCCGCAACTCTTCCTGGACACGAGGTTCGAGGAGCGCCTCTTCCACAAACCCGTCCTCGGCCCAGTTGTCGCTCAAGGTAGCCACGCGCATGAGCCGCTCCACCTCGAGCATGTCGAGGCTGAACCGCTTGGTGTCGATGCGGTCGCACGGCCCGCAGTTCTCGGCGTAGGCGTTGATCACGCCGCCAAAGGTCTGGCTGCGGACAATGGCGTCGGCCCGCCTGTTGAGACTCCTGCGGATATCCCGGTAGGGGTCGTCGATGCCGCTCTGGGACATGAAGATGGTCATGAACCGCTTCAGGAGCCGGGACGGAATCAGGATGGGCGAGGCCAGGGCCATGCGGAACTTGTACCGGGCGAGCTGGATGAAGCGGCTCGACACGTTGCGGTCCGGACAGAAATCGCGCGAAAGCTTGATGAAGGCCCGCCACTGGAGGATGTATTCGTGCAGGAGCAGACGCGGCAGCCCCTCCTTGAGGAGCATGAGAAACATCCAGTCCGAGCACGGGGCGTAGAACTCACCCTCCCTGAGGGCCACCATGAACTTGAGCTGCTCTGCCGAGGCGTTCTTGTCCGGATCAATGGTGTATTCAAGATTGTTCTCGGTCATGAAATGCAGCAGCAGCGCGTCCAGCGAGGAGTCGCCGCCGAATCTCACATCCAGGACAGACTGGAAGTTCCGGTTGAATCCCATGTCATTTCTCCGTCAAAAAGCCGTGACGCTTCAGTTTTTCAAAATACGCCCGCGGCCCCATATCGACCACGAGCAGATCGGACGGGCTGCGCCCCACGCGCACCTCGTCGCCGGTCTCAAGGGCAAAGGAGGCCTGCCCGTCCTCGGTCAGGGTAATCCCGCTGGCCGCGTCCTCCACCCGCACCGCGCACTCGCCGGTGGCCGGGAGCACCATGGGCTTGAAGCCGCTCAGGAACGGACACACCGCGGTGACGCAATAGGCGAACAGGTCGGCATGCACCAGCGGTCCGCCTGCCGACGCCCCGTAGGCCGAAGAGCCTGTGGGTGTGGCGATGATCAGCCCGTCGGCCCGGAAAGAGGCCACATCGATCCCGCCATAGGCCAAGCCGAGCCGCACCAGCCGGGCCAGCACGCCGCGCCCCACCACGATATCGTTGACGGCCAGCCCGGAGTGGACCACGCCCCCCCCACGGACCACATCGTAGCGCAGGGCCAGCCGCGAAGAGACGGACACGCCATTGCCGATGGCGGCTTGAAGCCACGGTTTCCACCGGTCCCGGGCCAGCTGGGCAAGAAAGCCCACCCGGCCAAGGTTGACGCCCACGAACGGGACACCCAGGCCGAGCATCCCCCTGGCCACGGCAATGAAGGTGCCGTCGCCGCCCAGGACCACGACGAGATCGGGCTTATCGCCGGGTCCAGGGCCGAAACCGACGCGGTCCGACCCTGTTCCCAGGGCCGGGCAGGTGTCCGGGCGATGCTCGCAGACAGCCGCGCGCACGCCGGATGCGGACAGGAATCCAGCCATCTCGGCCCCCAGCGCGGTCGCGGCCACGTCATTGGGTCGCGTGACGACGAGTATTTGAGCCAGTCTGTGCGACAT
Organism: Pseudodesulfovibrio aespoeensis Aspo-2; assembly: GCF_000176915.2. Lineage (NCBI taxonomy): Bacteria > Pseudomonadati > Thermodesulfobacteriota > Desulfovibrionia > Desulfovibrionales > Desulfovibrionaceae > Pseudodesulfovibrio > Pseudodesulfovibrio aespoeensis. The sequence continues at coordinate 2,342,525 of NC_014844.1, forward strand.
ACCCTGAATTTGTAGCTAAAATTTTATAACCATTCAACCTTTTTCCATTTGCGCGGCGCAAAGCGCACAAGGGATTGCAACCCCTTCTGGCTTTTTTTTTGGTTTCACCCTAAAGTTAATTTGGCAGAAGACGATCTTATCAATCAAGGAAGGGTATAAAGCGTGAATACATCGTCAGCCAATGTTCGCACAATGCTGCGCACCTACGGCAAGCAGCTCACGAACGCCAAGCGCCTTGCCCGATTCCGGCAGGCACTTGGAACGGCCCAGCCCGTGGACGATGTGGCCAGGCAGGCCAAGCGGCGCGAACTGGTGGAACGGATCGCGCGGGAGGTCATTGAAAACCTGATCGTCAGCTCGACCTTGTCCCCCGTGGTGGGCGCCATCCTGGGACAGATGGAACAGGAATTCGGACATGCATTCGTTTTTGACTACCCGGTTGACGGGACCGACGTTCAGATATTGCGGGAAACAGCTCAGGGCCCGCTCGAAATAACCGGCTCCGAGAGGAACCGGATCATGCGAAGGCTCTGGGAGATCACCTTGTCGAAGGTGGACGACACCATGCTTTGACAAGGACATGGATCCGGGAGGGAAACATGGTCATAAAGAACATCCTTGGGGATATGAGCCCCTACTCCAACAAGAAGATCGAGGGCCAGCGGTCCGGAGATCAGCAGCGCAGGACAGCCGAAACAACCAGGACATCGGGCGAGACCGCCGACCGGGTCGAGCTCTCTTCCGAGGCCAGGCTGCGCGGTGCCGCGCTCCAGACGGCCAGCGAAGCGCCGGACGTGCGCCGCAAGAAGGTGGACGACCTCAAGCAGCAGATCAAGGACGGCACCTACAAGCCGGACCTGAAAAGGGCTGCCGCGAACCTGATCCGCGACGACCTGAACCTTCTCGGATAGCTGACAGCCAAGACGCAGGCTTTCAGGAAAACGCGGCGGCATAACGATCAAGGCCAGCGCATGATGCTCTCATGCGCTGGCCTTGATCGTTTTGTAGAAAATCCGTCACTCTTGAATGATTTCAACCAAGTGGACGTGCAGAAGGTGCCGTAAGCACCCGTCAGCCGCCGATGGGATGGAAATGGGTGGGATAGCCGCCATCTGTCTGCGGCACCTGAAGTCCTATCCTCGCCTCGGTGTTGATGACGATCGGTCCCTGGAGGTTGAGGGTGGTTTGTTCCGGCTTATTTTGCGGGATGGTCACCGTGACCAGGATGGCCAGCTGCTTGATGTTATTGATCTTGAGGGCCTTGCGGTCAAGGTTTTCAAGCTTCACGTCGTAGTCGTCGAGGAACGAGTACGGGTCGGCCACGAGCAGGCCGAGCCCCGGATCGGTGACGCACTGCAGGAGCAGGAACGGCGAATCCCCTTCCCTGACGCTCAAGAGGGCGAATTCACGCTTGTCTTCCAGGCCGATGAGGCCGCGAGGGAAATACACGATGCCGTCCGGGCTTATTTCCCTTTCGCCCAGCCTCGTCATTATTTTTTTTGTTCTTTCTTTTGCCATAGCGCAGCCGCCGCGAGCAGGTCCTGCTGGCTTGTTTCCAGCGCCTGCCTGTTCTGTTCCTTGATCTTCAGATACACCTCTTCCCGATAGACGGTCATGTCCTCGGGAACATCCAGGCCGATCTTTATCTGCTTGCCCTGAACGCTCAGGATCTTCAGCTTGATGTTATCGCCCAGGTAAAGGCTCTCTCCCGGTCTCCGGGTAAGTATCAGCATATTGCCACCAAATGCTCGTCCTACGGCTTGTGTCCCGCATGGGTGCGGATACTGCCTTGCCGACTACATCACGTTGGTCGGGAAGTCCAGCGGACAGAACTTGTTATATGAACTTGGTCAGGTTGAGCTGCATGATCATCGAGGTGGAGCGCAGCACGGCCTCATAGACCATCTGCTGCTGCACCAGATCGGTCATCAGCTCACTCACGTCGGCGTCCTCGATGGAACTGAGCAGCGCCTCCTCGTTGAACTTGAGGCCTGTGAGAATGTTCTCGGTGACGGTGAGCCGGTTTTCCCGCCCGCCGACATCGGCCAGCTTGTTCATGATATGGGACTGGGCGTTGGTCAGGTTTTCCAGCATCTGCTGGACGCCGGTCTGGTTGTTGGTCTCGGCAAAGGCCACCAGATTGCCCATGACCTCGAAGAGGTTCTTGGAAAACTCGTCGCTGCCCTGGACCGTGATGGACATGGTGGGCGCGCCGTTGGAGCTGAACACGCGGCTGGCGCTCAGGCTGCCCAGGGTGACGATGGAGCCTCCTGCGGACAGGACCGCATCGGGGTCCATGTAGATGCCCCCGAAGATATCCTTGCCCACGTCGTTGACGCGCACCTGCTGGCTGGCCGAGATGTCGAGATTGATGTCCGCAGACCTCGGCCTGATGACGAACTGCTGTCCCGGCTGGAGCGTGTTGCCGCCGTTGGAGGTGATGGTCAGGATGCCGCCGTTGGCGATGCTCAGGACCGAGGCGTTGCTTGAAGTGTCTGCCTGGGCCACGTTGCCCGTCACCCAGCTGACGCCGCCGTTGAGGCTGTACGAGTACTGGATGTCGCCGTTCATGGCCACCGCAGCCTCGTTGTCGATGCGCACCACGACGTTGGTGCTCAGGAACGAACCCGAGGCCGAGGCCAAGGTCGTAGAGCTGCCCACGCCGATCTTGTCCACCTTGGGCGGGGCGTCCTTGTCGTCGCCGATGTATCTGGCCGAGGGGCGCACCCACAGCCAGGTGCCGTCGGCCACCGAGGGATCGTCCGGGTCGTTGACCTTGACCGTGGCGTCGGAGTGAAAGATCACGCTCGTGCCGCTTGAGGGCAGACTCAGGTTGGCCTGCCCGCCCGCAAAGCTCACGGCCCCGTCAGACTGCCAGGAACGGCCGCCGTCGATGCTGTAGCGCACGCCGAGGTTGGGGTCGGAAAGGTCCATGTTGCCGCCCACCGCCGTCGCGCCCGTGGTGTCGTAGAACTGGACCAGCACGGTGGTGTCCGACGAGCCCAGCACGGTGAAATCCGTATTGCCGAAACTCGTGTCGTTGGTGGTCAGCCACATGATCTGCTCATAGGCGTTGCCGTCCACCTTCTGGCCCGCGTACAGGCTCTTGCCCTCGAACTCGCTGTTGGCCAACCCGACCATCTGCTCGAAGATGCTGCGCAGTTCGTAGCTGACCTGCTCACGGTTGTCGCCGCTCACCGTGCCCGTGGCAGCCTGTCCGGCCAGCTCCTTGGCGCGGGTGATGAGGGTCGATATCTGCCGCAACGCTTCGTCGGACGCGCCGAGCCACCCCTTGGCCGTGGAGATGTTCTCGGAGTACTGCTCCAGCGAGCGCAAGGTGTCGCGATGATCGAGAATCCGAGTCATGCCTGTGGGATCGTCGCTCGGCTTGTTGATCTTCTTCTGCGTCTGGGCCTGGGTATTCAAATCCAGGAGCGAGGTCAGCGAGGTGTTGAGATTGTGGATGTACCTGCTGAAAAGCATCTGCTGCGATACGCGCATGGTCCCACCTTTTCCTAGGACTTCAGTGACAGGATGGTCTGAAGCATCTGGTCCGCCGTGGTGATGAGCTTGGCCGCCGCGGTGTACGACGCCTGATACCTGATCAGGTTGCTCATCTCCTCGTCGAGGTTGACGCCGGCCACCTGCTGCTGCCGCTCATTGAGATCGGTGGCCAATGTGTTGTAGAAATTGAAATTGAATTTCGCCCGGTTCGTGTCCGTGCCGACATTGCCCACCAGCCCGTTGTAGTAATCGAGCAGGCTCGTCTTGGTCGTGCCCTCGACCACGGACGAGATGGTCACCTGGGCCTCGCGCAGGGCGTACATGGACAGGGCCGTGGTGTTGTCGCCCGCGTTCATCTCACCCGCGCCGTTGACATGCCCGGTGGCAAGATAGTCGAGATCGCCCGACAGTTTCGCGTTGATCTGGATGTCCATGGGCGTTGATCCCTGGAAAAACGTGTTGATGCCCAGGGCGGCCATGAGCCCGGAGCTGTCGGTGCCAAAGGCAAAGGTGCGTCCCTCCTCGGCTTCGAGGATCAGCTTGTTATTGACGATGCTGGCGGAAATGGACCCGGCAAAGGTGGTGTTGATGGCAGCCTGCACGTCTTCAAGCGAATGGATTTCAGGGTTGAAGGTCGCCCCACCGCCGAAATCCAGGGAGGCCGAGGAGGCGAGAAGCCCGGTGCTGGTATTATAGACGTACATGAAGGCCGTGCCTGACTGCAGACGGCTGCCAAAGACCAGACCCGTGGAATCCGAGCCGAGCGCCTTGGTCGGATCAGACACGCCGTAGGTGCCCTCGACCACGGAAAAGGCCTGGAGGCCCGCGCCCTGGCTGTGCCTGCGGTTGGTTTCCCAGACCAGCGTCTCGGTCAGGTTTTCGAGCTTCTCCCGGTACTTGCCGATGTAGTTGTCGCGGAAGGTGAGCAGCGCGGCCAGACTGCCGCCGGTCAGGCGGCTGGTGTTCTCTTCGCCGTTGAAATGCGTCTGGGGGGTGATCTCCTGCTTGCTCGACGTGTTCTCGACCCAGTAGAGCCCCTGATGCGGGCTGATGATGAAACGATCGCCCACGGCGAACTGGCCGATCGGATCTCCCTTCGAGTCGGTGGTCGAACCGAACCAGAGCTGGAGCCCCTCGACATTGACACGCGAGTCGTAGTCGCGGGCGTAGAACAGCTTCTCATTGCCGTCTTCATCGGCGACCCACGTCTTGCCGCCGTCCAGGGAAACGCGGTACTGCGCCGCAGAGGAGTCCGAACCCACTTCACCGGCCACGGCAGAACCGCCGCCCGGCGACACGAACTCGATGGTGTATTCAAAGTCGTCATTACCGTCGAAGTAGATGTTCCCGGCAAAGGTGGAGGTGTTCTGCAGATCCGCGCTCTTCTGCGGGGCGAGAAATTCGAGGCTGTAGTGGTTCGCGCCGTCCACCAGCGTATGCCCGGCCTTGGTCAGGACAGTGAACTTGCCGCCACCGCTGTCGATGGTGGTGATGTCCAGCAGCTCCGACAACTCGCGGATCTTGCGCGCCCGCTCGTCGAACAGGGCGTTGGCGTTGTTCGAGCCTTCGATGTTGTGGACCTGGATCTCCTTGTTCAGATCCGCGATCTCCTCCATCAGGGTGTTGGCTTCGGTCACCTGCGCGGCAACGGTGGTGTTGATGCGCTGCTGCATGAGCGAGAGATCCTGGTCCACCTGGGCCAGGGTCGAGATCAGCGTGGCCGCGTCGTTGAGCACGCCCTGGCGCGCGCCGTAGTTGTTAGGGCGCTGGCTGACTTCGTTCCAGGAGTTGAAATACTGGGACAATGAATTGCTGATGCCGGTGCCGGTCGATTCGTTGAGCAGGTTCTCAACACCCTTGAGCTGCTCCCAGAGGGCGCCCCACTTGTCGCGCATGGACGCCTGCCCGACATACATGGACTCGACCATCTCGTCGAAGTTGCGCACCACTTCCTTGGCCTTGACCCCGGTGCCGAGCTGGCCCGGCGAATAGTCGATGTACGGACCTTCCTCCAGAATGGCGGACCGGCGCGAATATCCCTCTGTGTTGACATTGGCGATGTTCTCACCGGTGACCTGGAGCTGCACCTGCGATGCGAACAGGGCCCAGCGGCCCATGTCGAGAATGGAATTGGCGCCAAAAGACATCTAGAGTCTCCCAGTCAGCAGCCGGGCCGAGTTCGGGGCCCGGGCCAGTCGTCCCGAAGAGGCGTAGGCTCCGGTATTCTTGGGCTTGATCTGGTTGTGCATGAAGGTCAGCAGCTTGCTGCTCTGGTCAAAGAGGGCCATGGCCATCTCGTTGTTCTTGGCCGCCTGCACGCCGCACTTCTGCTCGGTGACGTCAAGCATTTCGAGCATCCGGTCAAAGGCACCCCTGGTCTCCTGGTCAAGGGTCGGGTACAGCTCGCGCACCCGGACCGCGCCCGGCATCAGGGTGCCGATCATGGCGCGCAGCGACCGCCGCTCGGCAGCCACCTGACGCATCAGCTCCTGAATGGACAACTCCACCTGGGAAACCCCCTGGGGATTGCCCTGGTTGAGGCGGGAAAATTCTTCCTCCAACAGGACATAGAGGAGCATCATTGCCTTGTTCTGCCGGACCAAGTTTTCCTCTATCAGACGAATCATGCTCGCCACCTATCTTTTTATACCGCTAAGAATGTTAACAAAATGTTAATCTCCCCAGACACGCGAACGCTTTTGCTCAGCCGTTCCTTGCAAAACCCCGGCCAACTTGGTCCTGGTTCCCGGCTTCGGATTCGCGGCCATAGTCACGGGCCTTGCCCTGGGCGCTGGCACCCAGGAGACCCTCGCGGATGCGCTCGGCATCCAGGCGTCTGGTCAGGGTTTCGAGCCGCGCCTTGACATCCACATCCGTCATGGGCGCGTAGCCCACGGCCTGGCTCCCCTGCGCCTGGGCCCCCTGCTCTTCAGTGGCAGACGCGTCCAGGACCGACTGCGCCCCGCCCCAGTCCTCCAGGGTCTTGCCGACGCTCCTGCCCGGCAGGGCGATGGCCTCCGGCGAGTTCAGGGCGATGGGCTGCCCGGCCAGGGGCTTGATCTCCACGGAACCGTGGAGCGCGTCGCGGCTGGTTTCCTTGAGCTTCTCACTGAGCTGCTCGAAGATCATGTCGGCCAGTCCGATGCCGCCGGACTGCGCCATCTTCTCGGCGAAGTCCTTGTCGAACATGGACATGTACATGTCTTCCTGCTTGTTGTTGGTATAGCCGCCCTTGGGCACGGTGTTCTTCATCTCCTGCCAGAGCTTGCTGATGAACACGGCCTCGAAGTTCTCGCACGCCTTGCGCAGCTGCTTGGACTGGTCGGTCGCGTCGCCGGCCATGCGCTCCTTGAGCCCGTCCATCTCCTGCTTGAAGCGGACCAGGTCCGAGGTGTCGGCCTGCTTGGCCAGAAGTTGCGGATCAATCCCTGAACCCAGCATGTTAGATGACCTCCACGTCCGCGTGCAGCGAGCCCGCGGCCTTGAGTGCGCGAATGATGGATATCAGGTCGCGCGGGGTGGCTCCGATGGAGTTGAGACCGTCCACCAGTTCATGCAGAGTCGCGCCCTCCATGAGCATGAGCGGGTTGTTCTGCTCCTCGATGGCCATGTCCGTTCTGGGCGTGACCACGGTTTGGCCGTCGGAGAAGGGACCGGGCTGGCTCACGTCCTGGGATTCGGAAATGACGATCTGCAGGTTGCCGTGGGCCACGGCCACACGGCTCAGGCGCACGTCGTGGCCCAGGACCACGGTGCCGGTCTTTTCGTCCACCACCACGCGGGCCCTGCCATCCGGCGAGATGTCGAGATTCTCCAGCGAGGCCATGAGCGGGACCATGTTGCCAAGGTATCTTTCGGGCAGGGCCAGCTCCACAGTGGAGATGTCCCTGGCCGAGGCAAAGCTGCCGCCCATGGTGGCGTTGATCTTGTTGACCACCTGCATGGTGGTGCTGAAATCATGCACCGAGAGGTTGAGGGTCATGGAGTCCTGGTTGTTGAACTTGAAGGGCACGTCGCGCTCCACCACCGCGCCGTTGGGAATCCGGCCCACGGTGGGGATGTTCTTCTGGGCCGTGGCCGCCTCGCCCGCCACGGTGAAACCGCCGATGGTCAGCGGCCCCTGCGACACGGCATAGACCTGACCATCAAGCCCCTTGAGAGGCGTGAGGAGCAGAACGCCGCCCAGCAGGCTCTTGGCGTCGCCCAGGGAGGAGACCGTGACATCGATGGTCGAGCCGGGCTTGGCCGAAACGGGCAGCCGCGCCGTGACCATGGCCGCCGCCACATTCTTGGGCTTGAGCTTGCTGGGGTCGGCCTCGACACCCATCTTCTGCAGCATGTTGGACATGGACTGGAGGGTGAAGGTCGAGGAGGTGCCGTCGCCGGTCCCGGAGAGGCCGACCACAAGGCCGTAGCCCACCAGGTCGTTGGTGCGCACGCCGCTGAAGCTGGCGATGTCCTTGAGCCGGGCCGCCGAAGCCTCGCCCGGCGCGGCCACCAGGGAAACCGCCAGGACGAACGCGACGACGAGGGTGAGCGCCGTCGTCCTGACTGCGAAGCACATCGTGTGTGAATGCCGGATTCTCGTTGCCATGGTTCCCGCCCTCGTGCTGTTGGTATGCATTGTCATGGTCCGGAAGTACGCCCTAGAAGGGATAAATGTTGTCAATGATGCGCGACAGCCAGCCCGGACGCTGCTTGTCGGCCAGGACGCCCTGCCCGAAGATTTCGATCTGCGCCTCTGCCAGACTGGTGGAGGGGATGGTGTTGCTCGACGAGATGTCGCGCTGCCTGATCAGGCCGCGCACCACCAGGAACTGGGTCTCGTTGTTGACCCGGATGCGCCGCGCGCCTTCCACCTGCAGGAGATTGCCAGGGAGCTTGCGCACGATGCGCGTGGCCACGATGGCCTCGAATTCCGACTCCTGCTTGGTCTCGCCGTTGGACTTGAGGTCACTCACGGTGGAGGTGTCGAGAGACGTGCCCACCTTGGCACCCAGGGTGCCCGCCAGCGGGAGGTTGCCGATGAGGCCGGTCTCGGGCATGGCCGACACGGACAGGGTGTTGGAGTTGTCCCTCTTGGCCTTGGTCTCGGACTTGATGCGCGAGTTGGATTCCTCGGCCACCTGGACGAGCACGATGTCGCCCACCCGGCTGGCCCTGTTGTCGTCATAGAGGAACTCGGACCTGTTGGAATCGAACAGCGAGCCGGGGTTGGCGGCGGGGTTCTGCTCCTCATAGACAGGCGGCGTCAGGACGGGCATGGGCATCTCCTCGTATTTGTTCGCACATCCTGCGGTCAGTACGAGCGAGGCCAGCATGACAGCCGCCACCGCGATCAAAAAATACCGTCTCATGACTTTCTCCTTGGCTACCTGACCATGACCGTGTTGTTGCCCACGACAGTCGCCAGAATCACCTTGTTGCTTTGCAAGTTGCGCACCGACACCTGCTGGCCCATGTCAGCCTCTCCCAGCGCCTCGGCCTTCATGGAGAGTTGCACCCTCTGGCTCTGAAAAACCAGGTTGACCCGGTCGCCCTTCTCGATCAGCGGCACCCGCTCCAGGTGCGACATGGAGAACGGCTGGTTGCGGCCCAGGGTGCGGGCCATGCGCCACGGGCCGCCGACCCCGTCCCACAGGTCCGGATTGTAGGCCAGATTCATCCGCATGAAGGTCACGTTGTCGGTGGTCACCCGCTCAAAACGGTTGAGCGGCTTTGCGGCCACGGGCACGGCCTTCCAGATATCGACAAAGACCGTACCCGCCTTGGTCGACAGGGCCCGCCCGTCGGGCGAGACGCCCTTGAGCCGGATCACGTTGCTGCCGGGCTTGATGTCGCCGTCGATCTCCACCGCCAGGGTGTCGTAGGCGTTGGGGAAAAAATAGTGCATGGGCAGCCTGAGATTCCTGAACTCGAAATCCTCGCTCAGATCCCTGGCCCTGGGCGTCAAAAAGGCGACGACAGCACCCTCCAGCTCCTCGCCCGTGACCACCCGGCCCCCGGTCTGCACCGTGAGCTGGCTGGGCAGCACCAGATTGCGCACCTTGTCGCCCATGTAGTAGCGCAGCACGCTGAGCAGCTTGTCGCGATCTATGGTCACCGGGCGTCCGCGCCGGTCCGAGGCCTTCCACAATTTGACCCCCTTGAGGGCCTGCAAGGTGCGCGGGTCCACAGAGCCTACAGGGTCGGCGATCTCGCCCAGCAGAACGTCCGGCCCCTGCACGCAGGCCGCGCTCCTGACGAGCATTTTCCAGTTGCCGTCCTGAACCGGACCCGTGCCCGCGCCGGGCATGGTGGCCGCACCTGCGACCAGAGCAACCGCCAGCGCCAGTGCGCGGACGATTCGTCCGAAGCGATTGATCCATGTCCGTGTCGTGCCTGCCATGATTCCTTCCTTTCCTGCCGGGAGCCGCACCCAGGTTAGCGCTTGATATTGATGGCCGTCTGAAGCATGCCGTCCGAGGTGGTGATGGCCTTGGAGTTGATCTCGTAGGCGCGCTGGCCCACGATGAGGCCGACCATCTCGTCCACCATCTCGACGTTGGACCCTTCCAGGAATGCCTGGGCCAGGGTGCCGAAGTTCTCGTCGCCCGGCGTGCCTGCCACCGCGTCACCAGACGCCTCGCTTCCGCGGTAGAAGTTGCGCCCGATGGCGGTCAGGCCAGCCGGGTTCTGAAAGCGGTAGATATCAATATCCGTCTCGGCCAGGGCCGCGCCGTCCTTGTCCAGGGCGGATATGTGCCCGGTCTCGGTGATCACGACGCTGACGGTCTCGGGCGGGATCGTGAACTCGGGCTGGAGCACATGGCCCCCGGCGGTGACCACCCGGCCCTCGTTGTCGAGCTTGAACGAGCCGTCGCGGGTGTAGACATCCTCGCCGTTCATATCCACGAGAAAGAACCCCTCGCCCTCAATGGCAATGTCGAGCGGGTTGCCCGTGTTCTTGAAGTCGCCCTGGGTGAAGAACTTGTGGACCGAAACCGGACGGACGCCCATGCCGACCTGCATGCCCACCGGCAGCCTGCCGCCGGATTGGGTCTCTGTCCCGGCGATCTGGAGCGTCTGGTACATGAGATCCTCGAACTCGGCGCGGCTTTTCTTGAAACCCGTGGTGTTCACGTTGGCCAGGTTGTTGGAGAGGGTGTCTATATGTGTCTGCATGGCGACCATGCCGGTCGCGGCAGTCCAAAGGGAGCGCATCATTGGCTATAACCTCCTGGTTGTCATGAAATTTTTCCGACCTTGGTGATCATGTTCCTGTCAAGACTGTCCGTGCCCTGCAAGACCTTGGCGTACATGTCGAAAGCCCGCTGGGTCTCGATCATCTGCACCATTTCCGTGACCACCTCGACATTGCCCTTCTCAAGGAATCCCTGCTGCACGGTCAGGTCTTCTGGCTCGGCCTCGGCGGCATCGCCGGGAGCGCGGTAGAAGTTGCTGCCCACCCGCTCCATGCCTCCGAGATCCTCGAAGGTAACAAGGTCGAACGCCCCGGCAGGCTCGCCGTTAATGGAGATCATGCCGTCGCTCTCCACAGTCATGACAGCTCCGGGCGGCACTGACAGCGGCCCGCCCTCCACCATGACAGGATGGCCGTCCTGGGTGACCAGGGTGCCGTCAACGTCCACCAGGAAGTTGCCCGCCCTCGTGTACAGTTCGTCGCCGCCCACCTGGGCCTTGAAGAACCCCTCCCCGGACAGGGCAAAATCGAGCTGGTTGCCCGTCTGATGCATCCCCCCCTGGGAGAAGTCCACGGTCTGGTCCGAGAGGCGCGCCTTGGCCATGATCTTGGGGTCCGGGAACAGGTCCTGGTCGCGAAGAAAGGATTTCGTGGTCACCACGTAATCGTGGGCAAAACGCGTGAACACGTCGTGGAACGCCATGTGGTCCTTCTTGAAGGCCGTGGTGTTCACGTTAGCCAAATTATTGGCGATGGATGACATCCTCATTTCATTGGACAAAGCCCCGAACAAGGCGCTCAAACTACTGTCTCGCATGCTGCGATCCTCCTGTCTGCCGGGTCGGTTGCACTATGCATGCCAACGATTGGGCTCGGCGCGCGGCCAATTTTCACGCCCTGCTCGCCCCCTGTTGACATTCGCATGTGTTGTGTATAAATAGGCTCGTTTCCAAGCGGGTGTAGCTCAGTTGGTAGAGTACAAGCTTCCCAAGCTTGGTGTCGCGGGTTCGACCCCCGTCACCCGCTCCAACGCCTTTCGCAGGGTCCATTGCCGGACCCTGCGGGGTTCGCACAACTGGGTGAGCTCGGGCTCACCTTTTTTATTGGCAGCAGGAGAGACCATGCGTCCGACGTTCGAGGATACGCTCGCGGATATTATCCGCCCCGAGGTGGAAGGCCTCGGCTGCACCCTGTGGGGACTCGCCTCCCCGTCCAAGGGGGAGCGCCGTATCATAAGGATATACATCGACGGCCCGGACGGCGTGACCATCGACCAATGCGCCAAGGTCAGCCGCCAGGTGAGCCTGCTGCTCGAAGTGGAGGACACCATTCCGGGCGCCTACATCCTTGAGGTCTCGTCGCCCGGCCTGGACCGGAGGTTCTTCTCCACCGCCCAGATGGCCGACTTTGTGGGCAAGCAGGTCACCGCCCTGCTCTACGAGGCGCGTGACGGCAGGCGCAAGGTGACGGGCGTGCTCAAGAGCATCGGCGCGGACGCGGGCCAGGAGTCGTTCACCCTCGACGAGGGCGGACAGGATGTCACCCTGGCCTGGAACGACCTGAAAGAAGTCAGGCTCGTGCACGAATTTTAAGGTCTGTCAGACGACAGACCATGACCATAGCAGCAATCTTCACCGGGACGGCAACGGGCCTGAATCCGGACGAAGCGGAGGTTTCATCATGTCGGAGCTGAAAAAAGCCATCGACCAGATAAGCAAGGACAGGGGCATCGACCGCGACCTGCTTATCGACACCCTTGAAGAGGCCGTGCGCTCCGCCGTTGCGCGCAAGCACGGCGAGACCATGGACATCGAGGTCGCCTTCAACGAGGACAGCGGAGAAATCGAGGTCTTCGAGTTCAAGGTTGTCGTGGCCGAAGTCCATGACCCCATCAGCGAGATATCCCTGGAAAACGCGCGCGAGCACGACCCCAACGCCCAGCTTGACGACGAGATGGGATTTCCCGTCAGGATCGAGGACCTGGGCCGCATCGCCGCCCAGTCCGCCAAGCAGGTCATCATCCAGCGCATGCGCGACGCCGAGCAGGAGATCATTTTCGAGGAATACAAGGACCGCTTGGGCGAGATCACCAGCGGCATCGTCCAGCGGCGCGACCGCACCGGCTGGATCATCAACCTTGGCCGCACCGAGGCGCTCCTGCCCAAGGATGAGCAGATCCCCCGCGAGCGCTATAAGCGCGGCGATCGCGTCCAGGCCTACATCATCGACGTGCTCAAGGAATCCCGCGGCCCGCAGGTGGTCGTGTCGCGCTCCCACCCGGACTACATGATCGAGCTCTTCAAGCGCGAAGTGCCCGAGGTGGCCGACGGCACGGTCAAGATCATGGGCGTCGCCCGTGATCCAGGCCTGCGCGCCAAGGTGGCCGTCATGTCCCGCGATCGCGATGTGGATCCGGTGGGCGCCTGCGTCGGCATCCGCGGCTCGCGCATCCAGAACGTGGTCCAGGAGATGAAGGGCGAGCGCATCGACATCGTGGTCTGGAGCCCGGACATCGCCATGTATGCCCAGCACGCCCTCTCCCCTGCCGTCATCACCCGGATCACCGTGGACGACGAGGAAGAGGCACTCGAAGTGGTCTGCCCCGACGACCAGCTCACCCTGGCCATCGGGCGCAAGGGACAGAACGTCAAGCTGGCCGCCAAGCTTCTGGGCTGGAAGATAGACATCTTCACGGAATCCCGCTACGGCGAACTCAACGCCTCGCGCAAGGGCATGGACCAAGTTGCCAGCGTGGCCGAAATCCCCATGGAGAGCTTCTTCAACGCGGGCTTTGAATCCCTGGAATCCATCGTCCGGGCCACCAACGAGGAACTGCTGGCCATCAACGGCCTGACCAAGAGCAAGATCGGGGACATCCGCTTCGCCATCAACATGATCTCTCCGGAGATCGCAGCGGCAGCCGCTGCGATCATGGAAGAAGAGGCCAATGCGCTTGAAGACGCGGCGACCGCAGCGGCAGCCGACGCCAAGGCTGTCGAGGCAACGGACGGCGAGGACATCGGCGAGGCCGATGCAGACGACGACACCAAGACTCCCGCCAACGGCGAGGAGTTGCAATAGAGACCGGGCGGCACGGACGCGCAGGCATGATGGTGACCGACATGGAACCCATCCGCATGTGCGTCGTGTGCCGTGAGCGGTTCCCCAAGGGGGAGCTGGCACGGTACATCTGCCCGGACACCATGCTGGAACTGGAAACGGACGGTCCGGTTCCGGACCCGGAGAAGATCAAGCCGGGACGTGGTTTTTACGTATGCGTCCAGGCCCGGTGCAGGGAAGTTTTCCCAAAAATGATCAGGGGCCTGATGAAGAAACGCAAGGGGGAAAGTAGATGACGGCACAGGTTCGGGTAGAAGACTTGGCTGCGGAGCTTGGACTCAGCACCAAGGAGACCATACAACACCTCCGCGAGATCGGCGTCCAGGCCAAAAGCCAGATGACCGCTGTCGATGCCGAGGATGTGGACCGCCTCAAGGCGGCACTGAAGAAAAGCGGGACCGCGCGCGAGGAAATGCGCCGCGTGACCGACTCCGGCGTCATCGTCCGGCGCAGGCGCACCAAGGCCTCGGATGCCGACGCCGAACCTCCTTCCGTCGAGATGGCCGACGACACGATCAATGCCGCGGGCATCCTGGCCGCCGAGGCGACTGGAGAGGCTTCCGCCACGCCGGTCGAGTCCAAAGTGACCCCCCCTGCCGACGCAGCCGCGAAGTCCGCCGAGGAACCGGTCGAAAAGCCTGCCAGAAAGCCCAAGAAGGCCGAACCGCAGGTCAGGATCATCCGGCCCGCGACTGAGGCGACTCCCGCCCCGAAAGCGGAACCGGAAATCACGACCGTTCCCGACGTGAAAACCGTGGCAGAAGAGGCCGCCCCCGAACCCGCGCCCAAAGAAGCCGCGACCGTTGCGACCGCATCCGAGAAAGCCGTGTCCGAAAGCGCCAAGTCTGAGACGCCCTCCCCCGCGCAGACGACCGAGCCGAAGCCGTCCGAGGATGCCGAAGCCGACGACGAGGCACAGGCCGATTCCGACGAGCCGAAAAAGAAGAAAAAGAAGAAAAAGAAGGAGCCTGAAGCTCCCAGGGTCAAGATTATTTCCATGCCCGACCCGGTCGAGGTCAGGGCTCGCGAGGCGGCCAAGGTCGCTGCCGAGAACGCGCCGCGCCCCGCAAGGCCGTTTTCTCCCGGCGGTCCTGGCGGTCCTGGCGGTCCTGGCGCGCCGCGCCCTGCCGGCCCGCGCCCGACCAGCCCACGTCCGACCAGCCCGCGTCCGGCCAGCCCCAGGCCCGGCGGCTTTGCCGCTCCTCCTGCCCGCGACGATTCGCCGCTGCCCGATCCGTCCATGGCCGATGGCCGCAGCAAGAAGAAAAAGGGCAAGAAGGACCGCCGCGTGGTCGAGTTTGCTGCCAGCGGCAAGACGGACCGCGGCGGCCAGTTCAACGACGGATTCCCCCAGGGACGCAAAGGGCGCAAGGGACGCAAGGGCCAAAAGCCCCTGCTTCCCGACCAGAAGCAGGCCCAGCCCATGAAGGCCGCCAAGCGCAAGATCCGCTTCGACGAAGCCATCCGGCTGGCCGACATGGCCCACCAGATGGGCGTCAAGGCCCAGGACCTGATCAAGACCCTGTTCGGCATGGGCGTCATGGCCACCATCAACCAGGCGCTCGACCTCGACACCGCCTCGCTGCTGGCCACCGAGTTCGACTACGAGGTGGAGAACATCTCCTTTGACGAACAGGAGTTCCTCGTTCCCACCGAGGCCGACAAGGCCGAGGATCTCGTGCCGCGTCCGCCCGTGGTCACCATCATGGGCCACGTCGATCACGGCAAGACCTCGCTGCTCGACGCCATCCGCCTGTCCAACGTGACCGACGGCGAGGCTGGCGGCATCACGCAGCACATCGGCGCGTACCACGTCAACACCAATCGCGGCGAGATCGTGTTCCTGGACACTCCGGGCCACGAAGCCTTCACCACCATGCGCATGCGCGGTGCCCAGGTGACGGACATCGTCATCCTCGTGGTGGCAGCCGACGACGGCGTCATGGACCAGACCCGCGAGGCCATCAGCCACTCCAGGGCCGCAGGCGTGCCCATCGTGGTGGCGGTCAACAAGATAGACAAAGAGGGAGCCAATCCCGACAACGTCAAACGCGAACTGGCCGACCTGGGCCTGCTTGCCGAGGAATGGGGCGGCGAGACCATCTTCGCCCACGTTTCGGCCAAGATGAAGACCGGCCTGGACGAACTGCTCGAAATGATCCTGCTCCAGGCCGAAGTGCTGGAGCTCAAGGCCAATCCGAACAAACACGCCCGCGGCCACATCGTCGAGGCCAAACTCGACAAGGGACGCGGCCCGGTGGGCACCATGCTCATCGCCGAAGGCACCATCAACCAGGGCGACAGCTTTGTCTCCGGCATCCACTTTGGCAAGGTCCGGGCCATGTTCGACGACCAGGGCAAGAAGATCAAGACCGCCGGACCGGCCATACCCGTGGAAATCCAGGGCTTTGACGGCGTGCCAGAAGCGGGCGACGAGTTCTTTGTGGTGGACGACGAAAAGGTCGCCCGCCGCATCGCCCAGTCGCGCGCCATGAAGCAGCGCGAGAAGGTCCTCTCCTCCAAGACCAAGGTCACCCTGGAGTCCTTCCTGGCCAGCCGTCCCGACTCCGAGGCCCAGACCCTCAACCTGGTGCTCAAGGCAGACGTGCAGGGTTCCCTCGAAGCCGTCACCGAAGCGCTCAACAAGCTCTCCACCGACGAGGTCAAGATCAATGTCGTGCACGGCGGCGCAGGCGCCATCACCGAGTCCGACATCCTCCTGGCCAGCGCGTCCGAGGCCATCGCCATCGGCTTCAACGTGCGCCCCAACCTGAAGGTCAAGGAGATCGCCGAGCGTGAGGGCGTGGAAGTCCGCTTCTACGACATCATCTACAAGCTGGTGAACGAGGTGAAGGACGCCATGAGCGGCATGCTCGCCCCGGACATCGAAGAGGTCTACCTCGGACAGGCCGAGGTGCGCGACACCTTCAGCGTACCCAAGGTCGGCACCGTGGCTGGCTCCTTCGTGGCCGACGGCAAGATCACCCGCAACTGCAAGGTCCGCCTGCTGCGCGGCGGCGTGGTCATCTACACCGGCTCGGTCTCCTCCCTGCGGCGCATCAAGGACGACGTCAAGGAAGTGGCCAAGGGCTTCGAGTGCGGCATGGGGCTTGACAAGTTCAACGACATCAAGGTCGGCGACGTGATCGAAGCCTTCGAGACCAAGGAAGTCGCCCGCACCATCTAGCGATATGCCATATCCGGCGGGCGACCCATTGCATTATGGGTCGCCCGCCTTATTCTCTTCACGGGCCGCGCATGATCATAGGCGTCATGACACTTGAGTTCAGACTCCACGGAAACCGCTCCCTCAAGGAGAAGCGCCGGGTCGCCCAGAGCCTGAAGCAGAAACTGCGCAACACCTTCAACGTGGCCGTGGCCGAGGTGGAAGCCATGGACGCGCATGACAGGCTGGTGCTGGGGGTCGTGACCACGGCCAACCGGACCGACAGGGTCGAGAGCCGCCTGGCCAAGGCCCTGGCAATGACAGAGGCCATCACCCCCGTGGAACTGACGCAGTGCGGCACGGAAATTTTCAGCGACAGCGAATGAGGACACATTCATGAAGGCATCAAGTTCCCGCCGGGCCGTCCGCATGGGCGACCAGATCATGCGCGAAGTCGCCACCCTGCTGGTGGAAGAGGTCCAGGACCCCAGGCTTCAGCTGGTCACCCTTTCGGGCGTACGCATGAATGCCAACCTGCGCATAGCCGAGATGTTCTACACCGTCTCCGGCGATATCGAGCACCGCCGCGAGGTCCAGCAGGGGCTTGAGAAGGCCACAGGCTTCCTGCGCTCCAACCTGGGCAAACGGCTCAAGCTCCAGTTCACCCCGGAGCTGCGCTTCACTTTCGACGATTTCCTTGAGGATGTGGTCTATGCCAAACCCGATGCGTCGCGTTAGCGACATCATCCGGGAGGGCGACGACTTTCTGGTCGCGGCCCACTTCAATCCGGACGGGGACGCCATCGGCTCCACCTGCGCCATGGGCCACATCCTGGCCCGGCTGGGCAAGCGGTTCGCCCTCTACAACCCCTCCGGGCTGCCCGAAACCTATAATTTCGTCCCCCTGCCCGCGCCCATCATGACCACCCTGCCCGACACCCTGCCACTGTGGACCATCGTCCTCGACTGCGGCGCAGCAGAGCGCATGGGCCATGACCTGCTCGCGCGCACGGGCGAAACCAGGGTCGTCAACATCGACCACCACCTGGGCAACGGCGACTACGGCAGCGTCAACTGGGTGGCCGTGGACCAGCCCGCAGTGGGCACAATGGTCGCGCTGCTGGCCAAGGATCTCGGCCTGAGCCTCGACGGCCCGCTGGCGGAGTGCATCTACCTGGCCGTGTCCACGGACACCGGCTTTTTCACCTACGGCTCCACCACCCCGGAGTCGTTGGAACTGACAGCCGAGATGCTGCGCGCCGGGCTTGATCTGGCCAACCTGAACATGCGCATCAACAAGCAGTGGACCGAGGAGCGACTGCGACTGTGGACCGAGGTCATGGGCAGCGTCACCCTCTTTGCCGACAAACAGGTGGCGGTCGGCACCATCACCAGGGCCATGTTCGAACGCACCGGCACCGACTCCCAGGACACCGAGAACCTGATCAACACCATCCGCCGCCTCAAGTCCGTGCGCGTGGCCATGGTCCTGCGCGAGGAAGCGCCGGACACCTACAAGTTCAGCCTGCGCTCCTACGGCGACGACAATGTCCAGGCCATTGCCGCACTCTTTGGCGGCGGCGGACACAAAAACGCTGCGGGCGGCTCCATCAACGCCCCCCTTGACGAGGCGCGCGACAAGCTGGTGCGGACCATCACCCAATCCCTGGAGCTTGCCTGATGGGACGCAGGAAAAAAAAGCGCAGCCAGGAGCAGATCGACGGCCTGCTGGTGCTCAACAAACCCTCCGGCCCGACCTCTGCCGCCTGCCTGAACGACATCAAATACCAGCTCAAGCAGTTCAAGATAGGCCACGCTGGAACACTGGACCCTCTGGCCCAGGGGGTCTTGCTGGTCCTGCTCGGCCATGGTACAAAGCTGGCAACGTACCTGAGCGGCGCGACAAAAACCTATCGCGGAACGCTCAAGCTTGGCATTGC
The DNA here is from genome assembly GCF_000176915.2 of Pseudodesulfovibrio aespoeensis Aspo-2. Lineage (NCBI taxonomy): Bacteria > Pseudomonadati > Thermodesulfobacteriota > Desulfovibrionia > Desulfovibrionales > Desulfovibrionaceae > Pseudodesulfovibrio > Pseudodesulfovibrio aespoeensis. The sequence goes on from NC_014844.1 coordinate 2,361,438, forward strand.
GACGGATACCTACGACATTCAAGGAGAAATCACGTCGCAAGCGGACGTGACGGCCAGCGTCGAAGATGTCGAAAAAGAGATTTTGCACTGGAATCAGTTGACAGAGCAGGAAGTTCCTGCCTATTCGGCTGCCAAACATGAGGGCAAGCCGCTGTACGCCATGGCCCGCGAGGGTCTGGCCACACCGGTCAAAACCAAGCCCATTGTTGTTTCCCATGTGGAAGTGCTGGACGTGCGAATGCCCGAAGCGGCGTTCAGGGTCAGCTGTTCCGCAGGCACCTACATACGCTCCCTGGTCCACAGCTTGGGGTCGCGAATGGGGTGCGGAGCGGTGCTGACCAGCCTGATCCGTGAACGCAGCGAGCCTTTCGGGTTCGAAGCGGCTCACGATCTTGCGGATGTCCTGGAGAATCCGGACTCGTTTCCGGACAAGGTGATCCCCCTTCGGGACACCCTGCCCCACTGGCCCCGGTTCATGTTGACCAAACCGCTGACCAGCCTCGTGAAGAACGGGGCCTGGCTGCCGGTCAACGACCAACCGGGCGAACCGCTGGGCGGCAATCCTGGTGATCGGGCGTTTCTGCTCGATGACCAGGGAGTCCCCCTGGCCCTGGTGGAAGTGCAGCTCCAGGATGACAAGCCCAAATGGGCCATCCTCCGAGGTCTCTGGGATCAGGACTGAGCCGCGAACCGGACGCGCCGAAGGCTTTGAATACGAAACACTCAATTAGGAGGATACCGCTGTGGTCATGACTGCCGAAGACAAACAGAAGATCGTTGAAGACTACAAGACCTGCGAGGGAGACACCGGGTCCCCCGAGGTCCAGGTTGCGCTGCTGACCGCCCGCATCCTGTACCTGACCGACCACTTCAAGACCCACAAGAAGGATTTCCACTCCCGCACCGGCCTGCTGAAAATGGTCGGCCAGCGCAGGAAGCTTCTGAAATACCTTCAGAGCAAGGATGTCCAGCGCTACCGCGATCTGATCGGTCGCCTTGGCCTGCGCAAGTAGTTCTTTGAAAAGCTGATGTCGGGGGAGGCGCTTGCCTCCCCCGGTTCTTTATCACTTTCTGCGGCGGAGCCGACTTTCTCGCGCTTCGCTCCCGTCCCTCAAGCAGCGTTTAGTTGGCTGCGGAAGGCGTTTTTGGACACAAATTTCTTGTCCAGACTCTCCAAAAGCTCCTCCCCAAGCCGGCTAACCCAAGAGAGGGTCAATCGCAGGAAGTGGTCCGCCTTATCACCTTCAAACCAAGGTAGGATTCACTATGCTGAAACCATTTGACGTCACAAGCCTGACCACACAGGTCGGCGGTATCGACATCACCATCGAGTCCGGCAAATATGCCAGACAGGCCAGCGGAGCCGTGACCATCAAGTCCGGCGGCACCGTCATCCTGGTCACATCCACCACCCAGCCCATCGAGGTGGACCGCGGCTTCTTCCCCCTGACCTGCAACTATCAGGAGATGGCCTACGCCGCAGGCCGCGTGCCGGGCAACTACTTCCGCCGCGAAGGCCGCCCGTCCGAGCGCGAGACCCTGATCTCCCGGCTCATCGACCGGCCCATCCGGCCCCTGTTCGCCAAGGGCTTTGCCGACGAGGTCCAGATCATTGCCACGGTCCTGTCAGCTGACAAGCACGTCAACCCCGACGTGCTGGCCCTGACCGGCGCGTCCGCCGCGACCCACATCTCCAAGATGCCCTTCCTCGGCCCCATCGTGGGCGCGCGAGTCGGATACGTGGACAACCAGTTCGTACTTTTCCCGTCCTACAAGGGCATGGAAGAGCTCTCCAGCCTCAACCTGATCTTCGCCGCCACGCGCGAGGCCATGGTCATGGTCGAGGGCGGTGCCAACTTCGTCAGCGAAGACCTGGTGGCCGACGCCCTGGCCTGGGGCCATGAGCAGGTCAAGCCGCTCTTTGACATCCAGGACGAGCTGCGCTCCCTGGTGGGCGTTCCCAAAATGGAGATCACTGCGCCCATTCAGGATGCGGAACTGGTCTCCTTCCTGGGCGAGTTCATCTCCGACGACCTGCGCGCCGCCGTGACCACGCCAGAAAAGATGGTCCGCTACGCGGCCAAGGACGCCGCCAAGCAGAAGGCCAAGCAGGCCGTGGCCGAAAAGTTCCCCGAGGACGCGGCCAAGCTCAAGGCTGTCAGCGACATCGTGGGCGACCTGACCAAGAAGATCGTGCGCGAGCGCATCGTCAAGGAAGGGCTGCGCATCGACGGTCGCGACACCACCACGGTCCGCGCCCTGTCCATCGAGACCGGCGTGCTGCCCATGACCCACGGCTCCTGCCTGTTCCGCCGCGGCGAGACCAGCGCCCTGGCCGTGGCCACCCTGGGCTCCACCCGCGACGAGCAGCGCTACGACTCCCTGCTGGGCGACGCCACCAAGCGGTTCATGCTCCACTACAACTTCCCGCCCTATTGCGTGGGCGAGGCCCGCATGCTGCGCGGCACCAGCCGCCGCGAAGTGGGCCACGGAGCCCTGGCCGAACGCGCCATCGCCCCGGTCCTGCCCAATCAGGACGAGTTCCCGTTCACCATCCGCGTGGTCTCGGAGATCATGGAGTCCAACGGCTCCTCCTCCATGGCCTCGGTCTGCGGCGCAACCCTGTCCCTGATGGATGCGGGCGTGCCCATCTCCGCCCCGGTGGCGGGCATCGCCATGGGCCTGTGCAAGGAGAACGAGCAGTTCTTCGTGCTCACCGACATCCTCGGTGACGAGGACGCCCTGGGCGACATGGACTTCAAGGTGGCGGGCACCCGCGACGGCATCACCTCCATCCAGATGGACATCAAGATCTCCGGCATCCCGTCCGATGTCCTGAGAAAGGCCCTGTATCAGGCCAAGGACGCACGCGTTCACATCCTCGACCACATGGCCGAGGTGCTGGCCGAACCCCGCGCCGAACTGTCCGATCTGGCCCCGCAGATGGCCATTGTGCACATCGACCCGGAGAAGATCCGCTCGGTCATCGGACCCGGCGGCAAGAACATCAAGGCGATCACCGCCGAGACCGAGGCCGACATCGACATCGAGGATTCCGGCAAGATCTCCATCTTCGCCCCGACCCTCGCCTCCATGGAAAAGGCCAAGGCCATGGTCCTCTACTACGACCAGAAGCCCGAACCGGGCAAGGACTACCTCGGCACAGTCCGCAAGGTGCTCGAAGTGGGCGCCTTGGTCGAAATCCTGCCCGGCCAGGAAGGCATGCTCCACGTCTCCCAGCTCGACATCGAGCGCGTGGAACGCGTGGAAGACGTGGTCCAGCTCGGCCAGGAAGTCTGGGTCACGTGCATCGCACTCGAGCCCGGCGGACGCATCCGCCTCTCCCGCAAGGCGTGGCTCATGAAACAGGCGGGCCAGGAAGTGGACATCGACGAGTTCAAGCGCCCTGCCCCGCGCAGCGGTGACCGGGACGGCGCACGCCGCGACGATCGCGGACGCGGACCGCGCCGCGATGACCGCGGTGGCCGTGACGACCGTGGCGGCGACCGCGGAGGCCGTGGCCGCCGCTAGGCCACGCCATACCTGAAAAATGTGAGCGACCGCCCTTGGGCGGTCGCTCTTTTTTTGCATCGGCAGGCCTCAGGTGGCAGCCGTGGAAAAAGACGGCCTGGGCCTCAGTCCACCAGCACGCCCGCGTAGCCGACCACCTGATCGAAATCGCCGGACACCTCGCCTGAGGTGGCATAGGCAGCCAGTTCGCCCCTGGTGGCACCCATCTCCAGGGCCGCGTACAGCCCGGCGGTCATGGGCAGCACCCCGCACATGGAGATGGAGTGGGCGCGCACGGCGTCGAAGAGCCCGCGCGGGTCAAGGGATACCGCCGCCTCAAGGGCCAGGGCATCGAGCCGCCTGGCCTGATCGTGGGAAATATAGTGGCTCATGTCCGAGCTGACCACGATGGACACGGGGTGCCCAAAGGCTTTGATCGCCCGACCGATGGCCCGGCCAACGCCCGCCACATCCTCGAAGACGTGCGAGGCAATGGCCAGGGGGACGATGGAAACCAACGGATCGAGCCGGTACAGGAACGGCAGCACCACCTCCAGCGAATGCTCGCGCAGGTGGGCGGCGGTGTCCGGGGCGATACGCGGGTCGGCTCCCAACAGGGCCGTTGCAAGCTCGACATCCACAGGCACGGAACCACCCGGAATGTGCCATGCGCCGTCCGGCCACAGGGCAAAGGGCTGACCCAGCCCGGTGTGGTTGGGGCCGAGCAGGAGCACGGTCCGGGCCAGGGAGGCCTGGGCCAGCGTCTGGCCGCAGACCGCGCCGGAATAGACATATCCGGCATGGGGCACCATGGCCAGGAGGGTCTGCCCGCCCCTGGGCGCGCCCTGCGAAAGAAATCCGTCCACCTGGCCGAAAAGACGCGCGGGATCAACATCGTAGAAACGTCCGGCCACCACTGGCTGCCTGTCCATGCTCTCCCCCCTTGCCCGGCTACTGCGGGGCGGGTGCGTACTGCTGGGCCTTCTGCTCCAGATCGTAGGTGTCCAGGGCCGACTTGGCAAGCTGGGCCTGAAGGCTGTCGGGCTTCTTCTCGATGATGTCGCCGAGCAGCTGCTTCCATTCCTCAATGGCCCCGGCCTTGCGGTAGATGCGCGCCAGCTTGAACCGGGTCGAGGCCCATTCCGGGTTGTCCACGTCGATGTAGCGGTCATACTCCCTGGCCCATTTGAGGGCTTCCTCATAACGGCCAGAACGCTCGGTGGCGTAGATGGACATGAGCACCGCGTCCTTGATCTTCTCCGGGTCGCCCTTGGTCTGCAGGAGCAGGGACAACGCCTCCTGAGCGTAGACAAACACCCGGCGCAGGTCCTGCTGGTCCATGGCCGACTTGGCCATGTAGTACATGGCATAGGCCCGGAAGGCGGGGTCCACCTTCACGTCCTTGGCCAGATCGGCCCACATGGCCAGCGCCTTGTCGGCATTGCCGAGATTCTGCAGCGACATGGCCTGGGCGTATTCGAACTGGCGCAGCCGCTCGGGCGGCAGGGTCCAGTTGGCCCTGGCCATGGCCACCAGATCCGCGATCTCCTTCCACGCCAATTGGTCGAGGTAGATGTTCACGGCCAACCCCAGGGCCTCGTCCGAGACGCCGGGGATCTGGGTCTTTCCGAGGTACGGCTTGATGAGTTCCAGCGCCTTTTCCGGCTTGCCCACCTTCCAGTAGCTCAGCGCCACCTGGGTAATGATGGCATCGTCAACCTTGGTGTCTTCCTTGCCGATGAAGTCGTAGGTCTCCCAGTAGCGGACGACCCGGCCAAAGCGCTCCTCGGCCACCATGCCGGGCACGGCAAGGGCAAAGACCGAGTCGCCCAGGGTCCGGGCCGTGCGCACCAGCGGACTGTCGGGATACTTCTCGATGAGGTCCTGGGCCGCGCCCAGGGCTTCGGGATACTGCTTGTTGAAGGCGTGCCACATGGCCAGCTTGAGCTGGGCGATGGGGGCCAGCGGGCTGTCCGGATACCGCTCGACAATCTCCTGATAGATCATTTCCGGGCGCAGGTTGTAGGGGCGGTCAAAGACGCTGACCATGTCGCCCATGGTCGGGTCGTCGTAGATGCCCTCCTCGGCCAGCCGCATCCTGGCGATGAGGCCGCCCTCCTTGTCCGGGTAGTCCAGCACCGCCCGCTCGTATATCTGCTTGGCCGCACCCTTCTCCCCCTGGCGGACGTAGATGTCGCCGATCCGGGCCAGGACCACGTCCGCGCCCTCGCTGTCCGGATTGAGGTTGTAGTAGGTGAAATAGTGGTTCTTGGCCTCCTGCAGCTTGTCGAGGGCCATCTCCACCCCGCCGGCCAGACGCAGGAACTCGGCATTTTCCATATAGTAGTCGGGCCACCGCTTGTCGATGTAGTCCACGATCTGATACGCCTGCTCCACAAACCCGGTCCGGTTCAGGGAGTCGGCCAGATAGTAGGCCGCCTCCTTGACCAGTTGGTGCTCCGGATAGGTCTGAATGAGATACTGGAACTGGTCGGCTGCCTTCAGGTAGTCGCCCATCTTGTAATAGTATTCGCCCCAGTAGTAGCTGATGGACGGGATGTTATCGTCGTCAGGATAGTTGTCCTGGAGCACCTTGAAATACGCCTTGGCCTCCGGGAAGTTGTTCACCTGGAGGTTGAGCAGGCCGAGATTGAGCAGCGCGCTGGGCACACGGTTGGAGCGCAGGTTGATGTTCATGGCCTCAATGAACGCCTGGGAAATATCGCGGAAGTTCCCGGCCAGATCGTTGCCGTACTTCTGCTTCTTGATGTCCGCCACCGCGTAGAGGGTTTCCTCCCGGATGTGAAGAGGCACTTCGGGCATCCTGAGGATGTCCTCGAACAGCGGCAGGGCCTCGTCCAGCTTGCCGTTGAACATCAGGGACTGAGCCTCGTAGACCTTGTCGGCCAGCTCCTGCTCCTTGGCCTTGGCAACCACGGCGGGATCAAGGGGATCTTCGACCCCATCCTGCCCGGTCCCGTTCTGCCCGGTCCCGTTCTGGCCGGTTTCGGGTTGCTCAAAGGGCGGCACTTCCGCAGGGACGGGGTCGGCCTGGGGAGTCGGCTCGACCTGGACCATCGGCGGGACCTGGGCCGCCTCCTCCGGGCTCAGCCTGGGCGGCGGCGCGCCCTGGACCACCGAAGGCGGAGCCACGCTCCCGCCCACCTGCCCGTCGGACGGCGGAACAGGCAAAGCCTCCCCGTCCTGAACAGGGACATCAACCGGTGGGCCTTGCCCATCCATGGGCGGCGGGGCAACGCTCCCGCCCACAGCCGAACCGTCGCCAACAGACACGGGAACAGCCTCCACCACCTCAGCCCCGCCGGCCTGGGGGCCGGCCAGTTCGGCAAACTTGACCTCTTCAGCGGTCTTGTTGACCGCCCTGAAACGCAGCTCGCTCGATGCCGGGTACTGGCCATCCTGGGGGGGGGGCGCAGGCTGTGGCAAAGCCGCCGCGCCCTGCGCCTGGGGATCGGACACGGCAGCCGCGGGCTGGGCCTCGACCGCCTGGGGCAGGGCCTGTTCACCCCCTGGCTGGGCGCCTCCGTCTCCGGGCGGGGCCACTTCGGTACGAACGGTATAGGGAACAGCGAAAAACGGCTTGCGGTCGCCACCATCTGCCGATTCGGGCGGCAGGTCGGTTTCGGTTTCGGATGCTTCCGGACCTCTTGGCTGGGCCGCCTGCGGAATTGCCGCTGGCGCTGGCAGCGAAGCCGTGGGCGCGGCAGGCGCAGGGACCGCAGCCGCAGCGGGTTTGCTCCCGTTCGGTTTCCAGCGCGCCCCGATGGGATCACGAAAAACTTGCAGGACAAACTCGGCCTTGCCCGGCGTGGGCAGCCTGATGAAGCCGATGGCGTCTGTCTGGGTGGTGATCACAACGGTATCGCCGTCCACGGCGATGGATTTGACCAGCTTGCCGGGAAAATCCTTGCTCCCTGGCTTGGGCTCGGCGTCCCAAACGGACGCTGGCAGGGAAACGCGCAGCTCACGAGCACCGGTCCGGCGCACGGAATTCTCTGGCAATGTGCTGGAATCAAAAGAAAACGTCATCCGATCAGAGTCGCCCTGGGAGGCAAAATTCACACGCAGGGCAGCAGCCGGATCGACCAGGCACAACCAGACAGACAGGGCCAGCACAACGGGCCAGAGTGTGGATTTGGCACTTTTCACAGTCACGCCGAGCAGTTATGCAATTGTCGTGCTACCGGCAGCCAGAGCACCCGGTCATCCTCCGCCGCAGGTTACAGCAACTCGCGCTTCTTCAGCTTCTCGATAAGGGTGGTCCGCTTGATGCCGACCATTTCCGCAGCCTTGTTCTTGACCCCGTCGGACTGCTCCAGCGCCTCTTCCAAGAGCCGCCCCTCGATGGTCTCCAGGAAATCCTTGAGCTTGAGCCCCTTGTCCTCCATGTCCTTGAGGGTGGGCCAGACAAACCCGGCCGGACGCGGCGGCACGACATCGGCCTCCCGGCGCAGCGGTTTCTCGCCTATGTCGTGGAATATCTTCTCGGGCAGATCTTCGGGCATCGCCTCGACGCTGTCGCACAGGATGGCCAGCCGCTCCATGAAATTCTCAAGCTCGCGGACATTGCCCGGCCAGGAATAGGTCAACAGCATCTCCCTGGCCCGCTCCGAGAGGGTCAGGGGCTTGCGGCTCTTGGTCCGGCAGTGGCAGGAGAGAAAATGATCGGCCAGCATGAGAACGTCGCTGCCGCGCTCGCGCAGGGGGGGCAGATGCAGGGGGATGACGTTGAGCCGGTAGAACAGATCCTCGCGGAACCGCCCGGCCTTGACCTCAACCTCCAGATCGCGGTTGGTGGCGGCCACCACGCGGACATCGACCTTCTTGATGCAGATGCCGCCCACGCGCTCAATCTCTTTCTCCTGCAGGGCGCGCAGGATCTTGACCTGGAGACTCAGGTCCATCTCGCCGATCTCGTCGAGGAAGATGGTGCCGCCGTCTGCCAGCTCGAACCGGCCCGGACGGGTGCGGATGGCGTGGGTGAAGGCACCCTTCTCGTGGCCGAAAAGCTCGGATTCCAGCAGTTCCCTCGGGATGGCCCCGCAGTTGATGGGGACAAAGGCGTTGTCGCGCCGGGGGCTGTTGCGGTGCAAAGCGCGCACCAGCAGTTCCTTGCCTGTCCCGGATTCGCCGGTCACGAGCACGGTGCTGTCTGTGGGCGCGACCTTTGCGAGAACTCTGAAGACTTCGGCCAGGACCGGGCTGCCCCCGATGATGCCGTCCAGGTTGAGCGCCATTTCTCCTCCGTAATCACATGGAAATGCAGCCAAAGGAAGGGGACTCACACAGGGTGTCTGCGTGAACCTGCATAATCCCTGTCAACAAAATGACGGCGTGTCAACGGGTCATGAGCATATTTATGAAAAACTCTAGAAAAATGCGGGGATAGCCTGGGGAGACGCGAAACGGCCAACACCGACGCGGAGTCAGGCAACATGTCGGCATCACTGATTTTCGTCCATCGCGGCAAGCAATTCGTCAATGCGGGCGACAATCCGGTCGGGCACGCCCATGCTGTACATCAGGTGGCGGGCGTTGCCAGTCGGAACATCGACCAGCCCCTTGCATGTGAAGAGATCTCTGTCCAGTCGGGTCATCTGGAGCAGGGACTCCACCTCCTCGGGGGCCACGAGGATGCAGGTGAAACGCTCCATGGCCAGCATGCGCACCAGTTGGGGATAATCGCCATTGACCCGCTTCATGCCCGGCCTGGCCCTGGCGATGAGATCGTCCACGTCCGCGCCCAGTGAGTACCCCTCCAGCACGCCCAAAACAATGGTTTCGTCGGCCAGGATCTGAGCCAGGGAATCCCTGCCCTCCAGCTTGAACACGTTCTCCTTGAGCGCGAGCGCACACAACGGCTGATTTCTGTATATAGGCTTGGAAAACTTGGCAAAAGACTCACGATGCGGGGTCTTGAACCAGCCGATGGAGCAGACCGGATCCTTGGAGTGGAGGAGCTCCAGTATCCGTTTGGCGGGCATGGATTGGTAGACCGGCTCAATGCCTGCCGCGCGCAGGACGGCATCGGTCTTGCGCAGCAGGAAACCGTCCGGCTCACCGAGGCTGTTGGTGAAATAATAGGGCGGAAACTCCAGATGGCAGACCAGAAGCCTGACCTGCCCGCCGTCGCCTGCGCCGATGTCTGCCACTGGCGCAAGCGTCAGGCACAGACACAAAAACAGACCCAGCATCAGGCGGAAGGACATCGGCATGTGTTCCCCGTGGACAGAATTACTCTCAAGGATAAAACGATACCGCAAACAAAATAAAATGGAAAGCCCGGACAAAGCCGGGCTGAATCATTGTGGCACTTATCCCGGAAATAATACCATCATCGGCGGCGCAGGATCTCCTTGGCCGGGACCAGGGCCGTGGCCGCCGCGCCCACGATGTTGCCCGCCACGCCGGGGCCGTCACCGGCCACGAACAGGCCGTCCACGGCGGTTTCCAGGTGCGCACGCGTCTCCACCTGGGTGGCGAAGAACTTGATCTCTGGCGCATAGAGCAGGGTCTCGTCGTTGGATACGCCGGGCACCACGTTGTTGAGTTTTTCCAGACCGTCCATGAGGTTGGTCAGGATGCGCTCGGGCAGGGCCATGGCGATGTCGCCAGGGATGGCGTTCTTCATGGTCGGCTCGATGTAGCTGTGGCGGATGCGATCCCAGGTGGAGCGGCGGCCCCGGCGCAGATCGCCGTACCGTTGCAGGATGGGCTTGCCCCCGCCGATCAGGGTGGCCAGCCGCCCGATGGCCTCGCCGTAGGCCTGGTTGTCCTCCACCGGGTCGTTGAGCACCACCTTGGAGAGAAAGGCGAAGTTGGTGTTGTCGGACTTGGTGTTCATGAGCGCGTGCCCGTTGACGCAGACGAAATCCTGGTAGTTCTCCAGGGCCACGAACCCGCCGTAGTTGGTGCAGAAGGTACGCGTCAGATCATCGTACTTGGTGGTGCGTACAAAGAATGTCGGGTCGTAGATGATGGAGCAGATGTCCTGCATGATCTCGTTGTGGACCTCCACGCGCACACCCACCTCGATGCCGCGCTGCGAGACCTCGATGCCGTGCTTGCGGACCAGACTCCCCACCCACTCGGCCCCGACCCGGCCCGGAGCCAGGATGACGTTTTTGGCCGTGTACTCCTGCCGGTTGGTGACCACGCCAGTGACGCGCCCCTTGTCCACCACCACGTCCTTGACGGTCTCGGAGGTATGGAAGGCGACGCCCTTGTCCTGGATGTAGTCGGCCATGGCCGTGATATGGCCGGGCAGATTGTCGCTGCCCAGGTGCTTCTGCTTGATGACCAGCAGGTCGATGCCCACCCTGCGGGCCTGCTTTCGGATATCCTCGGCCTTGGCCATGTCGGTGGGGAACACCTTGCCGTCCATGCCGAAGCGGTTGAAGATGGCCTCGGTCTCGTCGATGAGCGCCCTGGCCTCGGACACGCCCATGAACTGGGTCAGGTCGGTCTTGCCCAGGGTGTGAATGAAGTTGAGCTTGCCGTCGGAAAAGAGCCCGGCCCCGCCAATGCCGCTCAGGATGTTGCAGGGGCGGCACTTGATGCACTCCTGGTCCCCGGAGATGGGACAGTTGCGGGCCAGCGAGCGCTTGCCCTTCTCGATGACGAGCACGTCGAGGTCGCCATGCTCGCCCAGGTAATAGGCGGCGAAAAGCCCTGCCGGGCCGCCGCCGACGATGATGACATCATACTCGGTCTTCACGGTCTTGTTCATGTCCCTCCTCTCGTGTTGCGCGCAAACATGGCCCGTGCCGCGCCACCACAAAAATCAGGGCGCGCGCAGACGGGCCATTATCGACCGTAAGTTGCGAATGGCGGAGCTGTCAAGCCGACGAATCAGGCGATCATGTTCAGCAGGTGGCCGGTCATGTCCTCGGAGGCGCGCACCGCCGCCACATTGGCCGAAAAGGCGTGGCCGGTGCGGATCATGCCCACCATCTCGGTGCCGATGTCGGTATTGGACCCCTCCACCCCGCCTATGTTCGGGCCGGGCACAGAGCTTTCGCGGATGGAACCCACGCGCACACCCTGGTCCGCCGGGCCGGATTCGAGCGTCACCGAGCTGGCGCTGAAGCCGTCGGTGTTCACATTGGCGATGTTGTTGGCCGAGACCTGCTGGACCGTGGACAGCGCGGAAAGTGCGGATAGATTCGTGTCGGACATAATTCGAGACCCCTCCCGGTTTCGGGGGAAGCAGCACAATAATCATACCCTGTCCCTATATGGGACGCAAGCCGCTAAAAAGTGACTGTACCGGGCCAGACGAGGATGAAGACATTTGTCTCGCCGAAAAGCCGGAGGGTCAACGCCTTGAGTTCCGCGCTCAGATCCTTGTCCGCGCCGATGAGAAAGGCGATGTTGTTGCTCTGGTGCATGCCGTCCGGGCGCAGGGAGCCGCCGTGCGAGGGGCCAAGCTCGGTGAAGCCCCCGGCCAGCTTGATGACCTCGGCCTTGAACTGCTCCAGGGCGGGACCGGCGTCCGAGCCGTCGGGCATGGTGGCCGGGACCACGGTGAAGTGAACCTGAAAGGGCTTGGCCGAATCGGCCCGGGCATCTGTCGCTCCCAGGGCAAGGACGCAGGTCAAGAGAACCAGGGCAAGCAGCGCACAACGTTTCATGGTCGTCTCCTTCATTGCAGGGTTTGTTCTACAGCCCATACACCGGGTCACTCCCGGCTTTCAATGACCGCGAAGGCGGAGTGGTTGTGGATGGATTCGAAGCTCTCCACCTCGACGCGATACCAGTGGATCTTGGGGTGCTTGTCCAGGCCGTGGGCCGCGGCGCGGACCACGTCCTCCACAAAGGCGGGATTGGCAAAGGCGCGCTCGGTGACGTATTTCTCGTCCTCGCGCTTGAGCAGCGAATAGACCTGGCACGACCCGGCCTGCTCGCCGATCTCGATGAGATCCTCAAGCCAGAGGAAGCCGGTGAACCGGGTGCGGATGCGGACCTCGGCCCGCTGCGAATGCGCGCCCTCGTCCGAGATGGCCTTGGAGCAGGGACACACGGTCATGACCGGCACGTCCGCGCCCAGGGTGAAGGTCAGGGTGCCATCCCTGAACTCGCCGTCCACCCGGCAGGTGTAGTCCATCATCCCGTTGGCCCCGCTCACGGGCGAATTGCGCCGCAGGAAGAACGGGAACACGAAGCGCACGTGCGCGCTCCTGGCCTGGAGCCGGACCACGATATCCTCAAGCAAGGTCAGAAAGGTGTTGTAGTCGAGCTCGCCCGACCAGTGCTCCAGGGCCTCAACAAAACGGCTCATGTGGGTGCCCTTGAACTCGGCGGGCAGGTCCACGGACAGCGAGACCTCGGCCACCGTGTGCTGGATGCCCGACTCCCGGTCGCGGACGATGATGGGCAGCCGCAGCCCCTTGACGCCCACGCGGTCGATGGGCATGGCGATGTCCGCCTGTTGTTTTTGTACGTCTTCCATGTCGCTTTCCGTTGTCTCCCAGGGCCGTGGACGCCAAACGCGCCCGGACCGCACGGCGCGCCGGGAGGGGGTGAAGCCGGGTCCGCCTGGGCGGGCCGGGCCGGATCAGGTTCTAGATCAGGTCCTTGCCCGTGGTGGTCAGGGCCAGATTGCCGTGCTTGACACCCTTGGTCGAGATGAGCTGCTGCCCCAGGGCCTTGATGGCCTCGGCGTCACCCTTGAGGATGATCACCTCAAGGCAGTTGTGGTGGTCCAGGTGCACATGCAGGGACGATTGGATGACGTCGTGGTGGTCGTGCTGGATCTCGGTCAATTTCTGCGACAGGCCTGACTTGTGGTGGTCGTAGACCAGGGTCAGCGTCCCGGCCAGATCGCCCGCGGCCTGCTCCCACTCGCGCTGCACCAGGGTGTTGCGGATCAGGTCGCGGATGGCCTCTGAGCGGGTCTGGTAGCTGCGCTCCTCGCAATGCTGGTCGAATTTCTCAAGCAGTTCCGAGTCGAGAGACACTCCGAAACGAATGGTCTTGCCCATGGCTCCCTCCGGTCATGTTGCGTTCAGGGAATGGTGATTTCCCACAAATTCACCGTGGCGTTCTGGCCGCACAGGGCCACCTTCTCCACCGTCAGCTTCTCCGGCGCAAACCCCTCGACGCGGAGTTCGTCCCAAACAGGCCGGGAGACCGTGCGCACCGGCTCGCCGATCCAGATTTTTCCACCCGGCGCAAGGGCGTGGCGGAACAAACGGATCAGCGGATCGAAAAACCGTTTTTCATAGAGCACGTCGCCGCCCCAGATGAAGTCGAAGGCCTGGGCGCGCAGGGCCGGATATCGCCAGTCCATGAGCGCCCACAGGGGCTGGGGAACGTTGTTGAGCGCCGCGTTGTGCCGGGCGAACCGGACAGCGGGCCACTCGTAGTCAAAGGCGACCACCCGCGCCCCGGCGTGGCTGGCGATGATCCCGGTCAGCCCCAGGCCGCAGCCCAGATCAAGGCACGGCCTGCCGCGAACCATGTCGGCATTGCGCAGGATGTGCCGCCCCAGCAGGACGCTGGCGGGCCAGACCTCGGCCCAGTAGGGCAGCCGCTCGTCCTCGCCCAGGTCGCCCTCGCCCATGCTCTCCCAGAGCGCCTCCATGTCGGCCTCGCGGTCGAGGAGCCAGGTGCGCCCGCCGACAGCCACACTGACCTGCGAGCCGGTCGGCCCGGCCCCTCCGGGCTGGGGTGAAATCGTCTTGCTGATCATACGTATTGGTCAGCCTACACGCGCATCGTGCCATGGTCAACGAGGTTGGTACCACCATCCGCAGCAACAATGGGTCATGAGTATGCCAACACCCGGACAAGACGCCCTTTCCGTTCCGGCCACGTCAGGTTTTTGGCGATCGGTGACAATACTTCGGCCATTGCCCCCAACTGCTGGAAAACCGTCAATTTTTTTACTGTTTTCAACGCAATTGTACCGTGATATGTTGCCGTGATCGCATGTGTTGCATTGAAATTTTCCCCCATCAAAGGAGACGAACCGATATGATTCCTGATGATCTTCTCTACGCCAAATCCCACGAATGGTGCCTGATCAAGGGCGACATCGCCACGGTCGGCATCACCCAGTTCGCCCAGGAGCAGCTGGGAGACCTCACCTTTGTCGAGCTGCCCGAAGTGGGCGACACCTTCGAGGCCGGAGCCGAGATGGGCTCGGTCGAATCCGTCAAGGCGGCGAGCGAGATATACTCCCCGGTTTCCGGCGAGGTCATTGAGGTCAACGAGGCTTTGGCCGACGCCCCTGAAAAGGTCAACGAGGAGCCCTACGGCGGCGGTTGGATGCTCAAGTTCCGCATCAAGGGCGCGCCCGAAGGGCTGCTCGACGCCGACGGCTACGCCGCAGTGGTCGAAGCCGAGAGCCACTAGCACGGTTTTTTCCGGGGCCGGGGCGGTTGCGTCCCGGCCCGTTTTTCTTCCACAACTACCCAGCAGCAGGTGTTTTATGCCTTATGTTCCCCATACCGATGCCGAGGTCCGGGAAATGCTCGCCACCATCGGGGTGGCCTCCATCGGCGATCTCTTTGCCGAGATCACGGACGAGATGCGCCCCAGGAGCTTCAACATTCCAGAAGGATTGAGCGAAATGGAAGTGCTCTCCCGGCTCGAAGCCATGGCCGGAAAGAACGCCATTGACCGGACGAGCTTCCTGGGAGCGGGCTTCTACGACCACTACATCCCGGCTGCGGTGGACGCCCTGACCATGCGCGGCGAGTTCTACACCGCCTACACGCCCTACCAGCCCGAAGCCTCCCAGGGCACGCTCCAGGCCATCTTCGAGTACCAGACAGCCGTGACCCGGCTGCTGGGCATGGAGTGCGCCAACGCCTCGGTCTACGACGGCGGCACAGCCCTCTACGAGGCGCTGATGATGGCCGTGCGCAAGACCCGGCGGCGCAAGATCATCGTCTCCGAGGCCCTCAACCCCATCTACCGGGTCATGCTCGGCTCCTACACCTCGAACCTGGATCTCCAGTTCGTCACCGTGCCCCACAAGGACGGCCAGACAGACGTGGACGGCCTCAGAAACGCCATCGACGACGACACCGCCGCCGTGCTGGTCCAGAACCCCAATTTCTTCGGCTCCATCAACGACTTCACCGACCTCTTCGCCGCGGCCAGGGCCAAGAAGGCCGTGTCGGTCATCTCGGCCTACCCGGTGCTCCAGACCCTGCTCAAGACCCCCGGTGCCATGGGCGCGGACGTGGCCGTGGCCGAGGGCCAGTCCCTGGGCCTGCCCCTCTCCTTCGGCGGGCCGTACCTCGGCATCATGACCTGCACCAAGGACATGATCCGCCAGATGCCGGGCCGCATCGTGGGCCGCACCGTGGACAGCCAGGGCCGCACCGGCTACGTGCTGACCCTGCAAGCCCGCGAGCAGCACATCCGCCGCCAGAAGGCGACCTCCAACATCTGCTCCAACCAGTCCCTGTGCGCCCTGCGCGCCCTGGTCCACATGTGCGCCCTGGGCGAGCTGGGCCTCAAGCGCGCGGCCCGGCTCTCGGTGGAGCGCGCCCACCTCTGCGCCGAGCGGCTGACCGCCATCCCCGGCGTGAAGATGCTGACCAAGGGACCGTTTGGCAACGAGTTCGCCGTGACCCTGCCGGTCAACGCCTTTGAAATCATCGCGGTGCTCACGGGCCGGGGGTTTGTGCCCGGCTTCCCGCTGGGCCGGTACTACGAAGGGCTTGAGAACGGCCTGCTCGTGGCCTGCACCGAAAAGACCAGCGAGGAGCAGATCGGCATCTTCGCGGAGATGCTCAAGGGGGCGCTGAGATGAAGACCATATTCGAAAAATCCGTGGCCGGACGCGAAGGATGCTGGCCCTGCGAAGGCATGGCCGAGGAGGCCTACATCCCGTCCGAACTGCTGCGCCAGGGCGACATAGGGCTGCCCTCTGCCTCGGAGCTTGACGTGGTGCGCCACTTCACCAAGCTCTCCCAGCGCAACTACGGCGTGGACGGCAATTTCTACCCGCTGGGGTCGTGCACCATGAAGTACAACCCCAAGTTCACCGAGATCGTGGCCGCCATGCCCGGCTTCACCCGGCTGCACCCGGTCCTGCCACAGCTCCAGGGCGCGGGCGGCCTGTGCCAGGGCGCCCTTGAGGTCATGTACGAGACCGAGAACCTGCTCTGCGAAATCACCGGCATGCACGCCTTCACCCTGCACCCCATGGCCGGAGCGCACGGCGAGCTGACCGGCGTCATGCTCATGGCCGCCTATCACAGGGACCGTGGCAACAAAAAGACCAAGATCATCGTGCCCGACTCGGCCCACGGCACCAACCCGGCATCCGCGGCCATCGCGGGCTACACCGTGATCTCGGTCGCGTCCGTGGACGGCATCGTGGACCCGGCGGCCCTGGCCGAGGTGCTGGACGACGAGGTGGCGGGCATGATGATGACCTGCCCCAACACCCTGGGACTGTTCGAAAAGAATCTGCCAGAGATCGTCCGGCTGCTGCGCAAGGTGGACGCCCTGCTCTACTACGACGGCGCCAACCTCAATGCGGTCATGGGCAAGATGCGCGTGGGCGACGTGGGTTTCGACATCGTCCACCTCAACCTGCACAAGACCTTTGCCACCCCGCATGGCGGCGGCGGCCCCGGCTCCGGCCCGGTGGGCGTGAGCGAGAAGCTTGAGCCCTTCCTGCCCATCTCCCGCGTGGCCAAGCTTGAGGACGGCCAGTTCTTCCTCGGCTACGACCACCCCAAATCCATTGGCTACGTGGCCCCGTTTTACGGCAACTTCGGCGTGGTGCTCAAGGCGTATGCCTACATCCTGCGCCTGGGCCGCGCCGGGCTTATCCGGGCCACGGAGAACGCTGTGCTGAGCGCCAACTACATGCGCAAGCGGCTGGAAAACCACTTTGAAATCCCCTTCAACCGGATCTGCATGCACGAATTCGTGGCCAGCGCGGCGGAGCAGGCCAAAAACGGCGTCCACGCCCTGGATTTCGCCAAGGCGCTGCTGGACAAGGGCTACCACGCGCCCACGGTCTACTTCCCGCTCATCGTGCCGGAATCGATCATGATCGAACCCACCGAGACCGAGAACAAGGAGACCCTGGACCAGTTCATCGACGATCTCATCGAGATCGCGGAGCTGGCCATCACCGATCCCGCTGCCGTGCAGGCCGCCCCGCTCACCCTGCCCGTGACCCGGCTGGACGAGACCAGGGCCGCCCGCGCCATGGAGCTGACCGATGACCTATGATCTCATAGTCCTGGGCGCTGGCCCCGGCGGATTCGACGCCGCGACCGCGGCAGCCGGATACGGCCTCAAGGTCGCCCTGGTGGAAAAACGCTCCCTGGGCGGCACCTGCCTCAACCGGGGCTGCATCCCCACCAAGCTGTGGCTGGGCGCGACATCGGCCATCGACGAGCTGCACAACCAGTCGAAACTGAAGATCGCCTCGGGCGAGGTGGTCGTGGACTTTGCCGCGCTCCAGGCCCGAGTGGCCAAGCATCTGGCAGGCACCCGCAAGGCCATGGCCATGCAGCTTGAAAAGCTCGGCGTGGACCTGTTCGAGGGGTTCGGCAGACTGGCCGGCGAGGGCACAGTGGAGGTCGAGGCCGCAGACGGCATCAAGACCCTGAAATACGCCAACCTCGTCATTGCCACCGGGTCCAAACCGATCTACTTCCCCGGTCTGGAGCCGGACGGCGACTGCGTGCTCGACTCGGACATGTTCCTGGCCATGGAGACCATGCCCGCCTCGCTCATCGTGGTCGGTGCGGGCTTCATCGGCCTGGAGATGGCCCAGGTGGCCCACCGTTTCGGCGCGCAGGTCACGGTTGTTGACGCCATGGACCGGGTGGCCCCGCTGGAGGACCCCGAAGTGTCCAAGGCGCTCCTGTCCATCTTCAAGCGGTGGAAATGGGACGTGCAGCTCGCCAAGCGCGTTGCGGGCCTCAGGACCGTGGACGGCAAGGGCGTATTGACCATGGACAGCGGCGAAAAGCTCACGGCGGACAAGATCCTGGTGGCCGTGGGACGCGGCCCGGTGACCGAGGGCCTCGGCCTGGACACGGTCGGCATCGAGGTGGCCATGCGCCGCATCGAGGTGGACGAAAACCTCCAGGCCGCGCCCAACATCTATGCCGTGGGCGATGTCAACGGCCTCATCCAACTGGCCCATGCCGCGGCGCACCAGGGCCATCACCTGGCCGCCGCCGTGGCCGGGAAAACGGACGGCCCCTACGAGTCCGGCCCGGTGCCCAGCGTGCTCTACGGCGCGCCCGAGGTCATGCGCGTGGGCCGCATGGAGAATGAGATATTCCTGTCCCCAGAGCGGTGCGAGGTCTCCCGCGCCCAGCTGGCGGCCAACCCCATGGCCCAGGCCCACGCCTCCACCCAGGGATTCGTCAAGGTCGTCTGGGCCGATGGCCGCGTGGCGGGCGTCACCGCCGTGGGCCATGATGTCTCGCGCCTGACCACCCCGGCCACCATGATCGTGGCCCAGGGCTGGACCGGCCACGACCTGCACTCGGTCATGTTCCCCCATCCTTCCCTGGACGAATCGCTGCTCGCGGCGCTCCGGGCCGAGCGGACCCCGGTGGAATAGCGGCCTACACCTGGCATTGAAACAACAAAAAGGGGAAGGCCGATGCGGCCTTCCCCTTTCTCGTGCGCCAGGGTTCCGTTATCTGGGGAACGCCCCGTTGTTGATGTCGATGCAGGTGCCGTTGATATATTCCGGGCAGTCCGCGCCCAGCCAGAGGATGGCCTCGGCCACCTCGCGGGCGCGGGCGAAGCGGCTCGTGTACACGGCCTGGAGGATCGCCTTTTTCCGGGCATCCGGGATGACGTGGAGCATGTCGGTCTCAGCCGGGCCGGGGGCCACGGCATTGACCACCACGCCGCTTGGGCCCAGCAGCTTGGCAAAGCTCTTGGTCAGGTTGATCAGCCCGGCCTTGGTCACGCCGTACCAGACATCGGGATGGCCGATCTGCCCGGCTATGGAGGCGTTGTTGACAATGCGCCCGCTCCCCTGGGCCACCATGTGCATGGAGACCTCGCGGATAAGGGCCACCGGAGCCTGGAGGTTGAGGCGCAGGATGGCGTCCACCTTGTTGGCGGGATAGTTGTCGTAGGGCAGCGCGTACATGACGCCCGCGTTGTTGACCAGCACGTCCACCGGGCCGAGCCCGGCCACCAGAGCCGGGATGCCTTCCAGGTCGGTCAGGTCGTACTTCACGGCGGTGACAGAATCCGATCCGGCCAGCTCGAAACCGGAAAAATCCCGGGCCACGGCATAGACATGATATCCGCGTTCGATGAACAGTCGGCTCGCCTCAAGGCCTATGCCCTTGTTGCCGCCGGTGATCAAGACGTTCTTCTTCATTCAAACATTTCTCCTGTGTCGTTTCGGTTCAACCTAGAGACAAAATACGGTGGTGCGGGCCGAAGGTCCAGCCTTCTTTGCCTCGCGGTCATGGATCGGCAGGGGTGGATCGGCACACGCAAAACTGTTCCCATCAGGACCGGGATATGGTTGAATCGGCCAACGCCAAACCCCAATCAATAGAGGCTCCCCATGATCCTGGACAGACTGGACAACGCCGACCGCTACGCCGACCTGAACACCCGCTTACGGGCCGCCTTCGCCTTTCTGCGCCGCAACGGCCTGGACGATCTGCCCGTGGGACGGGTCGAGATCGACGGCCCCCTCTATGCCATAGTGGCCAAAGGTCCGGGCCGCGCCCCCATGGGCGCGCTCATCGAGACCCATGACCGCTACATCGACATTCACTATATCCTGAGCGGCAGCGAGACCATCGGCTGGAAGGCGCGCGCCGACCTCGGCCCGGCCACCGAGGCCCCGGACCCGTGCGCTGACGTGACCTTCTACCCCGACAAGCCCGTGGCCTGGACCACGCTCTCGCCCGGCATGATCGCCGTCCACTTTCCCGAGGACGCGCACATGCCCATGCTCTCGGGCGGCGACATCCACAAGGTGGTGGTCAAGGTTCCGATGGATTGAGACGAAGCCTGACTGAGCGTCGAAGGCAACCGGAACGACCGAGTGACAAAGGTTTCTTGCCACGCGAATTCAATCAGGCCTGGAATGCGGGTCGTAAGGACAGCGGGCAGCCGGTCGCCCTAGTGGACCACCTGCTCGTCGGAATCGGAAGAATAGAAACCGCCGTGCCTGGGCATCTCCAGGGCCATGAGCCCCTCGACGGAAAGGTCAGGGCCGACCCAGAGGGAGCCGGTGACGGTAAAGCCGCGCATCAGCCGCTTGGCGTGATCAAGGGCCATGGCGATCTGCTGG
The DNA here is from genome assembly GCF_000176915.2 of Pseudodesulfovibrio aespoeensis Aspo-2. Classification (NCBI taxonomy): domain Bacteria; kingdom Pseudomonadati; phylum Thermodesulfobacteriota; class Desulfovibrionia; order Desulfovibrionales; family Desulfovibrionaceae; genus Pseudodesulfovibrio; species Pseudodesulfovibrio aespoeensis. The sequence goes on from NC_014844.1 coordinate 2,382,238, forward strand.
ACATACTGCTCGCTTGAGAAAGTGAACTCCGCCTCGTGCGCCCACTCCGGAGCGGGATCGTCCGGCGGCCAGGAGATGGGGTTGCGCAGCCGCCACTTGACCGTGTCCGGGGTGTGGGCAACCATGACCCCGTCGTCGATGCCAAGACAGGATGGGTCGCCGCAATCGCAGGTAAAGATGAAGAACTCGCCAGACATGGTCGAGGACGTGACCAGATCCACCGGGTCCACATACACGTTCGAATCATGCAAGAACTGACCGTCCACCGACAGGTTGAAGTCGATATACGCCTCTTCGGGGTTGATCTCGTCCAGAGACAACGTGACTGATATCCTGATCTCGTTCATGGGCTTGTTCCTTGACTTCTTTAGGCGCAGGCGCGACCGCCGTGAGGCATGTAGCACATTACCGTCCCCACCACAACGCCGGGGAACAGCCCAACGCTCCTGCCACGACGGGGCAGGCGACACAATGAAGGCAAGCGGCTCGCAACACTTGAGGCCCATGCGGAAAACAGGTATCCACAGATTCCTTTGGACACCACTTTCAGGAGAGACCATCCATGCCCAGGTACGATATCACCCCGCTGACACCCCAGCCCGAATTCGACATCATGTATTTCATGGAAATCGCAGGCGAAACCCGCGTGGACCACGACCTGATGCAGGAATTCCAGCCCTTCTGGGACACTTGGGCCGCCGAAAGCCTCAAGGCCTACAAGCTCGCCAACACCGGGGGCGAGGGGAGTTTTCTGCTCATCTACCTCGACCAGGCGGCAGAGGACACCATCGAAGGCATCTGGCAGGACTCGCCCACCCACGGCCTGCTCTTCCACGCCCTGGCCATCACCATGGTCATGAGCGCGACGCAGGGTTTCGTGCCCGAGCTCGCCGACGGCAAGTGCGCCCCCCTGCCCAGACCGGGCGAGGGTGTGCTCGGCGTCTTTGAGGAGCTTGGACTGACCTGGAACCAGGAAGGGACCATCAACCGGAAATACGCGGTGCTCACCCCGCTCCCCTATACGGGCGGCTGCGAGGTGTGCTATCTGAGCGACAACTGTCCCAAAAGCACTGCCAGGAGCAATTAGCATGTCGTTCACGGTCAAGGAGATCCTCACGTTGCAGGTGGCCCCGGCCCTGGGCTGCACCGAGCCGGTTGCCATCGCTCTGGGCGCGGCGGCGGCCATGTCCGCACTGCCCGGAGACGGATACGATTCCATCGAGCTTTTTCTTGATCCCAACGTCTACAAAAACGGCCTGGCCGTCTCCATCCCCGGCACAGGCGGGCTGTCCGGCCTGGACATGGCCGCAGCTCTGGGCGCGGCAGGCGGCGATCCCTCCCTGCGGCTTGAAGTGCTACGCCCCATCGCCGAACCCCATGTGGCTGCGGCCAAAGCGGCCCTGGCCGCAGGCAGGATCACGGTATCGCTGCTCAAGGACAGGCACGGCCTCTACGTCAGGAACGTCATCCGGCGCGGCGACGACGTGGCCGAGAGCATCATCGAGGGGTTGCACGACAACATCACCACCCTGACCCTCAACGGCCAGACCGTGGTCAGCCCGCTGCTCAAGGAGCACGGCGAGGACAGCCACGCCAAGCTCATGGAGATGGAGGAATGGCTCAAGGGGCTCTCGCTGAACGAGATCATGGCCCTGACCGACGGCCTGGACGAGGCGGATTTCGCCTTCCTGCGCGAAGGCGTGGACGTGAACATGCGGCTCGCCGAACAGGGGCTCAAGTTCGGCCTGGGGCTTGGCGTGGGCAAGACCCTGGAGCGGCTGGTGCGCCAGCGGCTGATCAAGAAGGACATGATCCTGGCCGCCCGCATCCTCGCCTCCAGCGCGGCGGATGCCCGCATGTCCGGGGTTCCGCTCCCGGCCATGAGCTCCGCCGGGTCCGGCAACCACGGACTGACCGCCATCCTGCCCATCTGGGCGGTCAAGGATTTCATCGACGACGCGGACGAGAAGACCGTGCTCGAAGCCATCGCCCTGTCGCACATGGTCACCGCCTTTGTGAAGGCGCACACGGGCAGGCTCTCGGCCATCTGCGGCTGCTCGGTGGCGGCGGGCGCCGGGGCCACGGCGGGCATCACCTATCTGCTGGGCGGCGACGCCACCCACATCGCCGGGGCCATCAAGAACCTGCTCGAAGACCTGGCGGGCATCATCTGTGACGGGGCCAAGGCCGGGTGCGCCCTCAAGCTCTCCACAGCGGCGGGCACTGCGGTTCAGGCCGCCCTCTTTGCCCTGCACGGAGTCAATGTCCACGCCACCGACGGCATCATCGGCGACTCTTCCGAGGACACCATGCGCAACATCGGCACCCTGGCCGTGGACGGCATGATCCAGACCGACCGGACCATCCTCGACATCATGCTGCGCAAACGGCTGGTTGAGGCGTAGCTAAACAGACACCATGAAAAAGCCCTGTGCGCATCGAGCGCACAGGGCTTTTTCATGGTCCAGCGTTTGTCTAGTAATACGCCAGACCCTGGGGCGGGGTCTTGTCCGCAAAAAACGCTTCCACGCGCTCCCGGTCGGCAGAACTGATCCTGAGGTCGGAAAGATTGAGCGGCGTCGAAAGGTTGCCGTAGGTCTTGACCGCCCTGTCGATGAAGTCCGCGTCCACAAAGGCCGCCCGGATGGTCACGGGCCGACCGCCCCAGCTCACGGTCAGGGGCATGGCCGGCTGACGGTCCGGCCCCTTGGTGATGAAATTGCCGGTCCGGATCAGGCTCTCGATGACCTGATCGGGAAACATCCCGGCCAGCCGCCCCAACTGCTCGGCAAAGGCGGGCATGACTGCCAGGTAATGCAGGTGGTCGATCTTGCAGGCAATGGACCGGCCCGGCATGTTCAGAATCCAGGGCTCCTCGGCAAATCCCCTGCCCAAGGCCCTCTGCACCCTCTCCACGTTCTCCGTGTAGTCCTTAAGCGGCATGACTCCCCCTCCCCACAGGCTGAGATTCCGGCTTGCGCCCCACCGGGCAGCGGCCAAAAAAAGACGCCCCGACAGGCGGGGCGTCCACGGGTCACTTGGCTTCGCTGGCGAACTGTTGCATGTAGCGGTCGTGCAGTTCGGCGTTGACCTTGGCCTTGATGGCCTCGACCTTGGCCTCGCCCACATCCGGAGCCAGCGTGTTCAGCGTATCCGGAAGGATGCGCTCGCAGTACTCGCTACGGGCATACGTGTTCAGGTTCTCGTGCTCGGTACTGACGGACACCGCGTAGCAGACCACGATCTTGGCGGCGTAGTAATTCTCATACGCTGCTGCGGCGTCGCCCGCCTTTTCAGCGCATTTGGCCTTGAGGAAATAGGCGTAGGCGATATCCATGGTCTCGCCAGGGTGGGCAATGGTTTCGTCGAAATACGGCTGCGCCGCGGCGCAGTCCCCCTGCTTGTAGAGGGCAGCCCCGACATCAAGCGGAGTTTTCTGCCCGCCGCAAGCAACCAGCGCAGCAGCCATGACAATCATGACGCAAACCATCAGCATCTTCTTCATCATCATCGTATCCTCGCAGACAGCGTTAGAATTCACAGCGTGTCGAAATTATTACCCCATTCCCAACGCGAAGTCCAGCCGCCCGAAACATGACGCACCACCTCCGCCCGCTGGCCCTGCCCCGGAACGCACTCAAATGGTGATGACCAGCGGCACCACCACGGGGTCGCGGCCCAGCACCTTGCGGAAAAACCGCCTGAGCGCGGAGCGGATGCGCTCCTTGAGCTTGGCCGTATCTCCGGGCGCGATGTTCTCATGCACGTCGAGCACGATGCATTTGGCGTCGTCGAGCAGGTGCATGTACTGCTGCTCGAAGATGAACCCCTTGGACATGATGTCCGGGCCCATGCTGATCTCGCCGGTGGCCTCGTCCACCACCAGGACCACGATGACCATGCCCTCGCCCGCCAGGAGCTGGCGTTCGCGCAGCACGCTCTGGCCCACGTCGCCCACGCCCTTGCCGTCCACCAGGATCTTCTCGGCCCTGAAGGGTTGCCCCATGCGCATGGAGCCGTCCGCCTCGAAGATCACCGGCTGCCCGTCCTCGACCACCAGGGCGCACGACTCCTCCACCCCGCAGTCCACGGCCAGCCGGCTGTGCTTGACCAGATGCCGATATTCGCCATGCACCGGGATGAAGTACCGGGGCCGCACGGTTTCCAGCATGAGCGTCAGCTCGCCCGCATGGGCGTGGCCCGAGGCGTGGACCCCGTGCATCTTCTCGTAGAGCACCTCGGCACCGAGCCGGTAGAGGTTGTTGATGACCCGCGTGATGGCCCGGACGTTGCCCGGTATGAACCGGGACGAAAGAATGTAGAGATCTTCGGGCTTGACCGTGATCTGCCGATGCTCGCCCAAGGCCATGCGCGAGAGGGCGGCCAGCGGCTCGCCCTGGGAGCCGGTGATCAGCAGGACCAGGTCCGAATCGCCGAACTCGTCCAGCCGGTCCAGCTCTATATAGATGCCTTTGGGTATCTTCAGGTACCCCAGGTCGCGCGCCAGCTCGATGTTGCGCACCAGCGACTTGCCCGACACCGCCACCTTGCGGCCCTCGGCGTCGGCCAGGTCAAAGACCTCCTGGATGCGCTGGATGTGGCTCGAAAAGAGCGAGACGAGAATCCGCCCCTTGGCCGTGGAAAAAATCTCGCGCAGACTGACCTTGATCTCGCGCTCGGTCAGGGCGAACCCCTCCCGGCCCACGTTGGTGGAGTCCGAGAGCATGAGCCGCACGCCCGGCTCGGAAAACCTGCGGAACGCGGCCAGATCCGTGGCGTGTCCGCCCATGGGGTTGCGGTCGATCTTGAAGTCGCCGGTGTGGACCACCCGGCCCACCGGGGTCTCGATGCCAAGCCCGAACCCTTCGATGATGGAGTGACAGACCGGAAAGAAATTGAAGGTGAAGTCGCCGAGCAGCACCCGGTCATAGGGACGCACGGTCCGAAGATCCGCCCATCTTGCGAGGTCGTGCTCGCGCAGCTTGTTCTCGACCAGCCCCAGGGTGAACTGGCTGCCGTAGACCGGCACATCGAGGTTCTGGAGCAGCCAGGGCAGCGCGCCGATGTGGTCCTCGTGGCCGTGGGTCAGAACAATGCCGTTCAGGATGGCCTTGTTCTTGAGCACGAAATCGAAGCAAGGAATGACCACGTCCACGCCGAAGTGGTAATCCTCGGGGAACATCAGCCCGCAATCCACGAGGACCATGGACCGCTCGGTCTTGAAGGCCATGCAGTTCATGCCGATCTCGCCGAGACCGCCCAGGGGATAAAAAGTGAGTGACGTCGTGTCTGCCATCTAACTGTCCCTGGCGAGGAGTTCCCGGTACGCCGAGCTCATCATCGCCCGCAGATCGTCCTTGAAGGCCTCGCGGTCCTTGATGGAATACTTGGCCGGATCAATGACCGGCAGGGCCTTGAACCGGACCACATGGCGGTTGTCTATGACCTTTGCGCCCTTGGGCATGACCTTTCCGGTCCCGGTCATGACAAACGGCACCACGGGCAGGCCGCACTTGAGGGCCAGGATCATGCCGCCGATCTTGAAGTCCATGAGGTCGTCGAGCTGGGTATTGCGAGTGCCTTCGGGAAACACCAGCGGCGAGATGCCGGCTTGGGCTGTCGCCACGGCGGCATTCAGGCTCTCCATGGCCGCGCGGCGATTGTCACGATCTATGGAAATATGGCCCGAATGGGCCAGGGCCTTGCCGTAGATGGGGATGTCAAAAAGGCTCTTCTTGGCCACGAACCGGATGCGGTTGCCCTTAAGCAGCGTGAACAGCACCGGGATGTCGAGGTTGCTCTGGTGGTTGCCGATGAAGACGTAATGCCCCTTGGGGTCGATATCGCCCATGTCGGCCTCGATCCTGATACCAGAAAGCCAGACTGCGGCGGCACCCCACCTGAGTCCCCAGCGGTCATACTCCTCCGGCGTGCAGTTGGCCGGGTCCACCAGGAGCATTCGGATGCTGTAGTAGATGGTTACGGGTATCAGGAACAGGATGAAGAAAAGGCGTCGAAACATCGGGTATCCTCATTGAGTTGGCTCACGACTCAGTAAACCATATTCGGGCGCGAAACAAGTGCGCAACCGGCCAAAGAAACAGGCGCAAGGCACCACAGCCCCTGCCGGACAAAAAAAGCGGCGGGAAAACCCGCCGCCCTTGGTTGATCGCACGGGGGATGCAGCTATTCGTCCTCTGCACCCTTTTTGTGGGCCGCGATGACCTTTTCCGCTTCCTGGGGCGGGCATTCCTCGTAGGAGGCGAACTCCATGAAGAAGGTGCCCTGGCCGCCGGTCATGGAATTGAGATCGGGCGCGTACTTGAGCATCTCGGCCATGGGCACATGGGCCTTGACCTCGGTGATGCCCGCCTGGGAGTCCGAGCCGAGCACCTTGCCGCGCCGCGAGGACAGATCACCGATGACATCGCCCATGAAGGCGTCGGGCACGGCCACGGTGACAAGCATGATCGGTTCAAGCAGGGCCATCTTGGCCTTTTCGCACGCCTTCTTGAAGGCCAGCGACCCGGCCACCTTGAAGGCCATTTCCGAAGAGTCCACCGAGTGAAAGCTGCCGTCGTACAGGGCGACCTGAAAGTCGATGACCGGATACCCGGCCAGCACGCCGCGCGCCGCCGACTCCTGAACGCCCTTGTCCACCGCGGGGATGAACTGGCGCGGGATGGAGCCGCCAACCACTTGGTCCGCAAACTCGTATCCCTCGCCGGAACCCCGTGGGGTCACATGAATCCAGCAGTCGCCAAACTGACCGCGTCCGCCGGACTGCTTCTTGTGACGACCCTGGATTTCGCGTGCGCCGGTCTTGAAGGTCTCTCGGTAGGGCACCTTGGGAGTCTTGAGGAGGATCTCGGTCTTGTAGCGGCGCTTGGCCTTGTCCACCGAGACCTCGATATGGTTCTGGCCCATGCCCGAAAGCAGAATGTCGCCGGACTCGCCGTCACGGGTCAGGACCAGGGTGATGTCTTCATCAAGCAACTTGGCCACGGCGGCGTAGACCTTGTCCTCCTCGCCCTTCTCGGCCGGAGCCAGGGCAAAGGTGATCAGCTGCGGTGCCATGTCCGGCCTCTTCAGCACAAAGCCACCCTTCTCGGCCACCAGCGTGTCGCCGGTGGAAGTGTTCTTGAGCTTGGCCAGGGTGGCGATGGAACCGGGGCCCATGGGTGTCTTGGAGGGGCTCTGCTCCTTGCCGCTCATGAGCAGCAGCTGGCCCACGCGCTCCTTCTCGCCGTTGCTCGCATTGAGCAGCGCAGAGTCGGACTTGAGCTCGCCGGAGAGGACGCGGACCACGGTCAGCTGCCCGGCAAAGGGATCGGCCAGGGTCTTGAACACGAAGCAGGCAAGCGGCTCGTCCGGGGAACTGACACGCTCGCCCTCTTCACCTACCCACGGCTTGTGGGCAAGGGGATCGGGCAGCAGATTCTGGATCGTGTCGAGAATCATCTGGCCGCCCTGGTTGTTCAGGGCCGAAGCCACCACCACGGGCACCAGCTCGCCTGCGGCAACGCCAGCCGCCAGCCCCTTGGTGATTTCCTCCTGGGAGAGCTGGCCCTCTTCCAGATATTTCTCCATCAATTCCTCATCGCTCTCGGCGATGTTCTCGACCATGGCCTCGCGCAGGGCCTCCACCTCATCGGCGATGTCGTCGGGAACAGCGGCCTCGGACACTGCCCCGTCCGCGCCGAACAGCAGGGCCTTGCCGGACATCATGTCCACCACGCCCCTGAATTCCTCCTTGCTGCCGATGGGATAATAGAGCAGGGCCGGACGCGCGCCCAGCGCTTCGGAAATGCCTGCAAAGGCGGTGTCGAACTCGGCGCGGTCGCGGTCCATCTTGTTGACCACGATCATGGCGGGCAGCCCCATGCCCTTGATCTGCGACCAGACCTTGCGGGTCTGCGGCTTGACACCGTCCACGGCGTCGATGACCAGCACCGCACCGTCCGCCGCCGTCATCGCATAGGAAAGATCGCCAGAAAAATTGGAGTCGCCGGGAGTGTCTATGAGAAAATGGTCGTTCTTCTTCCACTTGAAGGTCGCGAAACCGGGCTGCGTGGAGCCGCGGCGCTTGATCTCCTCAGGCTCGTAATCGAGTACGGTGGTGCCGTCCTCGACCTTGCCCAGACGATTTATCACGCCGGCGTTGAAAAGCAGCATTTCGGCAACAGTGGTCTTCCCGCTGCCGCCGTGACCGACGAGTGCGTACGTTCTCTGTGTTTTCAGGTCAGGCATTCTCTACTCCGCTGGTATTTATTGGTTTTTCCTATGATCAGGGGAACCTCCGACCCCGTGGCATCACTGGCACTTGGTTTTTCACAGGTTTAGTCCTATAGGAAGAGCAACGCGAGATTGTCAAGGGGGGTTGCTGGAAAAGGCTGGCCCCATGGTGTTGAAATTCTAGGAATTTTGCCATATTTTTACGGTGCTGGACAACAATACGCCGTCTTTTCAAACAGTTATCTCGCCACACCCCATCAGGAGCGCAGCGTGCACCTTTCAAACGAGATCGTGACCGCCCCGGCGGACAGCATCCGCGACAGCGGTTCCCATCTTTTCTGGGCCGGTGAGCCCTTGCCCTGGCTGGCCCGATCCATCGGCCAGTTGGGGCAGGCCCAGCCCGTGCTTGTCCATGAGACGCACAGCGGCCTCGCCCTCATCGCCGGGCATGCCCGGCTCACTGTCCTGCGCTCCCTCGGCCTGCCGGTCCTGGCCCGGCTCGTGGTCGATCCCGGCCCCGTTGACCTCGGACTCATCTATCTGGCCGACAACGCCCTGCGCCCGCTTGACGACGCCATGCGACTGGCCGCCCTGCAATACTTCGCCCCGCTGCTCGACCGCCCAGCCCTGGCTGCCGACATCCTCCCCAGGCTGGGCGTCAACCCGGAGAGCAAGGACGCCAGACTCCTCCTGGCCTGGCTCGACCTGCCCGCCATCTGGCAGGCCCACCTCGCCGCCGGGCGCGCGCCGCTGGCCGCAGCCACTGTCCTGGCCCGCATGACCGAGGCTGACCGCGACGCAGTGGCCCCGCTCTTCACTGACCATTCCTGGTCGCGGTCCAACGCAGTCAACCTGCTGACATGGCTCTTCGAAGCGTCCAAAATGACCGGCAAACCCGTGGCCCAGGTCATGCTCGACGCCAACATGGCCGATCCGGCCATCCGGAACCTCTCCCCGAAAGACGCCATGGCCCGGCTCGTGGCCCAGGCCAAAAACGGTCGCTACCCATCCCTGTCCGCCCTGGAAGCGCGCTTCGAGTCCACCGCGCGCGAGATGACCGCGGGCACGAGCTGGCGCATCGCCCAGCCGGACAATTTCGAGACCAATGGGGTCGAACTCTCCATCCGCATCAAAGACCCGGACCAGCTCGCCAAGGCCGTGCGCGACCTCAAGGCCATGGCCAACCGGCCCCAGTGGCCCAGGCTCTGGAACCCGGAAGCCAACCATGAGTGATCTCAAGCCACTGCCGCACCACCTGCGCCGCATCGCCCGCGTCTTCGTGGACGAGTCCATGCAGGATTCGCCCCTGGCCCGCCGTGTCCGCGACCGGCTGGCCGCCACCACCCACGCCGACATCCCCTGGACCGTGGTCCCGCCCGATGCCGAGCGCGTCGCCTTTTCCCAGGGCGATGCCCAGGCCCTGTACCTCAAGGAATACAAGGGCAGATTCCTGCGCTTCTGCCCCGGCACCCGAGCCTACCACTGCTGCGCCTACCGAATCATCCACATCGGCGAAAACTGCCCCATGGCCTGCTCCTACTGCATCCTCCAGGCCTACTTCCAGGACCGGCTGCTCAAGATCTGGGCCAATCAGGACGACCTCTTCTCCCAACTGGGCGAGGCATTCTCCGCCGACCCCGCCGCCCGGTTCCGCGTCGGCACCGGCGAATTCACCGACTCCCTGGCCCTCGAACATTTGACCGGCTACAGCCGCGATCTCGTGGCCTTCCTCAACGACCACGACAACGTGGTCCTCGAACTCAAATCCAAGGTCGTGGACCTCTCCTGGATGGACGGGGCCAAACGCACCGACCGCGTCCTGCCCGCCTGGTCGCTCAACGCCCCTTTCATCAACGAACACGAAGAGTTCCACGTCTCCACCCTGGCTGAGCGCCTCGACGCCGCCCGCACCTGCGCCCAGGCCGGTTTCCGCGTCTGCCTCCACTTCGATCCCATCATCCACTATCCCGGATGGCGCGAAGGCTACAGCCAGATCATCGACATGATCTTCGACTACCTCACCCCAAACCAGATCGCCTACATGAGCCTCGGCTCCTTCCGCTGCATGCCCCAGCTCACGCCCATCATCGCCGACAATTTCCCCCAAGCCACCTACATCTACAACGAATTCGTCCCCGGCCTGGACGGCAAGGCCCGCCTGCTCCGCCCCCTGCGCCTCGAACAGTTCTCCTTCATGGTCAACCGGTTGCGCAAACACGGCATGGACAAACAACTCTACTTCTGCATGGAATCCTCCGAAGTCTGGCAACACGTCTTCGGCCATACCCCCAAACACCTCGGCGGACTCGCCAACCACCTGATGTCCCAAGCCTTCGGAGAATAGAATGCCTTCGGCGGCAAGAGCCGCCTCTTGGGCGAAACCCGGCGGAAGCGGATGACAAAGAGCCGTCGCTGGCGCTCCTCCAAGTTTTAAGAGCCCTCCCGGCGGGGTTACTTTCTTTTGCAAGGCCCAAAAGAAAGTAACCAAATACCATGCTGGCCTTACCTGAGGTAGTCTGAGTTTGAACGACAACTTAGAACCGCAGGAGGCACAGCATGGCAAAGTATTCAGTATCACGAATCAGCGATTTTCTGGAAGCGTTTGAAGGCCGGGAGATTCACGTCGGCGTGGACGTTCACAAACTCAGTTATCATGTGGCGGTGCGTCGCGAGGATGGGGCTTGTGAGACATGGGTAGCGCCTGCCAAGCCATATGATTTGGTCCTGGCGTTGCTCGAATTGGGGCAGCCAATAGCACAGGTCACTTATGAATCCGGCCCAACGGGTTTTGGGCTATGTCGGGCCATGGAAGAGGCTGGCATAGATTGCTGCGTGGTTGCCCCGAGCAAGGTTCCCCGTGCTGTGGTTGCGGGGTCAAAGACAGATCGGTTGGACTGTATCAAACTGGCCGACTATGCCGCCAAGGGCATGCTTAAGGGGATCGCCGTGCCTACTCCTGCCGAGGAAGGAGAGCGCAGCCTGATTCGCCGCAGGTCGCAGATTGTCGACAACATCCGCCGCGCCAAGTTACGGATCAAGTCGTTGCTGCTTTACGTCGGCGCGGAGGAGCCGCCAGGGCTATCGCAGTGGTCCGGGCAAGCCGTTGGGAGACTGTCGACTCTTCAAATCGAGCCTGCCGCCAAGTTGACGCTGGACAGCCTGTTGCGCGAGTTGTCTTGGCAGAAGGTGGAGCTAAAAGAGATCGAGGCGACTCTGTCCATGATCATGGTAAAACGGCATGAAGAGGCTATGAAGCGGCTGCGGACGGTCCCCGGCGTCGGCCGACGGTCGCCACCACGTTTTTGCTGGAGGTCTTTCGTCCGGAGCGTTTTCAGTGTCATGAACAGGTCGTGTCGTATCTCGGTCTTGCGCCGACGGTTCGCCAAAGTGGTGAGCGATCATCACGCGGCCGACTTGTTCCTGTCGGACAAAAACGATTGCGAAGCCTCCTGGTCGAATCCGCTTGGATATGGCAGGCAAAAGTTCCTAAAATCAAAGAACGTTACAACCAGCTTGTCGCAAAAACAGGAGTGCCGCAAAAAGCCATTGCAGCCATAGCTCGCCTCCTGGCAATCGTTTTATGGCGTTTGAGTCTTTCGGGCCGTTGTTATCAAAGTTCATAACCTGAATCACCAATCTGCGCGGGCGTTTTTCGGCTGTTTAGACAGCGTGAACCAAATGGCGCAATAATGATTTTGTACCGAACGAATGGTACTTGGTGCCAGAGAGCACGAATAGGAAAAGGCTATACACAGATTCCCTTGACGGTGGGCCACATAGGAAAAACGCGGCTTTTTAGCTTGGCCGCCTGCACTCCACGGCCAAGAAGCTGATCAAATCGCGCTGCTCCCGAATCAAGTCCTCCGCTTCGCTCCGTCCGTGATTCGAAAGAGCCGCAGCTTGCGATTTGTCAGCTTCTAGGCCTTAGGAGGCTTAATGGCTGGGGCTTACGGAGGCCGGAAAAGCTGTGGTCGCTGTAGGCGGATGGGCCTGCAATCTTGTCAGACCTTCTTTGTTTCCATGCTGGTCACACCATCATGGGTTTCACTCACGACAGCCCCGCAATGGGCGAGAGCGTCGTGGCACCAGTTGCATCGGCCTGCGGCCCGGCGAAACCCGGCGGGAGCGGAGTCTTCGACCGCTCCCAACTGTTTCGCCAGCAGGTCGATGTTACTGGTGTCCGACGCGGGAGACCCGATCACAGATTCTTAAAAAGCGGTTTTTGCTTACTTTTGGCCGCTTTGGCCCAAAAGTAAGTCGCGACGGAGGAGCGAAATCCTCACCCTACTCTTCATTCCGCCGCAGGCGGCTTCCTTATGCCTCTTCCTCTTCTCTTCCTCCTTCCTCCTCCCCCCACCCCAGCAAATCCTAATGCAATCCCCCCCACTTTCCGATACAACCCCCAGAACCACCCACACAAAACCCAACACCATCATGCCCGACACCCCCTACACCCCCACCGACCGCTTCGAGGAACTCGACCGCATCGACCTCGCCGGGGTGTTCGACCTGCTCGACATCTATTGCCGCAACCTTCTCCCCGACATGGAGGCCTGCCTCGTCTTCCTCTCCCGAATCCTGCGCGACCCCGCCGCCCAATCTCACCCCAGAACGCGGGATGAGGCGACCAGACTGCTGCGCAAGACCCTTACCTTTGGCCCGTTCCACATCCAGGGGCTCGAACTCGCCCATGGTCTGACCCATGATCCGGCCCTGGCCGAGCGCATCCGCAGACTGCGCGGTTTTGCCCTGGACCCGGCCTTGGCCGATCCGCGCTCGACCATGAGCGACGAGCGGGTGTTCGAGCGCAGGCGGACGCGTCTGCTGGAACTGCTGGAGCAGAAGCCGGGCCATGTACTGGCCGCCTCCCACCTGCTGCACCTGGACGCCTGCCGGGGGCTCAAGAGCGACTGGCTGGCGCGGTTCACGGTGCCGCAATTCGCCCGCGCCCAGTGGAACCAGCGACTGTTCATGCACCATGCGGCCACGGGCGACACGGCCTGCGCCCTGGCCCTGTGGCCTGCCGTGGCCAAGGAAGCTGTCTGCGAGGTCCAGCTCAATTTCGCGGCAGAGCTGTTCGCCGCCATGGGCGACACGGCCCGGGCAATGGAGTGCTACACGCGCTCGCTGGCCCTGGACCCGGCCCAGACCCCGGCGCGGCTGCGCCTGGCCGAGATGGCGAACCCGACCAAGGCCGACGCCACACTGCCCGACAGGCGCGACGTGACCATCTGCATCTATACATGGAACAAGGGCGATCACCTGGAGCGGACACTGGCCAGCCTGGCCCGGACGAACATGGGGCGGGCGAAAATCCGCATCCTGCTCAACGGGTGCACGGACCACAGCGCAACGGTGGCCGAGGCCGCCCGCGCCCTTTTCACGGGCCGGGATTTCGGGGTGATCACCCTACCGGTCAACGTGGGCGCGCCAGCGGCCCGCAACTGGCTGGGCGCACTGCCCGAGGTGCGCGCCAGCGAGTACGTGGCCTACATCGACGACGACGTGGAGATGCCCGAGGACTGGCTGGCCCATTTCCTGACGGTGATGGAGCGGCATCCGAGGACAGCGGTGGTGGGCTGCAAGGTGGTCTTCGGATCGGACCCGAGAATGATCCAGTACCTCTACCGCGCCCTGGCCCTGGCCCGCCCCGACATCATCAAGCTGACCGACCCCTGCCAGATCGCGCAGATGGACTGCGGCCACTATGATTTCGTGCGCGAGACCGACACGGTCATGGGCTGCTGCCACCTGCTGCGCACCGCGAGCATGCCCGAAGGCCCACAGTTCGACCTGCGCTATTCCCCGTCCCAGATCGACGACATCGCCCACGACCTCTCTCTGCGGCTCAAGGGTCATGAAGTGCGCTATTGCGGGCTGGTCAAATGCCTCCACCACCAGAACACGGGCGGCGGGTTCAAACGCCGGATGACCGACGCCCAGCTTGGGCAGGTGCTGGGGAACGACATGAAGTTTTTTTATTTTTTCCGGGACCGGCTCGACCGGATTCAAACGGTGATGGCCGGAAGCCTGCCCGGATAAAATAACCACCCCACCCCTTGCCATCCGTGGAAATATGGGTTAATCACCCCGGACTTCAAATTCACACATCCCGCCCATAACTCCGGGTGGTCCGTGATGTCACGGGCTCCTTCACAGGCTGCGGGATGGACGAAAAACCCAGGAGATCATCATGGCTTACGTTACTATGAAGCAGATGCTGGAGACCGGCGTCCACTTCGGCCACCAGACCCGCCGTTGGAACCCCAAAATGCGCCCGTTCATCTTCGGCGCACGCAACGGCATCCACATCATGGACCTGCAGCAGACCGTCAAGATGTTTGCCACGGCCCACGATTTCATCGTCAACACCGCTGCCAAGGGCGGCAAGGTGCTGTTCATCGGCACCAAGCGCCAGGCCCAGGAGGCAGTCACCCAGGAAGCCCAGCGCGCAGGGATGTTCTACGTCACCCACCGCTGGATGGGCGGCACCCTGACCAACTTCCAGACCATCAAGAAGTCCATCGACCGCCTCAAGACCCTTGAGCAGATGTTTGAGGACGGTTCCATCTCCCGCTACACCAAGAAGGAAGCCGTGGGCATGAACCGCGAGGTCAAGAAGCTCAACCTCGCCCTGGGCGGCATCAAGGACATGAACGACGCGCCCAAGGCCGCCTTTGTCATTGATCCCAAGCGCGAGCACATCGCCATCATGGAATGCCGCAAGCTCGGCATCCCGGTTGTGGCCGTAGTCGACTCCAACTGCGATCCCGACATGGTCGACTACATCATCCCCGGCAACGACGACGCCATCCGCGCCATCAAGCTGTTCGCCGCCCACATGGCCGATGCCTGCCTCGAAGGCGCCGCCATGCAGAAGGATTTTTCCAAGGGCCCGGACGAGTCCAAGCCCGCTCCCAAAGCTGAAACCGCAACCGAAGAAAAAGCCGAGGCTTTTGCCGAGGCCGCTGCCGAGGAGAAGTAAGCATGGGTATTACCGCATCCCAGGTCAAGGAACTGCGCGAGAAGACCGGCGCAGGCATGATGGACTGCAAGAAGGCGCTGGTCGAATCCGGCGGCGACGAGGAAAAGGCCGTCATGTACCTGCGCGAGAAGGGCTTGTCCAAGGCTGCCAAAAAGGCCGGACGCGCCACCTCCGAGGGTCTGGTCACTCCCTACGTCTCTGCCGACGGCAAGACCGTGGTCCTCTCCGAGCTCATGTGCGAGACCGACTTCGTGGCCAAGAACGAGGACTTCCAGTCCTTTGCCCAGGCCCTGTCCAAGAAGATCGCCGGGCTTGGCGTGACCACCGGCACGGCGGCAGATCTGCCCGCCGAGGTGGCCGACGTGACCGACCTCATCGCCAAGCTGGGCGAGAACATGGGCGTGGGCCGTTTCGCCAAGGTCGCCACCGACGGCGTGATCGGCGTCTACATCCACTCCAACAACAAGCTCGGCACCATGGTCGAGCTCAAGGGTTCTGCCGACGAGGCGCTGGCCAAGGACATAGCCATGCATGTCGCGGCCATGAACCCCGCCTGCATCAGCCCCAAGGAATTGTCCCAGGACACCCTGGACAAGGAAAAGGAACTGTACACCAAGCAGGCCCTGGACGAGGGCAAGCCCGCCGCCATCGCCGAGAAGATCGTCATGGGCCGCCTGACCAAGTTCTACAAGGAAGTGTGTCTGCTTGAGCAGGTCTTCATCAAGGACGACAAGAAAGCCATCAAGGACCTGCTCGGCAAGGCCGAGATCGCAAGCTTCCACCGATTGGCGCTAGGCGAAGGCGCAGCCAAAAACGCCGACAGCGACGACTAAAAAAATGAAAACGGGCCGCACGGCCCGTTTTTTTTGATCGCAAAACATGGTATCGCCTGTGGGCGAGTGCATCTAAGATCACGCAAAGACCTTGAGGTGAAAATGGACAACGTGCGGTATTCGCGGATATTGCTGAAACTCAGCGGCGAGGCCCTGGCCGGGGAACAGAAATTCGGCATCGAACCCGAGGCCATCGGCCAGTTCGCCAAAGAGATCGCCGAGGTGGCGGCCACCGGGCTTCAGGTGGCCCTGGTCATCGGCGGCGGCAACATCTTCCGGGGCATGGCCGCCAGCGCCAAGGGCATGGAACGGGCGCAGGCCGACTACATGGGCATGCTGGCCACGGTCATGAACGCCCTGGCCGTGCAGGACGCCCTGGAAAAGAACGGTTGCAGCACCCGCGTCATGACCGCCTTCAGCATGGCCGAGGTGGCCGAGCCCTATATCCGCAGGCGCGCCATCAGGCATCTGGAAAAGGGCCGCGTGGTCATCTGCGCGGCAGGCACCGGCAACCCCTACTTCACCACCGACAGCGCGGCTGCCCTGCGGGCGCTGGAACTCAAGTGCGACGCCATCTTCAAGGCCACCAAGGTGGACGGCGTGTACGACAAGGACCCCGCCAAATTCCCCGATGCCGTCAGATACGAAACCGTCACCTATCTGGAAACCCTGGAAAAGCGGCTGGGGGTCATGGACTCCACGGCCATCTCCATGGCACGTGACAACAACCTGCCGATCATCGTCTTCAACCTGTACAAGGAAGGCAACATCCGCAAGGCTGCCAACGGCGAAACCATAGGAACGACCGTCCAAGGAGGAAACTGATATGCAATCCGTGCTCAATGATGGCAAGAAACGCATGGCCGGAGCCATAAGCGCCCTGGAGAAAGACTTCTCCAAGCTGCGCACCGGGCGCGCCACCACGGCCCTGGTCGACACCATAGTGGTCGATTACTACGGCACGCCGACGCCCATCAACCAGCTGTCCTCGGTCTCCGTGCCCGATGCCAAGAGCATCACCATCCAGCCCTGGGACAGGGGCGCCTTCGGCGCGGTGGAAAAAGCCATCCAGACCTCGGACCTGGGACTCAACCCGGTCAACGACGGCAAGATCATCCGCATCTCCATCCCGCCCCTGACCGAGGAGCGGCGCAAAGAGCTGGTCAAGGTCGCCAAGAAATACACCGAGGAATGCAAGATCGCCATCCGCAACGTCCGCCGCGACCTGAACGACAGCCTGAAAAAGCTGGAAAAGGACAAGGCGATCAGCGAGGATGAGCTCAAGAAGGGCGAGGCCGACGTGCAGAAGCTGACCGACGACTTCGTCAAGCAGAGCGAAGGCGTGCTGGTGGCCAAGGAAAAAGAAATCCTGGAAATCTAAGGACATCCTCTTTTGCAAAGTATCACGGCACCCACCCATGTCGCCATCATAATGGACGGCAACGGCAGGTGGGCCAAACAGCGCGGGTTGCCTCGGACCGAGGGCCACAAGGCCGGCACCGAGGCGGCCCGCGCCGTTGTCACCCGCTGTCGCGAGCTGGGCGTGAAGCACCTGACGCTCTACACCTTTTCCAAGGAGAACTGGGCGCGGCCCAAGGACGAGGTGCGCACCCTCTTCGACCTGCTGACGACCTTTCTGACCCGCGAGGAATCGAGCCTCAAAAAGCAGTCCATCCGGCTCAGGGTGCTGGGCGAGATCGACGACATGCCCATGGCCGTGCGCCAGACATTGAAGCACGTCATGCGCCAGACCGCCAAATGCGAGGCCATGACCCTCAACCTCGCGCTCAACTATTCGGGCCGCGATGAGATCCTGCGGGCCGCCAGGGCCTTGGTCGCCAAAGGCACGGCCCCGGACGCCATCACCGAAGAAGCCTTTGCCGCCGAGCTGTGGACCGCGGGCCAGCCCGACCCGGACCTGATCATCCGCACCAGCGGCGAGATGCGCCTCTCCAACTACCTGCTTTTCCAGTGCGCGTACTCCGAGTTCTACTTCACCGACATCTACTGGCCGGATTTCACCCCCGACGAATTGGACAAGGCCTTGGTCGAGCTGGCCGGACGACGGCGCAGGTTCGGCATGACAGACGAGCAGCTTGCCTAGCCGCAGCGCAGCCCGTGTTGCGCATATTGCCCCCGCCCGGCAAATAGCGTACACAATTGGCACTCGCCACTACCGCGAAATCACATAGAAAGCGCTGAAATCACGTATGGACATCTCACTGCATCAAAAAAGGGTCGCCACCGCCGTGGGCCTCGCCGCCATCCCGGCCCTGGCCCTCGTCTTCCAGGGATGGGTCCTGTTCGTGGTCCTGGCCCTGTTCTGCACGTTCACCCTCTGGGAATTCTACGACATGTTCAGCCCGCTGCCAGGAGTCGGGACCGTCAAATCCCTGGGCGCGGTCTTCACCTTCCTGCTCCTTGGCGCCTATGCCGCCGATGCGCCGCAGCACATGCTCATGATCTTTGTCGCCGCCTTCTGGGCCGCGGCCATCCTGTTCCTCGTCCGTTTCACCAGGGATGCCACGGCCTCCTTCAAGCCGGGCATGGTTCTCCTGGCCGGGCTGGTCTACATCCCGCTCAATCTCCATTTCTTCCTCTCCTTCTCCCGCCACGAGATCCTGCTGGTCATCGGGGCCGCCGCCATCTCCGACACCGCCGCCTTTTACAGCGGCACCCTGTGGGGGAAAAAGAAAATCTGGCCCAAGGTCAGCCCCAAGAAATCCTGGGTCGGGAGCCTGGGCGGCCTGACCGCCTGCATGCTCGCCACCACCGGTTTTGGCATGGCCTTTGGCCTCGGCGCCCCCTGGCAGTGGCTGCTGCTTGGCGCGGCCCTCAACGTGGCCGCCCAGATGGGCGACTTTTTCGAGTCCGCCCTCAAACGCTCGTTGCACATCAAGGACTCCAGCTCCATCCTGCCCGGCCACGGCGGGCTGCTCGACCGCATCGACAGCCTGCTCCTGGTGGTGCCGACCTACGGCCTGATCCGCACCGTGCACGCCTTTTTCTAGCCGCAACCCCGGAACCTCGTGAAAACATACATCTCCCCATGGCCGCAAAGCGCATCCCTGCCGGACTTCCCGCGCCGGGTCGCGGTGCTCGGCGCCACAGGCTCCATCGGCGCCAGCGCCCTCAAGGTCATGGCCCGGCACCCGGACCTGTTCAGGGTCACGGCCCTGGCCGGCGGGCGCAACGGCACCCTGCTGGCCGAGCAGTGCGCCCGGCTCAAACCCCGCATCGTCGGCGTGCTTGACGAGCAGACCCGGCGCGACTTCCTGGCCCGACTGCCAGCCGGATACGCGCCCGAGGTGCTGGTCGGGCCGGAGGCGTTCACCGCCCTGGCCTCCCTTGACGACGTTGATGTCGTGCTCTCAAGCATTGTGGGCGCGGCAGGCTTTGCGCCGACCCTGGCCGCTGCCCGCGCGGGCAGGATGATCTGCCTGGCCAACAAGGAGTCCCTGGTCCTTGGCGGCCACATCATCCGCTCCGCCTGCCACGCCTCGGGCGCGGTGATCCTGCCCGTGGACTCCGAACACAACGCCCTGTTCCAGGGGCTCATGGGCCACGGCAGCGACGACGAGATCGCCCGGCTCATCCTGACCGCCTCGGGCGGCCCCTTCAGGGGGTGCGACGCCTCCGCTCTCAAGGGCGTCACCCGCGAGCAGGCCCTGGCCCATCCCAACTGGAGCATGGGCGCGAAAATTTCCATCGACTCGGCCACGCTCATGAACAAGGGGCTTGAGGTCATCGAGGCCTGCCACCTGTACGGCCTGCCTGTGAGCATGGTCCATGTGGTGGTCCACCCCCAGTCCATCATCCACTCCCTGGTGGAGTATGTGGACGGCTCCCAACTGGCCCATCTGGGCATGCCCGACATGCAGGTGCCCATTGCCCACTGCCTCGCCTTCCCCCGCCGCATCGAGGTGGACGTGCCCCGGCTCGATCTGGCCCGCGTGGGCAGCCTGACCTTCGAGGAGCCGGACCTGGCCGCCTTCCCCTGCCTCAGGCTGGCGCGCGAGGCATTTGATGCCGGACCGAGCCACCCGGTGGTGCTCAACGCGGCCAACGAGGTGGCTGTGGCCGCGTTCCTGGACGGACGCATGGGGTTTGCCGACATCCCTGCCACCATCGGCAACGCCCTTGACCGCCACCAGCCCATGGACGTATCCACCCCGGAGGCCGTGCTCGGCCTGGACCGGGCCGTCCGGGAGGAAATCCGCCACGCCCTCTGGCCTGACGCGGATTCATGCTTATCTCTTTCAAAGCCGCGATAACACAACAGCGGGCGGCCGCATGAGGATTCTATGCTGACAAGCGCAATAGCCATCGTCCTGGCCCTGGGCGGCCTGATCTTCTTCCACGAACTCGGCCACTTCGCCGTGGCCCGGCTGTTCGGCATGGGCGTTCGGTCCTTTTCCCTGGGCTTTGGCCCCCGGCTGGCCGGGTTTCGGTCAGGTGCCACGGAGTACAAGCTTTCGGCCATCCCGCTTGGCGGCTACGTCCAGCTGGCCGGAGAACAGGGCGAAGAGGAAGAGGACTTCCCGGACGACCAGCTCTTTTCCAAACGGCCCCCCTGGCAGCGGCTGTGCGTGGTGGCCGCCGGTCCCATCTTCAATTTCCTGCTCGCCTTCCTCATCTACTGGTTCCTGGCCCTGGCCCAGGGCCAGGGAGTGGTCATGCCCACGGTGGGCGAGGTCATGCCAGACAGCCCGGCCCTTGCCGCCGGCCTCAAGAAGAACGACCGGATCATCAGCATTGACGGCAAGCCCATTGATTCGTGGTCTGAAATGGTCGAGACCATCCGGGCTGGCAACGACACCTCCCTGCGCTTTGTGGTGCAGCGCGGCGACGAGTCGCTGAGCCTGGACGTGACCCCAAAGGTGAACACAGTCAAGAACCTGTTCGGCGAGGAAGTGACCGTGCCCATGGTCGGCATCGGCCAGGGCGGGGTCATCGAATACCGGCCCGTGGACGGCGTGGGGGCGCAGATCGCCCTGGTCCACACCTGGACCATGTCCACGGTGGTGGTCAAGGGGTTCGTCAGCATCATCGAGCGGCTCATTCCGGTGGAGTCCATCGGCGGCCCCATCATGCTCGCCCAGATGGTCCACAACAGCGCCCAGTCCGGGTTCTACGACCTGCTGGCCATGGTGGCCATCATCTCCATCAACCTGGCCATCATCAACCTGCTGCCCATCCCGGTGCTCGACGGCGGACACATCGTCTATTTCCTGCTGGAAATGATCTTCCGCCGCCCCATCAGCGACCGTTGGAAGGCGGCAGCCACCCGCGTCGGCATCCTCATCCTGCTGATGCTCATGAGTCTGGCCATTTTCAATGACGTTCGCCGCCTGCTCTCATAAGCCGCACGGCCTGACCCTGGCCATGGCCGGGGCCGAACAGCGCCTCCAGTTCGTCCTGGGAGAGCCGACAGCGGACGGATGGGTTCTGCTCGCCTCCCGCGAGTGGACCGTGCCGGGGCAGTCGCTGCGCTTCCTGGTGCCGGGCCTCAAGGAGACGCTGGACGGATTCGGCATCACCGCCCAGACCATCGACCGCATCGCCTGCGTGCGCGGCCCTGGAAGCTTCACCGGGTTGCGCCTGCTCCTGGCCGCTGCCCAGGGCATGAGCGCGGGCACGGGCGCGCAGTTGGCCGGGATCGACTACCTGCCCCTGCTGGCCGCAGGCCCCGGCCCGCTCCTCGACACCGCGCTCCACGTCCTGACCTATGCCCGGCGCGGACTGGTCTACCTCCAGAGCTTTGACGCCCCTTCCCTTGCCCCGCTCTCGCCCCTGTCCTCCTGCACCCTGGCCGAGGCGGCGCAGCGCATGGCCTCCCTGGGCAACACGGCCCACCTCATGGGCAGCGGATTGCGCAGGAATCCGGATTTCTTCGCCAGCCTCGTGGCCGAAACCCCAGGCTTCAGCCTGCTCCCGGCCCGATGGGACACCCCCTCCTGCGATCAACTCCTCGACGCGGCCCAAACAGCCCGCTACCAGACCGACCCCTTGGAACCGGCCTATGTGCGGCCTTCGGACGCCGAGACCAACCTGCCTCAGCTCGCCCGGAAACGCGGCCTCGACCCGGACGAGATGGACCAGCGACTCAAGACGCTCAGACAGAAACAAGCCTGACCACCTGATTTCACAGCCACCTGACAGGATTGAAGCACGAGACCCGCCGCCCCGGAGGGTGGCTTCGCCATTGCCTGCGCCCAAAAAAATCTCCCGGACGCTCTCTGAGCAGCTGCGTCAGAGGGCGTCCGGGAGCGTCCAGAAGCGTCCGGATGCGTCCGGAAGGACATGCGGGGGCGGAAAGCGGCCCGCAGGGATTACGGAGTGAGGCGGTCGGCGGTCTGCTCGATCTGGCGGCCCAGAGGGGTCTGAAGCGATATCTCGCGCTCCACCTTGGTGATGCCCTTGAGCACGGTGGAATGCCTGCGTCCGAGCTTGTCGCCGATGTCCTTGAGGGAGAGCTCGGTATGCTTGCGAGCCAGATAAAAGGCGGTGTTGCGGGCCAGGACCACCTGCCGCTTGCGGCTCTTGGATTTCAGTTCGTCCTCTGACAAATCGTAGCTCTTGCAGATGAATTCGACGATGTTGAAGAAATCCGGGGCGGAGTTGTAAACTGCGTAGTTGTCGAGCACTTCCCAGGCCAGGTTCAGGGTCACGGCCCGGTTGAGCAGTCGCGCCTTGAGGACCAGGTTGCTCAGGCAGCTCTCAAGCTGGCGGATATCCGTGGTGATCCGCTCGGCCAGCAGTTCGGAGACCTCCACCGGGACCGACACCTGGAGCTTGCGCGCCTTTTCGAGGACGATGCGGCGGCGGGTCTCAAGATCCGGACGGTTGATATGGGCCAGGAACCCGGAGCAGAACCGGGAGACAAGACGGTTGTCCACGCCGGAGAATTCCTTGGGCATGAAGGAACTGGTCAGGAGCACCTTGCACCCGCGCTCGCGCAGGGCCGTGAGGGTGCATAGCAGCTCCTCCTGCATCTTCTCCTTGCCCTGAAAGAAGTGGACGTCCTCAAGGAGCAACACATCGAGATTCTCGCGGAACTGCGCCTTGAACACGTCCACCTGCCGGGATTTGATGGCCAGCACCATGCGGGTGGCGAAATCCTCGGACGACAGACAGGCGACTTTGAGGTTTTTCCGATTGGCCGCCCGGCACAACTGGTTGCCCACCGAGTGGAGCAGGTGCGTCTTGCCCAGGCCGGGGCCGGAACTCAAAAAGAGGTGATCCGAGGAAAAGGCGCTGTCGCACAGGCTCTTGCTGGCCGCGCAGGCCAGTTCGTTGGACGGGCCGACCACGAAGTCGTCAAAGGAGAAGCGCCAGTTGTGGACCGGGATCGGTCGCGGTCCCTCGACAATGGGCAGCCCCAGGTGGGTGGCCCGCGGCTCTGCGGCCACGGCTCTGCCAACCGGGGCAACCGGTTTGGCCGCCTTTTCCAGGTTCGCCACGATGGTGATCTTCGGATCGCCGCCCATGACCTCGGCAGCGGCCTCCCGTATGACCTGGAGCAAACGGTCGCGCACCCAGTTGGCCACAAAGTCGTTGGGGGCGCTCAAGGTCAGCCTGCCGCCCTCGACAACGCCGTCGAGCGGTTTGATCCACACGGCGAACAATCCGGGGTTGAGACTCTTTTCAAGAGAAGTACGTATTTGCATCCAGGCAGCTTTCATCATGCAGAGTGAGATAGTTGATTGGCGCGGCCAAGACAATTCTTGAAATTCAAACGTGCGCACAAAGCCGGGTCAGGGTTCTCGACAGTCGCAACCGTCAGAGAAAAGACATAACAGCTTGGAATAACTACAGTATAACAAGAAACGGCTCATGCAGACGATTCCCGGTCTCAGCCCGGTGAAACAGGCGTGTGACAAGGCTTCCCAGCATCTTGAAATTTTCTAGATTTTCTAGTTATCAACAGCTTGTTTATTTCTTTTCAACAGCTATAAAGTCCTATTTCGACGAATTTTCGAAATTTCTGTGATTTTTCTCGCTGTCAGAAAATTTTTTATCACTTGACGCTCTTTCACCTAAAATGAGCGTTCATGCCCTACTCATTTTAACGACTCAGAATAATTGAAATAATTGCCACAGTATGAATAATCATTACCATCCGGTGAAGCCGGCATTATCTCCAGAAGGCTCATAACCCCGCACAGCGCAAGGGCTAGCTGACTCCGGCCCGTTATGAACACAAAAAATTCCTGAAAAATCGAGCAAAAAACACCTTGACACAAAATGTGCAAGGGTTTCCGAGTCCGCAAGGGGTGGGAAGAAATCCCAAGCTGTTGGAAATTTTCTATTGGCCGGGCGTGCGTGTCGGATACTTGCCACAGGCGAATTTTGGCGATTCCGGGCAATAGCCGAGCTGTTCGCACCGGGCTCCGCCGTTGATGAACAGGGCGGGCAGCGTCTCCTTGCAGATGGCCAGCATGGCGTCGGCCATGGCCCGGACCTCCCACTGCGCCCTGTTGCAACAGCGCAGGTGAAAGAAGTGGTGCAGGCTGCGGCAATTCATGGTCATGACGATCTTGGTCTCGGCAGCCTGGGGCAGGACAAACCGCGCATCCTCATTAGCCTTGGCTTTGCGCCCGTGGTCCACGAGGATGGCGCGCAGGTCGCTATAGGCGGACTGGACCTCGGCCATGAACCGCTCGAACCGTTCGCGCGCCTCTGGTATCCTGGCTATGGCCGGGGGCAGGATGTAGTCCATGTCGTTCTCGGCTACATAGCGCTGGCTTTGCTGCGAGTAGGACGCGATGCGGTGACGCACCACCTGGTGCGAGCAGGCCCTGGAGATGCCCTCCACGGCAAAGGTCAGGGAGACGTGCTCCACCGGGCTGTCGTGGCCGGACTCCATGGTCTTGCGCACGAAGTCCGCCTGGGTCTCGCGGTCGATCTCGCCGGAGAGGAGCCTGGGCCACATGTCGCCCACGAACCCGGCGTGGTAGCATTGCCGAAAGGCGGCGTAGATGAGCGACAGGGCATCCGGGGTCATGGACAGCAGTTCGACCCTGAGGTTCTTTTCGGGCATGGGCTGGGCTCCTCTTGGCAGGTGATGTTCACGCGGTGTCACTGTGTAGCGCAAACCGCTCCGGCTGTCACCTTCGACCAGCTTTTTGCCCTTGACGAGCCGCCTGGAATGGGAGCAAAGAGGCCTCATGGAAACCACATACCTCGTCAACATCCTTCAAGCGTCCATTGCTCCCTTTGTCCTCATTTCGGGCATTGGCCTGCTCGTGCTCTCCATGACCAACAGGATCGCCCGACCGACCGACCTCATCAGGCGGCTGCTCGACGAATTGCCGAACGCGCCAGAACGGGACGTGAAATTCCTCCTCAGCCAGGTGGCCGTGCTGCGCAAGCGCTGCTCCATCATGCGCTGGGCCATCTTCTACTCCATCATGGCCATCATCTGCGTCAGCTGCGTCACCCTGATCCTGTTCGCCAGCCAGGTTCTGAACATGCGCCTGTACTTCATGGTGGAGCTGCTGTTCGGGGGCGCGCTCGTCAGCCTGATCACCAGCCTGGTCTTCCTCCTTGAAGACATCCGCATCACCCTGCACTCCCTGGACATCGAAATCGAGCGCCGCAAGGGCAACCTGGGCTAGTAGGCGATCTTCTCCAGGGCGTCCTCCACCAGCGCCTCGGGCGGATTCGCCCCCTGGAGGATGAAGTGGAGCACGCCGTAGAAAACCGGCTCCATGACCGCCAGCCGGGCCGACAGTTCGCGCCACGCCTGTTCAACATCACCGGTTTCCAGCCCCGATTCCGCCTTGGTCGTCCTTTGGGCCAAGGTCCGCGAATCGACCATCAGGTAGAAGACCTTGCCCGCGCCGTGGATGCGCGGCTGGATGTCCTGGTCCGCCACCAGCGCATCGTCCAGGATGATGATGGCGGGCGGCCCGGCCAGTGCGGCCAGGGCCTCGCCGCCATCCGCAGGCCTGACCGCGCCCAGCCCGGTGCGCTCGGCCAGCAGCCCGGCCAGGAGCGCCCGGTTGCTGCCGGGCAGACCCACGAGAATGATCCGGCCCGTGTCCGCCCAGGCGTCCGGATAGTCCTCGCGCCGCTCCCCCCTGCCATGTTTTCTGGTCGCCCCGGCGTCCTCCACCTCGGCGACTTCCCTGATCATGTGGTCATATTGCATCTTCACGTGCTCCATTGTGACAAGAGTTCCCTTTGCGCAACCGAGGATATCAAGTAGAGTGGCGCAAACGCAAACGGTTTGAGGACGGCCATGCCCAAGGATCTGATACACTTCTCCATCGCCGAGCGGACAGCCGCGCTCCTGGACGGGACACGCCTCGCCCCCTGCCTTGCCGCCGAGCGCCACGGCCTGCTCCTGGGCGCGGTCCTGCACGACGCCCTGTTCTACGCCACCCCGCCGGGCGGCGCCCCCCTGGAGCGGCTGGCCCACAGGCTGCACGGCGCAAACGGCGAGGACACCTTTGCCCTGATCCGGCTGCTCACGGACCACGCCGCAGATGCCTGGGCCAGACAGGGCGCAACACTGCCGGTCGCCCTGCTCGTGGGCGCGGTCTCGCACCTGTATGCGGACGTGGCCATGCACCCCATGGTCTGGCACCTGAGCGGCGACTACTACTCGGCAGACCCCACTGCCAGGTCCGACGCCCGGCAACGCCACCGCGCCCTGGAATCGCTCATGGACATGGTCGCCTGTCCGGCAATGCTTGGCCGGGCGCGCTCCTCCCTGCGCCTGATGCTGCGCCGCTGCCCCAACCTGCTCGACCAGGGATTGCCCGTGGCCCGGCTGGGGACCATGGCCGACATGACGCCCGAGGCGGCCACCCGCGCCCTGGCACGGGCATGGCGCACCTTTGCCCTGTTCCAGGCCGCCTACTCGACACGCGCCCTGGCCAAGGCCGCCTTTGCCCTGCGCCCCTGGCTGCCGCGTCCGGCGGCGGAGCTGGCCGCCCTGGCCTACGCGCCTCAGCTCCTGGCCCAGGCCGCATTCCTGTCCGGGCCCATCCCCTATTGCCACCCGGTCACGGGCAAGCCGCGCACCGCCACCCTGGACGCGCTGATGGACGAGGCCGCGACCAGGGCCGCTGCCCTGTGCCAAAGGCTTGAACCCGCGATATTCGACCAGCAGCAGGCAGTCCCGGACGAAACCGGCCCTTCCATGGACACCGGGCAGCTTGGCGTGTCCACCCGCGACATGCGCCACTTCGCGGACCCGCCCTTCCCCAATCTCGCCTGACCAGCATCTTTTGCCGCGAGCGTTGCACTGGTCGGCCAAATGCCTTAGGCTCACGGTACTGAAAGACCTTCTGCACAGGAGTGCGCATGAAAAAGATCATTCTCATCGGCGTCGGGGCAGTGATAATCGCAGTTATCGCCATGATCGTTTTCGCCATCCTCAACCTCGGCTCCCTGGTCAAGGCAGCCATTGAGACCTACGGGCCGCAGATCACGAAAACCGAAGTCAGGCTCGATTCGGCAGACATCTCCATCCTTTCGGGCTCCGGCACCCTCAAGGGGTTTCTGCTCGGCAATCCCGAGGGATACTCCATGCCCAGCGCCCTGGAGTGCGCCACCATGCGCGTCACGATGGTTAAGGAGTCCCTGACCACGGACAAGATCATCATCGAGGAAATTTTCCTGGACGGCCCGGTGGTCAGCTACGAGAAGAAGGGCAACACCGACAACTTCAAGGCCATCCTGGCCAACATCAAGCAGACCGTGGCCAGCGAAAAGAAGGAAGCCAAGGCCGAAGACACCCCCACGGACACGGGCTCGGAAAAGACCATCCAGATCAATAATTTCATCGTCAGGAACGGACGGATCAATCTGGGCGGCTCGTTGCTCGACACCTTTGGCAGCGACAAGGGCCTGGGCATCCCCATGCCCGACATCCACATGAGGGACATCGGCAAGGAGAAGCAGACGACCCCGGCTGAGGCGTTCGCCATGATCCTGACCGAGATGACCGGCGACATCACGGGCACTGTCTCCCAGGTCGCCAAGCAACTCTCCGAGACCCTGAACAAGGCCGTGGAAGGCGCGGCCAGCGGGGCCGGCTCTGCGGGCGGTGCCATCAAGGGGCTGTTCGGCTCGGAATAACGGACGGCGCGGGCCGCGTCCCGGCACAGGGGCGCGGCCCTTTCATTACATTATACTATGGGCACCTTGCCTGCCCGGCGCTTCATGCGGTACTGGATTCCACCATGCCTACCCGCACACCATACACAGCCCATCCTCTGACCGGGCCGGACGGCCTCTTTGATGTCCGCCTGCTGGTGGGCGGCAAGACCTGGCACCTGTGGGGCCGCAACGGCCCCGGACAGGAGCGCGATCTGGCAGGGAGCATTGCCGACCAAGCCCTGCCGGTGCTCGTCGGCGCGGGCCTTGGCCACTGCCTGCGCGCCCTTGGCGGACGCCCGGTGGCAGTGGTGGACCGGGAGGCCGGAATCGAGGCGGTCACCGGCGTGCGCCGGGAGTTTGGCAATGCCCCCTCGGTGACCTGGATCGACGAGGCCACGCCGGAGGCGGTCATGGACCGCCTTGGCCGGTGGCAGGCCATGCACGGCCACGCGCCCCTGGCCCCCATCGTCATGCCTCTCTATCCGCGACTGGACAAGGCCTACTACGGCCCCATCGCCCAGGCCCTCAAGGCTGCGGCCCAGGCCGATTTCCGCAGCAAGGCCGCCTATCCGAAATTTCGCTCGACCATGCCGCGCGTCCTGTTCCTCGACTCCGGCTATTTCCTGTGCGGCGAGATTCTCGCGTCCATGGACCGGCTCGCCATCCCCCACCACGCCCTGACCCTGGACCGGCAGGCCAGGGGCAGCAGCGCATTCATCGAAGCCCTGCTGCACGGGATCGTCGAGTTCCGCCCGGATTTCGTCCTGACGGTCAACCACTTCGGCCTGGACCGCGAGGGCAGGCTGGCCGGGCTCCTGGCTGACCTCGGAGTGCCACTGGCCTCGTGGTTCGTGGACAACCCCGCGCTCATCCTCCACGACTACGCCCACCCCGGCACGGACAACACGGCCATCTTCACCTTTGACGCCGGAAACCTGGAGGCCATGCGCGCCAGGGGGTTCGCCCACGTCCACCATCTGCCACTGGCCACCGACCCGCAGCGTTTCCGGCCCGGCCTGTCGACCTCGGCCCCGGCAACCTGGGCGAGCGAGGTTTCCTTTGTAGGCAACTCCATGACCCGGCCCGTGGCCCAAACCCTGGACGACGCGGACCCGGATAACGCCCTGCGCGCCGGGTATCAGGCGGTTGCCGCCGCGTTTGGCGCGTCGGGCGAGACCGATGTGCGGACCTTTCTCGCGGCCCGGCACCCGGACTGGCGCGCGGCCCTCGACAGGCTGCCCACCCCGGAGCGCAGGCTGGCCCTGGAATCGCTCCTGACCTGGGAGGCCACACGTCAGTACCGGCTCGCCTGCGTCCGGGCCACCCTCGGCTTTGCCCCGCTCATCGTGGGCGACCAGGGCTGGAGCGAACAACTGGGCACGGACGCGGGCTGGCGTCACCTGCCCGGCCTCGGTTATTATGACGACCTGCCGCGCTTCTATCCCCTGTCCGCCGTCAGCCTCAACTGCACCAGCCGCCAGATGAAAGGGGCGGTCAACCAGCGGATCTTCGATGTCCCTGCCTGCGGCGGATTCGTGCTCACGGACCACCGGGAACAGATGGAAGATCTCTTCGACCTTGAAACCGAGGCCGCGGTCTACCGCAACCCGGAAGAAATTCCACACCTGCTGGCCGCGCTTCTGGCCGATCCGGCCCGCCGCAGCAAGATATCCATGGCCGCCCGCAAGCGCATCCTGGCCGAGCACACCTACGAGATGCGCCTGCGCCGCCTGCTCGCGGTCATGCGCGACACCTTCGCCTCCTAGTGTGGCGACCGCACAATGCGCAAAGCCGCATTGTGCTGTGGACCGCTCCGCCCAAAAACGTGGTTTTAGCTTGCTCACGCCGCCTATGGCAACAGAGCCGGACATTCGTCCGGCTCTTGTGTCGCACCTTTTGGTAGGGATCAAATTTGAGGGCGCTACACGCCCCCCCGGCTTCCGCTTTCACTCCCCCTGCCAGCCAGCGGCGCGGCTGTCTGCGCGCCCGCTTTCGAGACGCATTTCCAGCCACAAGCCTTCACGCAACCTTTGGAATAAAAAAAAACATTCACACAACCTAAAGTTTTCGCATGACCGGACGATCAGTAGGGCAACACAAGAGAGATTTGCCCGGCAATCCCCGCCGCCGGAAAAACAGATCTCAGGCAAGGAAGCCGAAACACTTTCAAGGAGGAAACTATGTCCCTTATCATCAACAACAACCTGATGGCGATGAACGCCGCCCGCAACCTCGGCACCTCTTACGGCGCCCTGGAACTGTCCACCAGGCGTCTGTCCTCTGGTCTGCGCATCACCCAGGCTGCGGACGACGCCGCCGGTCTGGCCGTCCGCGAGCTCATGCGCGCCGACATCAGCTCCCTGCAGCAGGGCATCCGCAACGCCAACGACGCCATCTCCCTCATCCAGACGGCTGACGGCGCCCTGGGCGTCATCGATGAAAAGCTGATCCGCATGAAGGAACTGGCCATGCAGGCATCCACGGGTACCTACAACTCCGACCAGCGCCTGATCATCGACTCCGAGTATCAGGCCATGGCCTCGGAAATCACCCGTATCGCCAACTCCACGGACTTCAACGGCATCTACCTGCTCAACGGCAACCTCTCCGGCACCCACGACGGATCGACCCTGGCTGTCACCGGTCAGTTGAAGGTCCACTTCGGTACCGGCAACGACTGCTCGGAAGACTACTACTACATCCAGATCAACAGCTCCACGGCCTCGGCCCTGGGTGTCGGCCTGGGTGCAGGCACCGGCGCAGGCGCGTCCATCTCGACCCAGGCGCTGGCCCAGCAGGCTCTTGACGTGCTGAACACCGCCATCATCTCCAAGGACAAGATCCGCGCCAGCCTCGGTGCCCTGCAGAACAGGCTGGAGAACACCGTGACCGTTCTGGAGATTCAGTCCGAGAACGTTGCGGCTGCGGAATCCCGCATCTCCGACGTGGACGTGGCCAAGGAAATGACCCAGTTCGTTCGCAACCAGATCATGACCCAGGCCTCCGTCTCCATGCTGGCCCAGGCCAACTCCCTGCCGCGGATGGCCCTGTCCCTCATCGGCTAGGCGTAACCCAGGTCGCAGACACTGCGCACACAGGCCGGGCCCTCCCTCAGGGGGCTCGGCCCTTTGATTTCAACAAGTTGGCACAATAGCTCTCTGGCACCGGGCTTGCATTCACCACGGCAACCCAGTGCAACCAGGAAAAAACTTCCGACAGGGACAACGCCATGGCAGACGGAACATACACTTCCGGCTCGATCAACTTCACCGGCCTTGGAAGCGGCACCGACTTCAACAAGCTCATCGATGGCCTGATCGATGTGGAACGCACCCGCATCACGAGGCTGGAGACGTGGAAATCGTCGTGGAAATCCAAGAACGACCAGTTCGCCAGCCTGAACACGCAGATGCTTTCCCTCAAGACGACCCTTGAGGATTTCGACACCATCAACGAGTTCCTGAAGAAAACGGTCACCAGCTCCGACACGGCCCGGCTCACCGCCAGCGCCGAAAGCACCGCGATGGAAGCCAACACCTCCATTGAGATCGGCCAGCTCGCCGCCAACGACGTGCACATCACGGCGTCGGGCACCAGCTCGCTCAAGACCGCCATCACCAGCTCCAACACGTCCTTCACCTTTTCCTACGCGGGCAAAAGCTACACCATCAACGACATCCCGGCGGGCACGACCCTGGAAGGATTCGTCAACCTCGTCAACAACCACCCCGACTCGCGCAATCTCATCCGCGCCTCCACGGTATACGACGGCTCGGTCTACCACCTCCAGTTGAGCGGCATGGGCCAGGGCAGCAAGAACCAGCTGGTCATCTCGGACGACGGAGGCCTCATCTTCGGCGGGTCGGACTTTCTGCAGAGCCAGGAGGCAGTCAACGCCCAGATCCGCGTCAACGGGTTCCCGTCTGCGGGCGGCGGCTGGATCGAGCGCTCGTCCAACACCATCAACGACGTGCTCGAAGGGGTCACCCTCAACCTCCGCGAAGCGGAGGTCGGCAAGACAATAAAGCTGACCACGGCCACCGACGCCTCCGGCATCAAGGACACCGTCAAAAAGTTCGTCGATGCGGTCAACACCGTCCGCGCCCAGATCATCAAGATCACCAGCGTGGAAGAGGATGACTCGGGAAAAGCCACGGGGTCCCTCCTCACGGGCAACTACGGCGTTGACATGATCGCCCAGAAAATCAAAAATATCACGGCAGAAATGGGTCTCGGATTCACGCCGTGGGATGCCGACACCATGACCGGCGACCGGCTCTCGGCCCTGTCCCAGCTTGGCATCATGACCGATGCCGAGCAGGGCTCGCCGACCTACGGCCTGCTCAAGATCGATGAGGAAGTCTTTGACAAGGCCATGAAGGAGAACGACCCCGAGGACATCGCCAAACTGTTCTCGGCCAAGAACTTCGGCGAAAGCCAATCCACGGATTTCACCTTCTCCTCGCTCATCGAAGGGACCACCAAGCCCGGCGCGTACGACGTGAAGATCGTCAGCGACGGCAGCAAGATCATCAGCGCCACCATCAACGGCGAGGAGGCGTCCATCGACGGATGGGAGATCACGGGCAAGACGGGCGATGCGCTCGGTATGGCCATCCGCCTGGACAACATTTCGGCGGGTACCCACAACGGGACCGTCACCGTCAAAACGGGCAAGGTCGGCGAAATGATCGACGAGCTCAAGCAACTGACCAAGCCCTACAACAAGTACACCTACGAAGGCGGTCCGCTGTCGGTCCTGCAGGACAACTACAAAGACATCATGGAGTCCATCGACGACAAGATCGCCTATGAGACGACGCGCATCAACAAGATGGAAACCAATCTCAAGCTCAAATTCTCGCGTCTGGACGCCCTGCTCGGCCAGTACGAACTGTTGCAGGGACAGCTTGAGTCTTCCATCGCCCAGTTGACAGCATAGGAAGATCAGGAGGATGACTGAATGACGAATCCCGCAAGGGCCTATCTCGCGACCCAGGTCGAGACGACCACCCAGGGCGAACTGCTGATCATGCTCTACGAGGCGGCTATCAAATTCCTCAAGCGCGCCAAGGTCGAGATCGACAACAAGGACTATGCGAAAAAAGGCATATACATCTCCAAGGCCATGGCCATCATCCATGAGCTGGCCGAGAGTCTGAACAAGGAAAAGGGCGGGGACATCACGCCCAGGCTCAACCAGCTCTACATGTTCTGCACCTCGCAGCTGATCAAGGCCAATATCCGCCTGGACAACAAGATGGTCGACGATGTCATCAAAATCCTGGATGGCCTGCGCTCGGCCTATGCCCAGATCGTGCCAGGGCACGACGGCAAAAAGACCCCGGCCCAGGCGGCGACCGGCCTCGGCCCGCTGCCGACGATCCCCAATGTCCCGGCCATGCCCAAGGCCCCGCCCTTGCGCCCCACCTCCTATGCGGGCATGAAGCCGGGCCAGCCGCAGGGAATGCCGACGCAGCCGATCACGCAGCCGATTGCTCCGCAACCGATGGCCCCACAGGCTGCTCCGCAACCGATGGCGCAACAGGCTGCTCCGCAGCTTCCAGCCCAGGACCAGGAAACTGCAACGCCGCCCGCTCCGCCCCAGGCCCAGCCGCAGCAACAGCCGCCGGTCCAGGCCCAGGAAACGGTCCAGCCGCCCAAACTGCGTTCTGCCGTCAACACGGCCCGGCTCCGTGCGGCCAACGCGTATAACAGCAACAACAGGTAATCACGGACCGGCCCGAAAGGGCCGTTTCCACGCTTGCAGTTTCACCCAACCCGGCTGGTTGTGTTTACAATACCGCCGCCTTGTGTCACCTTTCGCCCATGCCTGACACCCCTGTCCGCGTTCTGCACGTCGTCAGCTCTCTGGGGCTTGGCGGCACCGAAAAGGCGATGCAGCTGCTGGTCGCCCACCTGGACAGGTCCCGGTTCGAGCCAACCGTGTACAGCCCGGTGGACGGCGAGCGGGGCGTTCAGCTACGCGCGATGAGGATATCCACCCATGTGAGCGACGACCTGCTGACCGTACTCATGAAGGTCAGACCGGACATCGTCCACATCCACAGGGCCGGCTGGCCGGAACCCCACGCCCTCAGGTCCATCCGCCTCGCCAACGTGCCTGCGGTGGTAGAGACCAGCGTCTTTGGCAGACCCGACCCCAGCCCACAGGCAGGCGTCATCGACCACACCCTGTTCGTCTCGCGATTCTGCCTGGACCGGTTCGCCCAAACCACGGGCATCGACCCTGATCCGGCCCGCTACTCGGTCCTGTACAATCCGGTGGACACGGACTTTTTCGCCTCGGCCACGCCTGACGAGCGGGATTTCTCCATCCCGTCGGCAGGCCGCATCTCCCGCGCCGATCCAGGCAAGTGGTCCTGCCTCGCCCTCGACTTCCTGCCCGCCGTGGTCCGCGCCATCCCGGATTTCCGCTACCACGTCATCGGGAGCATCCCGGCGGCTGCCGCCTTTGTGCGCGAGCACGGCCTTGACCGCCATGTCGCCTTCCACGAACCCGTGACCACGGACCGGGAGATCGCCACATTCATGAACTCCATCTCCCTGCTGGCCCACGCCAACGACGCGGGCGAATCCTTCGGGCTGGTCATCGCCGAGGCCATGGCCTGCGGCCTGCCGGTGGTCACCCACCCCTGCTCCGGCCTCAAGGACAACGCCCAACTCGAACTGGTGGAGCACGGCGTCACCGGCCTGGTGGCCGCCACGCGCCAGGAATACGCGAAGGCCGTCATCTTTCTCCTGACCAATCCGGACGCAGCCCGGCGCATGGGCCAGGCCGGACGCGAAAAGGCCGCAACCCTCTACCGGGCGCAGACCATTGCCGCCAAGCTCGAAACCCTCTATCAGGAACTCACCATTCGCAAAGGAATCCACCGATGAACCCGACCCTCATCGCCTACCATACCGAGGCTGTCCTCGCCTTCGACTTTGCCGACGCCGCGCCTGTGGCCCGTGCGTCCCAGCCTGCGGGCGAGGACACCGAGACCTTTGTCCGGCGCACCCTGCGCATCGCCGGGAAAAGCGGCGCACAATGGCTCATCCTCTTCGGCATCGGCTCCGGCGAAGTTCCCCTGGCCCTGGAGGCCGCATTGCCGGACTGCCTGCAACTGGTCGTCTGCGAGGCCGACGCCGCGGCGGCACGGACCTTTCTCGCGGCCAATCCCGGCTGGAAGGACGGCTCGGGCAAGGGCTGCGTCCTGGCCGACAGCTCCCCGTGGACGCAACTCTATCTGCTCGCCCTGTCCGGCGCGACCCCACAGAACAGCACCACCGCGCTCTGCCCGGACCTTGACGGCGAGGAGCGCGCGCACTGCCAGGCCGTGCAACGGCTGTTCATCAGCGCGCGTCCCCATCAGGCCATCAACAGCTCCTACCTGAGCCACGTGGCAGTGCAGGCCCCGGACGTAAGCGTGGGCGTCATCCTCAGCCCGGACGAGCCGCAGCTCGACACCTTTTTCGGCCAGTTCCCGGACTGGGTAAAGGAGGTCGTGGTGGTCTGGGACGCAGAATGCGTCCCAAACCGGGAGTTCGCATGCGCCGCACCCATGCGCCATCTGGCCCGGCCCCTGGACGATTTCGCCGCCCAGCGCAACTGCATGCTCGACCACTGCACCGGCGACTGGGTACTCTATCTCGACGGCGACGAATGCTTCAGCGACGATGTCTGGAGCCTGTTCACGGCCATCATGCTCATCAAACGGCTTGAGGCGTGCTACTTCCCGCGCATGACGCTCTTCCCGGACGAGGACCACTGCAAGGTGGGGTTTGGCCTGTGGCCGGACCTGCAACTGCGCCTGTTCAGGAACCGGGAAGGCGTCCGGTTCAATCGCCCGGTCCACGAGCGGCTGACCAATATCACGGGCCGCGTTGCCCTGGCCCTGGACGCGCCCATCCTGCACTTGAGCCGGTTGCGCAAGACCCCGGAAGAACTGGCGGCCAAGCTGGAGCGGTTCCGCGAGGTGGGCGGCCAGCCCCACCGGCTCAACGCCGACTACCCGCACCTGCCGCGCAGCCTGTTCCCGGAGGCGGCCTTCATTTCCGGCTCGCTCCAGATGCTGCTGCTGGAGGAGAACCCGGCCTGAAACCGGT
Organism: Pseudodesulfovibrio aespoeensis Aspo-2; assembly: GCF_000176915.2. Taxonomy (NCBI): domain Bacteria; kingdom Pseudomonadati; phylum Thermodesulfobacteriota; class Desulfovibrionia; order Desulfovibrionales; family Desulfovibrionaceae; genus Pseudodesulfovibrio; species Pseudodesulfovibrio aespoeensis. Next base: position 2,418,517 of record NC_014844.1, read on the forward strand.
GCAGCGCATTGCACGCCGCTTGATTCTTCCATATAAAGTGGATACGAGCATGCAACATTGACCAAAACGTCTTTCAAGGGATGACGATGGAAATACTCTGCCCGGAATGCGGCTTCAGCCGCGAAGTGGACGAAACGAAGATACCGGCCCGCTCACAGGTTGCCACCTGCCCGAAGTGCAAGGCGAAATTCAAGTTCCGGGAGCTGCCGGAGGAAGAGTTCACGCTGGACGACCCGGACGCCGATGCCACGCAGGAACCGGCACGCGGCAGCGACGCCCAGGTGTCGCCTCCCCGCGGCCCGTCTGCAGAAAGACAGAAACAGCAGGCGTTTCAAGATTTTACTGGTGACGACGATGCTGACGACGATGTGGTCGAGAGCCTGGGCAAGGGACTGGACGCGGACCATGACGACGACATGCCCATTGATGACGACCTGCCCATTGACGATGACATGGTCCGCGACGAAGACCTGGACGACGACATGGGCAGCCGCCTGGACCACGACCTGGGTCACGACGCACACGAAGCGCCGCGCGCCGCAAAAGGCGCAGACTCCGGAGAGGAGCTCTGGGACAAGCTCGGCGACATGCGCCCGCCCACTCCCGGCCACGGGCCGCGCACCCCGGCCACGGGCAGTGAGGCCAAGACCAGTGCCGCTCCCAAGCCTATCCCGACGCCCAAACCCGCCCCCAAACCGGACTCCGGCCCCGCGCCTGTCCGGGAGCGCGAACCCGCTCCGGAGCAGACGCCGGTCCCCGGCTGGACAGGCGAATTCAACGCCGACTTCCCCGATCCCATGGACGATGCGGTCAAGGCCGGGCATGACAACCCAATGGATGCCGACGATGACAGCGGCTCCCTCGGCCTTTCCAAGGACAGCTACGCAGAC